>NZ_JBWKEQ010000128.1:0-1176 GCF_056435365.1 Kitasatospora sp. NPDC043949 | reverse complement strand
TACTGACATTTGCTCTTTGGGGTGATGGATCTGCCGTTTTACTGACGGACGGTCACCTGTCGGCGTAGACCGTCTCGCATGCGATATGCGGATGGGGGCGGGCTGACGGCGAAGGCACGACAGCGCCGTGAGGCCGTGCGCTTGGAGGCTGCCGCGCTGTTCGGCGAAGGAGTCAAGCCTCCGGAGGTCGCCCGGCAGTTGCGGGTGAGCTGCAAGTCGGTCTACCAGTGGCACCAGGCCTGGAAGCGGGGCGGGGCGGCGGCGCTGGGTTCGCGCGGCCCCCACGGGCAGCGGTGCAAGCTGTCCGTGCGGTGCCAGGAGAAACTGGCCGCCTACCTCGACCAGGGACCGGCCGCCCACGGCTGGGACGAGGACCAGGTGTGGACCGGTGCGCGGGTGGCCACACTGATCGGCCGCAAGTTCCACGTCTCCTACAGCGTCTCGGGCGCCACCCGGCTGATGCGCCGGCTCGGTTTCACGCCGCAGATACCCGCGAGGCGGTCCGCGGAGCGTGACGAGCAGGCCGTTACAGCGTGGAAGGAGGCGACTTGGGCGGAGGTAAAAGCGCCCGGGCGGCCTGCGGCGGATGGGTCTGCTTCGAGGACGAGGCCGGCTTCACGCGCAGGCCGCCCCGTGGACGCACCTGGGGGCGGCGGGGCGTCACCCCGGTCGTGAAGGTCTCCGGCAGCCGCTCTGGTCGGGTCTCGGTCGCGGGGCTGATCGCCGTGCGGCCCGGCTCCCGGACCAGGCTGTCCCATCGCATCCGGCGGCACACCGGTCGCAAGGGTGAGCGACGGAGCCTGTCCGAGCGCGACTACATCGGCCTGATCGACGGCATCCACCACCTGGTGAAGGCGCCGATCGTGCTGGTCTGGGACCGCCTGAACACTCATGTCTCCTATGCCATGCGGGACTTGATCGGCGCGCGGGACTGGCTGACGGTGTTCATCCTGCCCGCTTACGCGCCGGACCTGAATCCCGTGGAGTGGCTCTGGGCGCACGTCAAGCGCAGCTTGGCCAACCTGTCCTCGGTCGCCGTCGACCGCCTCGAAGCCCTCGTCCGCAACCGGCTCAAACGGCTCCAGTACCGCCCCGACATCCTCGACGGATTCCTCGCCGGGACCGGCCTCTCCCTCGACCTCCCGCCGCCATCACCCTGAAGCGCCAATGTCAGTA
>NZ_JBWKEQ010000127.1:0-1263 GCF_056435365.1 Kitasatospora sp. NPDC043949 | reverse complement strand
GACGCGGGGAAGCCGGAACGGAAGCAGACGCGGAGGAGACGTCTGCGGTGCCTGCTCCCTTCTGTGGTCCCGGTGAGTGCAGCACGGACGGGAGAGCCAGGCACAAGGCTGCCGCGGTGCAGGCCGCGGTCGCAGCGAGGGCACGCCGGCGGTGCCGGCGCCGGTCGGCGCGTCGGCGGATCTCCGCTGCGGGCAGTGTCGGCGCGGGCATCTGCGTGCCGAGCAGCCGCAGCCTGTCGCCGAGGGTGTCGTGGATGGGGTCAGACACGAAGCTTTCCTTCCTCGCTGGTCGGGGCTTGGTCGGCGAGTCTGCCCGCGAGCGCGGCCCGGCCGCGGGCGAGGCGACTCTTGACGGCGCTGACACTGGCGCCAGTCTCGGCCGCGACCTGCTCGACGGAGAGGTCGCACATGTGGTGCAGGACCAGGGCGCTCCGCTGTGCCTCGGGCAGGTCGCGTAGCGCGGCGACCAGCATCAGGTGCTCCTCGGTGGGCGGCTCGACGGTGGGCGGTTCTTGGCGGTGGTGGCGTCCGGCTAAGTGCAGGCCCCGGGCCACACGTCGCCAGCGGGAGATGGCCAGCCGCCGGGCCGTGGTCCGGATCCATGCCTCCGGGGCGTTGTCCGGGTCGAAGGTGTGCCTTCGGTCCCACGCGCGGATGAACGCCTCCTGGACCACGTCCTGTGCTTCGGACCAGCTGCCGGTCAGCGCGTAGAGCTGCCCGGTCAGGCGGGAGAAGGACGCCGCGTAGAACGCGTCGAACTCCTGTGGCGTCATCAAGGGCCTTTCTTCCGGGCTGTCCGTCAGCTTGCGGCACAGGCGGCTCGCGAGGAAGCACTCCTCGGCTGCGGCTGTGGAGCCGTGCGTCCTGGACGGAGCGTCCCGTCCTGTACGCACGAGCACCACCCCAGGGTTGCGCCCGCGGCCTATGACCTGGATCACGTGCGCGGGGTGCGACCTGCCGAGCGTCGGGAGACCTACAGGGGCGCAGGCGTCAACCGGACGCCCGGCAGAAAAGGACACGGATTCATGCGTATCCGCCCGATCACACTCATCGCCGCCACCGCCGTAGCCATCGCGACCGCAGGAGGAATAGCCACCGCCGCAACCAGCACCTCCACGCCCACCCCCACGGCCCACGGCGAGCCCTCCGCTGTGCCCTCCGCTGTGCCCTCCGCTGCGCCCTCCGCTGCGCCCTCCGGCGCCGGCTCGGCCGACGCCTCGGTGGCTCCCGGCAGTGGCCCGTCCGTTACCCGTTCGACTGCCA
>NZ_JBWKEQ010000126.1:0-1283 GCF_056435365.1 Kitasatospora sp. NPDC043949 | reverse complement strand
TCCGCATATCGCATGCGAGACGGTCTACGCCGACAGGTGACCGTCCGTCAGTAAAACGGCAGATCCATCACCCCAAAGAGCAAATGTCAGTAAGCACCCGACGTACCAGCCGGCGCAGCACGTAGCCGCGGCCGGTGTTGGCCGGGCGCACCCCGTCGCCGATCACCACGATGGCCGAGCGCAGGTGGTCGCAGACCAGCCGCAGCGGCGGTTCGTCCAGCTGCCACAAGGTCGGCACGATCCGGCGCCAGGGGTCGAAGACGTCGCACTCGAACACCGACCGCTGGCCCTGCAGCAGTGAGGCCAGCCGTTCCAGGCCGAGTCCGGTGTCGACGTTGCGCTGCGGGAGCGGCACGAGTGAACCGTCGACGAGCCGTCGATGCCGCATCATCACGTGGTTCCACACCTCCACCCAGCGGTCGTCACCGGTCGGCGTCGACTCCGGCGGGGTGTCGCCGGTCCACAGGAAGATCTCCGAGTCGGGGCCGCACGGGCCGGTCGGTCCGTTGGACCACCAGTTGTCCTCGACGGTGAGCTCGACCGGCACCCCGCGCTCCTGCCACAGCTCCAGCGAAGCGGTGTCGGGGCCGGTCTGGTTGTCGCCGCCGAAGACCGTGGCATGGAGCAGCCCCGGATCGATGCCGAACCCCTCGGTGAGCAGGCCATGACCCCAGTCGAGGCTCAGTGGGCCCTCGTAGTCGCCGAGCGACCAGGTGCCGAGCATCTCGAAGACGGTCAGATGGGTGTTGTCGCCGACCTCCTCGAGGTCCGTGGTGCGCAGACAGCGCTGCACATTGACCAACCGCCGGCCGAGGGGGTGTGGGTGCCCCTCCAGATACGGGGTGAGCGGGTGCATGCCGGAGGTGGTGAACAGCACCGGGTCGCCGGGCGGCGGCAGCAGGGTCGCGCCGGTGATCCGCCGGTGGCCGCGCTCCTCGAAGTACTCGACGAACGTGCGGACGATCTGGTCGGTGTTCATGGGGTGGCTCCTTCGCGTGTGCAGCGGGGAGGCACCGGACAACGGGTCCGCACGATCATCGGAACCGGGGCGGGAACGCCATGGAACCACCGGCAGACCGTTTCCGGTCGCCGGTGGAAGTAGGGAGTACGTCAGGCGGCGGCAACCGGCGAGCTGGTCGCTCGCGCGGTCGCGGTGATGCTTCGGCCGGTGACGTTCATAGCGCCGAGGGTACTGACATTTGCTCTTTGGGGTGATGGATCTGCCGTTTTACTGACGGACGGTCACCTGTCGGCGTAGACCGTCTCGCATGCGATATGCGGAT
>NZ_JBWKEQ010000125.1:0-1284 GCF_056435365.1 Kitasatospora sp. NPDC043949 | reverse complement strand
CCAGTCTGCGGTTTCGGCTGGCTGGGCCTGGTCCTGTGCTGTGGTTTCTTCGGCGAACCAGGCGTCCCAGCAGAAGGAGAATGCGCAGTTCACGAGGGTCTGGTGGCGGCGGATCGCTGTGTCGGAGCGGACCTGGAAGTCGGCCCGGCCTAGTTCGTCCTTGACCTGCTTGTGGCTTTGCTCGATCCAGTGCCGCAGGCCGTAGAGCCGGACGAGCTCGGCCAGGCCGGCGGGCGGGTGGGGACTGTCGGCGGTGCGGGGTGAGCCGGGTCGGGGCAGGTCGGTGGCCAGATACCAGGTGGCTTTGTCCGGCAGGGTGCCTGGGTCTGCGGTGGCCACCACCAGGCGGGTCCACCCGTCGGGTCCCCATGCTCCGAGGCGGGCGTCGGCGGCCCACCAGGTCTCGGTGTGCCCGTCGCGGAAGGTGCGGACAACCGGCGTCCACTCGCCTGGGTGCTCGGGATCTGTCCAGGTCAGGGCGTGTGCCGCTTCGACCGGGGTGTGCGCTTGGTCCCTGCAGGCCCAGGTACCGCGGCGGGGCTTGAGGGCCATGACGAACGGCAGGCCGGCCTCGCGCAGGGTGTGTCGGAACTCGTCGTGGTCGCCGTAGCCGCAGTCCGCCACCACCGCCCGGAACGTGACCCCGGCCCGCTGGGCCTGGCCGGCAAGGTCGGTGGCAAGCTGCGGCTTGGTGTGAAAGTCGGGGTCGTTGCGCTTCCTCGGGAAGTGGTGGGCCGGGGTGTAGGGCACCGCGTGTAGCGGATAGTAGAGGCGCTCATCCGCCCAGAGCGTGGTTACCGTGACGACGGCGTTGTGCGTCTTCCCGAGCCGGCCCGGCCACTGCCGCCCGACATGGGCGGTGGCCGTGCCGTCCTTGCGGTTTCCGGAGTCGTCGATCACCAACACGCCCTGGCCGTGTGGCGCGGTGGCCGGATCGGCCAGCAACAGCTCGAGCCGACGGGCGTTGACCTGCTCGAACTTCCACGTCGATTCCGACAGGAAGAACTGAAGCCGCTGCACCGCCGGATGCTGAGCCCCGGCCACCGGCTCGGCCCCGGCCAGGGCCGTGAGCGTCTTGTTCCGGTCCCGCGGCAGTAGCAGACCGGTCAGGTACTCGCGGAATCCTCGCCGCTGGGCGAGTGAGCTGAAGAGGTCGTCGAACCTGGCCGCGTACCCCTCGAGGGGCCCGGGAGCCGGTGGACAAGGTACGCGCGCGGTCATGGCAGCACCCCCGAAAGACTCTCCTCACCGATACTGCCGACCTGACCCCATGTCAACAAACCA
>NZ_JBWKEQ010000124.1:0-1299 GCF_056435365.1 Kitasatospora sp. NPDC043949 | reverse complement strand
GTTTCTAGGGGTCGTTGCAACACGTGGTCGGTTTGATCAGGCCGCGATGAGTTTATGCAGGCGCTCGGCTGGGGTTTCCCAGCCGAGCGTTTTGCGTGGGCGGCTGTTGAGTTCGGCGGCGACGTGGGTCAGGTGTTCCGGGGTGTGGGCGGACAGGTCGGTGCCCTTGGGGAAGTACTGCCGCAGGAGGCCGTTGGTGTTCTCGTTGGAGCCGCGCTGCCAGGGGCTGGCCGGGTCGCAGAAGTAGACCGGGACGCCGGTGGCGACGGTGAACGAGCCGTGGGAGGCCATCTCGGAGCCCTGGTCCCAGGTCAGCGACCGCACCAGATGCGTCGGCAGGGTCCGCACGGTCTCCACCAGGGCGTCGCGCACGCGCTCGGCGGTGCGGCCGTGGGGCAGGTGCAGGAGCATGACGTAGCGGGTGGCGCGTTCGACCAGGGTGCCGATCGCGGAGGCGCCGTCCTTGCCGAGGATCAGGTCGCCCTCCCAGTGCCCGGGCACCGCCCGGTCCTCGACCTCGGCGGGGCGTTCGCTGATCATGACCATCGGGTCGATGAAGCGAGGCCTGCGGCAGTCGGCCTGGCGCTGGGGGACGCGGCGGGCGCGGCCGCTGCGCAGGGCACCGGCCAGCTCGCGCCGCAGTTCGCCCCGTCCTTGGATGTAGAGGGCCTGGTAGACGGTCTCGTGGGCCACGTGCATCTCCGGCCGCTCGGGGAAGGTGTCCCGCAGAGCCTGGCAGATCTGCTCCGGACTCCATTTCCGGTCCAGTTGGCGCTGGATGAAGTCCCGTAGCTGCGGGCTCTGGCTGATCTTGCCGGGTTTGGGCCGGGGCCGGCGGGCGTCGGCGCGGGCCTGCGCGGCGTGGGGCCGGTAACTGCCGCTGCCTGGATGGCGGTTGCGGCGAATCTCCCGGCTGACCGTGGAGGGGCTGCGGCCCAGTTCGGCGGCGATCGCGCGGACGGTGGCCTTCTCCCGCAGCCGGTCGGCGATGTGGATGCGTTCGTCCTCGCGCAGGTACCGGGACGGCCCGGACGGTGAGGGGACGGCCGCCCGCGCGGGCGGCCTCGGCCTCTTCACACGCCCCTCGGGCCGGCCGTGGCGCCACTCACGACCGGTCCGCTCGTGGATACCCACGAGCCGGGACGCCTCTCTGTTGCTGTAGCCCTGCTGCACGAGCCGGAAGTATTCCTCCCGCTCGCCGCGGAGCTTCCTGGGCCCCTGCGGCTTCCGGTCCCCTCGGATCTCGAAGTCCATCGCACACCTTGAGCTCGGGTGTTGCGACGACCGCTAGAACCCAAG
>NZ_JBWKEQ010000123.1:0-1354 GCF_056435365.1 Kitasatospora sp. NPDC043949 | reverse complement strand
ATCTCGGGGAACCTGGCGCTCTCCTACGGCCTGATCGCCGCCGCGCAGCGCTGCGGGCTGCCGCTGTACCTGGGTTCGTACCCGATCACGCCGGCGTCGGACATCCTGCACGAGCTGAGCCGGCACAAGAACTTCGGGGTCCGTACCTTCCAGGCCGAGGACGAGATCGCCGGGATCGGTGCGGCGCTCGGCGCGTCCTTCGGTGGCGCGCTCGGCGTGACGACGACCTCGGGCCCCGGGGTGGCGTTGAAGAGTGAGACGATCGGCCTGGCGGTGTCGCTGGAGCTGCCGTTGCTGGTGGTGGACATCCAGCGCGGTGGGCCCTCCACCGGTCTGCCGACCAAGACGGAGCAGGCGGACCTGCTGCAGGCGATGTTCGGGCGCAACGGCGAGGCGCCGGTGCCGATCGTCGCTCCGGCGACGCCGGCGGAGTGCTTCGACGCGGCGCTGGAGGCGGCGCGGATCGCGGTGACGTACCGGACGCCGGTGTTCCTGCTCTCGGACGGCTACCTGGCGAACGGCTCGGAGCCGTGGCGGATCCCTGAGGTGGACGAACTCCCGCTGGTCAGTCCGGATTTCGCGACCGGGCCGAACCGCGAGGACGGCTCGTTCTGGCCCTACCTGCGGGATCCGAGGACCCTGGCCAGGCCGTGGGCGCTGCCCGGTACGCCGGGGCTGGAGCACCGGATCGGCGGGATCGAGAAGCAGGACGGGACGGGGAACATCTCCTACGACCCGGCGAACCACGACTTCATGGTCCGTACCCGGCAGGCGAAGGTCGACGGGGTCGCCGTCCCCGACGTGGAGGTCGACGACCCGAGCGGCGAGGCGCGGGTGCTGGTGCTGGGGTGGGGTTCGACGTACGGGCCGATCACCGCGGCCGTGCGGCGGGTGCGGGCGGACGGCGGGGAGGTGGCCCAGGCGCACCTGCGTCACCTGAATCCCTTCCCGGCCAACCTGGGCGCGGTGCTCAGGAGTTACGAGAAGGTCGTCGTGCCGGAGATGAATCTGGGCCAGCTCGCGCTGCTGCTGCGGGCGAAGTACCTGGTGGACGCGGAGTCCTACAACCAGGTGCGTGGGCTGCCGTTCAAGGCGGCGCAGTTGGCGGACGTGCTGTCGGCGGCGATCGGCGCCCTGGACGAGGAGGACCACCGATGAGCGAGAACGGCTTCCCGTCCCTGAACCTGGTGCCCAAGGCCGAAGGTCCGCAGAGTGCCCGGGACTTCAAGACCGACCAGGAGGTGCGCTGGTGTCCCGGTTGCGGGGACTACGCGGTCCTGGCGGCGGTGCAGGGTTTCATGCCGGAGCTCGGCATCAAGCGCGAGAACACCGTGTTCGTCTCCGGGATCGGCTG
>NZ_JBWKEQ010000121.1:0-1371 GCF_056435365.1 Kitasatospora sp. NPDC043949 | reverse complement strand
CAGGCGCTCCCCTCCCCCCCCCCCCCCCCCCCCCCCCCCCCCCCCCCCCCCCCCCCCCCCCCCCCCCCCCCCCCCCCCCCCCCCCCCCCCCCCCCACGGCCGTTTGGGGGGCCGCCGCGGCTATATGATCACGCGGCCGAGATCACGTCACGGGGGAGCACGAGAACAGCGATGGCCGGGCAGGCAGTACTCGCACCGCCGAGGGAACTCCGCACCTGGTTCGGCCGTCGCTCGGTGCGGATGACCGGATCCGCGCTGGTGTGGCAGGAGGAACCGGAGGCCTTCCACATCCCCTACGGCCGGATCCACCGGGTGCACGCCGTCCCCGGCCGGGGCGTGCTCTGGGACCTGTGCGTCGAGGTCGACCCGCCGGGGCGCGGCGAGCGCTCCGAGTTCCGCCTGGGCACGACCGACGCCAAGGCCCAGGCGTTCGCCGACGCCATCAACGCGCAACGGCTGAAACGGCTCGCCGAGGCTCCGGCCGACCCGGCGCGGATCCGCGTCGAACCGTTCCGGCGGCCCAGGCCGCTGCGGCCCGCCGGCTGGCAGCTCGGCCTCCTCGCCCTGTTCGCCGGCTGCCTCACCGAGTCCGTCGCCCTGGCCCTGCTCGGCCACCCGGTGCGGGCCGGGTTCGTCTGGGCCGGCTTCGCCGCCTGGTGGGTGAGCGCCGCCTGGGCGGCGAACCTGCCCTGGCAGCTGCGGTACTGGCGCCAGCAGCAGGCACTGGGCGAGCTCCGCCCGGCGGAGTTCACCGGCTCCTACCTCGGGGAGTACAGGGTGCACGACGTCCACGGCCACTCCCGCAGCACCCGGCGCACGCTCCGGTACACCTACCGGGTGACCGACCAGCTCGGCACGGCGCAGCGGCACGAGTGCAGCGCCGCCGACGTGCAGGACGTGGCGCGGCCCCGCACGGTCCTGGTGGTGCCCGGCCGCCTGTCGGCGGACACGCCGGGCGGGCTCGCCGGCCACCTGGTGTGGATGGGCGTCACCGGCCTGCCGACCCTGGTCGCGGGCCTGGTCGGCCTGGTCCTCGTCCCGGGCCTGCTGCTGCCCTGAGCCGCCGACGGCTCACCGGTGCCGACCACCCCGCTCACCCGGATGCGCGTCCGGCCTGGACTCCGGGTCCGCCTCCCGCCCCACCCGACGCGCACCCTTCCGTTTGCGGTGGCCCGGGCCGGGGTGTGGGGGCGGTGTGCCGGCGCTGGAGATCCACTGGAGGCCGCCTCAAGGCGGGTGGTTCGTGGCGGGTTGGGTGTGTTCTGGTGGATGGCGAAGCAGACCCGCCCCGGGGGGGGGGGGGGGGGGGGGGGAGGGAAGAGGGGGGGGGGGGGGGGGGGGGGGGGGCGACGGCCCGTGGGGGGGGGGGTG
>NZ_JBWKEQ010000120.1:1179-1566 GCF_056435365.1 Kitasatospora sp. NPDC043949 | reverse complement strand
CTAGTACTGCAACGGTGATTACCGTGACGGTTGTCGGGTTAGCTCGTTGAGCTGTTCATGCGTGGGGACATATCCGAGATCGATGCTCGTCGCTGGTCGGATGGGCTGGCAGGGTTGCATGAGCGGTTTGCTCACCGGTTCGCGCGGAGTGAGTCGCGGGAGTCGGCGCTGGCTTACATGTGGGGCCTGCTGGCGCCTTTGGAGCGCAAGAACGGGTGGACGGTGGCCGAGGAGGCCGGTCATGTCGGTCCGGACCGGATCCAGCGGCTGCTGAACCGGATCGACTGGGACGCGGACGGGGGGGGGGGGGGGGGGGGGGGGGGGGGGGGGGGGGGGGGGGGGGGGGGGGGGGGGGGGGGGGGGGGGGGGGGAGAAGGAGGTATTCAG
>NZ_JBWKEQ010000120.1:0-1169 GCF_056435365.1 Kitasatospora sp. NPDC043949 | reverse complement strand
CCAGCCCAGCCCCCCCCGCCCCAAACCAACACGCGTGGGTCGGCGCCCCAGCCACCCCCCCCCCCCCCCCCCCCCCCCCCCCCCCCCCCCACCTGGCGGATCCGGCCGGTGTGCTGATCGTGGACGACACCGGATTCCTGAAGAAGGGTGTGCGTTCGGCCGGTGTCCAGCGGCAGTACTCCGGCACCGCCGGCCGCACCGAGAATTGCCAGGTCGGGGTCTTCCTCGCCTACTCCGGCAAGCCGGGCCGCACCCTGATCGACCGGGCGCTCTACCTTCCGAAGTCCTGGACCGACGACCGCGCACGCTGCCGGGCGGCGGGGATCGGCGATGAGGTCGAGTTCGCCACCAAGGTCCAGCTCGCCAGGGCGATGGTCCGCCGCGCGATCGACGACCAGATCCCGTTCCGGTGGGTGACCGCGGATGCCGGCTACGGCTACAGCAAGGGCTGGCGCTACGAGTTGGAGCAGGCCGACGTCTTCCACGTCGTGGCCACCACCAGCCAAGACACCGTCGTCACCCGGCGTGCCTTGGACCATCGACTGCACGACCTGGTCGCCGACCTGCCCCGTCAGAAGTGGAAGCGTCGTTCCTGCGGCGAGGGCGCCCACGGCCTGCGGGTCTACGACTGGGCCCGCGTCGAGGTCCGGCCGTGGCACCGCCCCGACCGCAAGCACTGGGTCCTGGCACGCCGCAGCATCACCGATCCCACAAAGCTCGCCTACTACATCGCCTACGCGCCCGCCGATGCCACACTCAACGAGCTGATCGCCGTCGCGGGTGCCCGCTGGGCGATCGAGGAGTGTTTCCAGAGCGCCAAGGGCCAGTGCGGCCTGGACGACTATCAGGTCCGACGGCACCCGGGGTGGTACCGGCACATCACCCTGGCCATGGCCGCCCATGCCTACCTCACCGTCATGCGGGCCCAGCAGCTCGAAAAGGGGCTGGACCCGCTCGAACGTCAGACCTGATACCTCTCACAGTCCCCGAGATCCGCCGACTGATCACGAAGCTCACCCGGCCTGTCCGCCGCAGCATCGACCACGTCCTGCACTGGTCCCGATGGCGCCGCAGACGCCAACAACAGGCCCGGACCAGCCACTACAAAAGACGAGGCCACAGCCCAAGAGCTGAAGCCTCGACATGGTAAGCACCGTTGCAGTACTAGG
>NZ_JBWKEQ010000119.1:0-1579 GCF_056435365.1 Kitasatospora sp. NPDC043949 | reverse complement strand
CTTGTTGTTTAACCTCGGCGGTCACTCGACCTGCTGATCTGCGGTTCTTCCCGGGACAGTGGAGACGGCCGTTCTCCACGCTTCGAGATGTCGAGTCACGAAGCACGAGAGAACGGCCGCTGCCCATGAGTCTCCCCCTCGACCCGCCCGCATGCCAGGCATTGGCTCTCCTGTCCCGCTTTCGGGTTGAGTTCTACGAATGCCTCTACGCCCGCGCGGACTCACTCTTCGAGCTCACCGACGCGGTGCTGTGCACGGACGGGCCGGTGAAGACCCTCGTCGAGCTGTCGCTCACGGCCGAGCACCGTCGGGGGCACGGCGCCCTGTATGCCGCGCTGGACCGGGGCTGGCTGGAGCCGGCCCGGCTGCGTCGCATGCTGGCCGGCCTGCCGCTGCCGAAGGCGGCCGACGGCCGGATCGTGCTGGCCGTCGACGTGAGCAACTGGCTCCGCCCCGACGCCCCCACCAGCGACGACCGGCTCTTCTGTCACGTCTACGGACGTGGCGACCGCAAAACGGACCAGCTCGTTCCCGGCTGGCCGTACTCCTTCGTCGCCGCCCTGGAAACAGGCCGTACCTCCTGGGTCGCGCTGCTGGACGCCGTGCGCCTCGGGCCGGCCGACGACGCGACCGCCGTCACCTCCGCCCAACTACGCGATGTCGTAGAGCGGTTGACACAGGCCGGACACTGGCAGCCAGCCGACCCGGAGATCCTGATCATGATGGACTCCGGCTACGACGTCGCCTACCTCTCGCACGCTCTCGTGGACCTTCCGGTCGTGCTGGTCGGACGCTTGCGCTCGGACCGCGTCATGCTCCGAGACGCAGGCCCCACACGCTCCACCCCGAGGGGCGGGCGCCCGCGTCGACACGGCGGCGTCCTCACCTTCGCGAAGCCCGAGAGCTGGCATCAGCCCGAGGTCACCACGGTCACGGACACCACCCGTTACGGCACCGCGGAGGCGGTCGCGTGGGACCGGATGCACCCCAGGCTCACCCATCGCGGCCCCTGGCTGGACCACGCAAAGGAAGAACTGCCGATCCTGCACGGGACATTGGTGCGACTGAAGGTCGATCGCTTGCCGGGCGACCGGGATCCGAAACCGGTCTGGCTGTGGTGCTCGGCCACCGCCGCCACCGGCGCGGACGTGGACCGCTGGTGGCAGTCGTTCCTGCGCAGATTCGACCTGGAACACACCTTCAGACTCATGAAGCAGACGCTCGGCTGGACCGCCCCGAAGATCCGCCACGCCGACAGCGCTGACCTGTGGACCTGGCTCATCATCGCCGCCCACACCCAACTCCGTCTGGCCCGGCCGCTGGCCGAGGACCTCCGCCGCCCCTGGGAACGGCCCGCCGAGCCCCGCCGTCTCACCCCCGCCCGGGTGCGGCGGGGGTTTCGCAACATCCGCCCGACCATCGCTCGCCCCGCGACAGCACCGAAACCGTCCAAGCCGGGCCCCGGACGGCCGCCCGGCTCGAAGAACAAGCAGCGGGCCACGCGTCACGACGTCGGAAAGACGGTCAAACGCGCCGAATCGATCAAGGAACACCAAGCCCGACGAGGATAAATTCCAAG
>NZ_JBWKEQ010000118.1:0-1592 GCF_056435365.1 Kitasatospora sp. NPDC043949 | reverse complement strand
GGTTCAGCGTTGGCGCTTCAAAGCGGGTACGGGAATATCAACCCGTTGTCCATCGACTACGCCTGTCGGCCTCGCCTTAGGTCCCGACTTACCCTGGGCAGATCAGCTTGACCCAGGAACCCTTGGTCAATCGGCGCAAGAGTTTCCCACTCTTGTATCGCTACTCATGCCTGCATTCTCACTCGTATACCGTCCACGACTGGTTTCCACCGCCGCTTCACCCGGCACACGACGCTCCCCTACCCATCACAGCAGGCGTTAGCCCTTCATGCTGCAATGACACGACTTCGGTGATGTGCTTGAGCCCCGCTACATTGTCGGCGCGGAATCACTTGACCAGTGAGCTATTACGCACTCTTTCAAGGGTGGCTGCTTCTAAGCCAACCTCCTGGTTGTCTCTGCGACTCCACATCCTTTCCCACTTAGCACACGCTTAGGGACCTTAGTCGGTGTTCTGGGCTGTTTCCCTCTCGACCATGGAGCTTATCCCCCACAGTCTCACTGCCACGCTCTCACTTACCGGCATTCGGAGTTTGGCTAAGGTCAGTAACCCGGTAAGGCCCATCGCCTATCCAGTGCTCTACCTCCGGCAAGAAACACGTGACGCTGCACCTAAATGCATTTCGGGGAGAACCAGCTATAACGGAGTTTGATTGGCCTTTCACCCCTAACCACAGGTCATCCCCCAGGTTTTCAACCCTGGTGGGTTCGGTCCTCCACACGGTCTTACCCGCGCTTCAACCTGCCCATGGCTAGATCACTCCGCTTCGGGTCTTGGGCATGCAACTCAGACGCCCTATTCGGACTCGCTTTCGCTACGGCTACCCCACACGGGTTAACCTCGCTACACACCGCAAACTCGCAGGCTCATTCTTCAAAAGGCACGCAGTCACGGCCCACCAGCAAGCTGATGAACGACGCTCCCACGGCTTGTAGGCACACGGTTTCAGGTACTATTTCACTCCGCTCCCGCGGTACTTTTCACCATTCCCTCA
Source organism: Kitasatospora sp. NPDC043949 (assembly GCF_056435365.1). Lineage (NCBI taxonomy): Bacteria > Bacillati > Actinomycetota > Actinomycetes > Kitasatosporales > Streptomycetaceae > Kitasatospora > Kitasatospora sp. NPDC043949. The sequence continues at coordinate 597 of NZ_JBWKEQ010000118.1, read as the reverse complement.
CGGTACTATCCGCTATCGGTCACCAGGGAATATTTAGGCTTAGCGGGTGGTCCCGCCAGATTCACACGGGATTTCTCGGGCCCCGTGCTACTTGGGAGTTTCTCAAACGAGCCGTACAGATTTCGTCTACGGGGGTCTTACCCTCTACGCCGGACCTTTCGCATGTCCTTCGACTACCCATACGGTTTCTGACTCGCCGACCGGCCGGCAGACCGATCAAGAAAAATCCCACGACCCCGCGATGGCAACCCCTGCCGGGTCTCACACCATCACGGTTTAGCCTCATCCGGTTTCGCTCGCCACTACTCCCGGAATCACGGTTGTTTTCTCTTCCTGCGGGTACTGAGATGTTTCACTTCCCCGCGTTCCCTCCACACTGCCTATGTGTTCAGCAGCGGGTGACAGCCCATGACGACTGCCGGGTTTCCCCATTCGGAAACCCCCGGATCAAAGCCTGGTTGACGGCTCCCCGGGGACTATCGTGGCCTCCCACGTCCTTCATCGGTTCCTGGTGCCAAGGCATCCACCGTGCGCCCTTAAAAACTTGGCCACAGATGCTCGCGTCCACTGTGCAGTTCTCAAACAACGACCAGTCAC
>NZ_JBWKEQ010000117.1:0-1799 GCF_056435365.1 Kitasatospora sp. NPDC043949 | reverse complement strand
GCTCCACCAAGCCCCACTCGGCATCGGAGAGTTCATGGCGACGTATCACCACACCATGATCCACTAGCCAAGATCACTTTGACGACACTGCCTAGGCGCCGGGACGCTCGACCACCTGGACCTCGCCGTCACCGACTTCAACGACGCCTACTCCATCAAGCCCCCGCAGCAGGTGTTCACCGAAGCGCTGGACTACCGCCGCAAGGTGGACGCGCTGCTGAAGGCCAGGCACACCCACGAGCAGGGCCGCGAACTGCTCGCCTACGCCGGGTGGCTCTCCGAACTCCTCGCCTGGCTCGCCCACGACCTCGGCAGCCCCCGTACCGGCCTCGCCTTCGCCAACGACGCCTTCATCCACGGCCGGCAGGCCGGCCACGGCGAGCTGTGCGCCTGGGCCATGGACGCCGCCGCCTCCATCAACCTCTACGAACACCGCGCCGACCGGGCACTCAACGCCGCCCGCCGCGGCCTCGCCCAGGCGCCGGCCACCCACCCGCTCACCGTCCGCCTCCACGCCCAGGCCGCCCGCGCGGCGGCGGCGGACGGCGACGCCGACGGCTTCACCGCCTCCCTGCGCGCCGCCGAGGACGCCCACAAATTCCTTCCCTCCCGCATGGCCTACCGCTTCGGCCTGGACCCGCTACCCCTGGCCGACTACGCCCTCACCTCCTACCCGGCCACCGCCTGCATCTGGCTCGAACGCTCCGACGAGGCACGCCGGCACGCCGAACACGCCCTGCAGATCTACGAGTCCGCCCCGGCCGCCTCCCGTTCCCCCAGCCGCGAGGCCATCGCCCGCATCGACCTGGCCCTCGCCCACGCCCAACTCGGCGCGCCCGACGACGCCGTCGCTCTGGGCACCGAAGCCCTCGGCTCCGACCGCGTCGTCGACTCCGTGCGCAACCGAGCCGCCGACCTCACCGCCTGCCTCACCCGCCGCTACCCCGGTCACGGCGCCGCCGGCGACCTGCACGAGCGCCTGACCGCCCTGTCCACCCCGGCCTAGAAGGGAAGTCCATGCCCGAACAGGACCGCGTCATCCAGATCCGCCGGCCCTACCTCGACCTGATCGCCCGCGGCACCAAGACGATCGAGGTCCGCGTCGGCTACCCGAGCATGCGCAGAATCCACCCCGGACAGGCCTTGGTCTTCGAGTCCGGCGAGACCCGCTGCCGAACCCAGGTCGTCAAGGTCGCCGAATACGAGTCCTTCGAGGCGATGCTCGACGCCGAGGACAACGAGGCGATCGGCAGCGAGGGCATGAACCGTGCCGAACTCCTCACGGCCTGCCGCGAGATCTACCCGCCGCAGAAGGAGGCGCTCGGCGTTCTCGCGATCCACCTCCGCCTCCATCCCGCCGGGAGGTGACAACACGCCCGCCGAACAGTGCCCCGTACGGCCGGACACCCCGACACGCCGGATCACCATTCCCACCCGGAAAGACACCATGGACTCCCCCACAATGCCGCAGGTGTCCCTGCAGCACCACGGCGCCGACGACACCGGCGCCATGCTCGACTCCCTCGCCGACATCTGGGCCGACGCCCACACCGGTGACGACGACGTCGCCCAGGCCGGATTCACCCCCGAGACCCTGCGCCGCCAGATCACCGCGCACACCCGCCACGACGGCTTCACCCTGATCACGGCCTCCTCCGACGGCTGCCCCGTCGGCTTCGCCTACGGCTTCCGCTGCAGCCCCGGCTAGTAGGGCTTGGTCAGGTTTGTATGGATGTGGGTATGTCGCGGTGGCAGGTGGGGCAGGCGCCGGCCCAGGTTGCGAGGAGGAACTGCATTTC
>NZ_JBWKEQ010000116.1:0-1850 GCF_056435365.1 Kitasatospora sp. NPDC043949 | reverse complement strand
CCCCGGCCATCTCCTCAGGTGTCACACACCACCAACGACACAACCCACCAACAGACACGCCACTACCGCACAAACCTGACCAAGCCCTACTAGTGCCGCATCAAGCAACGTTCGCCTCGTCGGTGGCAGGGGGAACGGAATAATCTGTGGGCCGGCCGAGCCGTTTCTGCGACGATCGCCGGATGGGTGCGTTGGATGGGGTGGCGGCCAGGGTCGCTGGCGGAGCCACGGTTGAGTTCCGGCCGAGCGGGTCTTCGATGGTCCCGCTGATACGCAGTCGGCAGCTGGTGGTCGTCGCCCCGGTAGACCCGTCGAAGCTGGAGCTCGGCGACATCGTCCTCGCCCGCGTCGCCGGAACCGTGTACCTGCACCTGGTGTCGTCTCTGGACCCGACCAGGAGACGGGTGCAGATCAGCAACAACCGGGGCCGGGTCAACGGCTGGACCGGTCACGACCGCGTCTTCGGCATCTGCGTCGCGGTGGACGGGGTCGCTCGGTCCGGTGCCGCGGGCAAGACTCTGGCCGCCCCTGAAAGCCAGCCCTGAACAGCGAGGCGACGGGAACAAGCTCCTTCGCGCCGCGCTGGTCCTTCATCGCAGCGGTGGCTGCCGCCAAGCTATGCGGGTGGCAGAACGAGTGAACGTCCGCGAGATCGATCACGACGAGGGACAGCGCCTGCTGCGGATCATCCGCAGAGGTACGGGATCGGTGGTGACCTGGCGGCGGGCCCAGATGGTGCTGCTGTCCGCGCAGGGCATGCAGGTGGCGAAGATCGCGGCGGTGACATTCACCAGCCCGGACCGCGTCCGCGACGTGATCCACAATTTCAACGCCGACGGCTTCTCCTCGCTCTACCCGAAATACCGGGGAGGTCGGCCCAGGACGTTCACCCTGCCCGAACGCCGTGAGATCAAGAAGGTCGCCAAGTCCAAGCCGACCGAGCATGGCCTGCCGTTCTCGACCTGGAGTCTGGTCAAGCTGGCTGACTTCCTGGTCGCCGAGGGGGTGGTCGACGACATCAGCCACGAGGGCCTTCGGGTGCTGCTCCGCGAGGAGGGCGTCTCGTTTCAACGCGTGAAGACTTGGAAGACCTCCCGCGACCCCGAGTACGCCGCGAAGAAGGCCCGCGTCGAACACCTCTACGCCATCGCCGACGGCGAGGTCATACCTGACGAAGGCGAACCCGAAATCGTCTTATGCCTGGACGAGTTCGGCCCGCTCAACCTCCAGCCCCACCCCGGACGTCAGTGGGCCGAACGCGGCGGGAAACACAAGGACCCCGACCGCGAGCCGCGGGCGCGCCGCCGCGCGACCTACACCCGCCCGCACGGGGTCCGGCACCTGTTCGCCGCCTACGACCTGGGCAAAGAGCAGCTCTACGGCCACATCAAGCCGAGGAAGCACCGCGCGAGGTTCCTGGAGTTCTGCCGCTACCTGCGCAGCCTCCACCCCGTCGAGAAGCGCATCGCGATCGTCCTCGACAACTTCTCCCCGCACTTGACCACGAAGAAGGACGCCCGGGTCGGCGACTGGGCGGCGGCCAACAACGTCGAGTTTGCCTACACGCCCACCAACAGCTCCTGGCTGAACCGGATCGAGGCCCAGTTCACCGCCCTGCGCTACTTCGCCCTCGACGGCACCGACCACCCCACCCACAAGGCCCAGGGCAGCATGATCCGCCGCTACATCATCTGGCGAAACAAGCACGCCGCTGACCAACGGCTACGCGAGGTGGTCGACAGGGCGAACGTTGCTTGATGCGGCACTAGTAGGGCTTGGTCAGGTTTGTATGGATGTGGGTATGTCGCGGTGGCAGGTGGGGCAGGCGCCGGCCCAGGTTGCGAGGAGGA
>NZ_JBWKEQ010000115.1:0-2582 GCF_056435365.1 Kitasatospora sp. NPDC043949 | reverse complement strand
AATGGCGACCGGATGCATGTGACGGTGTTGCCTGCCAGGCTGGGTGAGCAGGCGCATCTGACGGTGGACCTGGTCTCGCGGGGCCGGGAGATGGACCAGAAGTCCTGGTGGCTGGACGCGGATCCGATCGACTACGCGCACGAGTTGGGCCACCAGATCGGCCTGCGGGACGAGTACCGGACGGTGGATCTTCCGCACCGTCCGGCGGTCGAGGGCAGCCTGCTGGGTGACCATCGGGCTCCGGCGGCGGATGGTTTGCGGCAGGGTGGTCTGCGGGAGCGGCATCTTCAGCTGATCTCGTCGGTCGTGGGGCACCTCGATGTGCCGACCGGCGGAGGGTCGCACGGTCGGACCTGGGATGAGGCGCGGGAGTTGGCGTCGCCGCATGACCGTGAGCACGTCTGGGTGGACCCGGTCTCGGCCCCGCACGGGACCGGCTCGCACGAGGGCGGCCCGCTCGACGTCGCACCGAGGGTGCTCGGTGACGACCACCTGCCGCCGGGCAGTCGGCGGGTCATCAAGCAGCCCGGCTACGCGTCCGGTGACCAGTTCGGCATCTCGGTCGCTCTGCTCAACGACGCGAACCTGCACGTCATGATCGCGCGCGGGCCGCAGACGGCGGACGGTCGCGCCGTCGACCCCAAGGACAAGTCCCGGGAGATCGAGGCCTTCTACCGCTCCATCGGGATCCCCGCGGACCGCATCCACATGGTGGACGTGCCGAGCATGAACAAGGGCAGACTCTTCGAGGTGCTGGACGGCAGGGCCGGGCAGATGGCGGAAGGCTGGGGCGCCGTCTCGAAGACGGACTACGAGGCGATGGTCAGGGACGTCACGTTCGCCTCCTTGAAGGTCTCCAAGGATTTCTCGGACGAACTGCGGGAGAGGGTCCGCGAAGCCTGGAGGATGACCTCCGCGCGCGACCAGCAGATCGCCGACTGGCTGACGAGTCGTGGGATCACGCTGCCCGCCGAGGGCTCGAAGGTTCTGGTGCTGTGGTCCCGTTTCACCGGCAAGGCAACCCGGTGGGACGACTTGAGCAGCCGGATGGAGCACGACACGAGTTTCCAGGGGGCGCGGCAGATCCTGCGAGAGTTCGCCCGCGAACACGGCATGGTGATCATCACCGGTGACCCCCACCCCTCCCGGAACACCAAGTGGGACGAACTGGTCGCGGAGATGCGCGAGGAGCTCGGGATCGACACCATCCACCACATCACCGGCTTCTGGAGGGACGGCGGATCGGACCCCTCCGTCTGGACGGAGAACCTCAGGACCGGGCAGCTGAGGCTGTACGACTTCCTGAACCGCCGGTACGACATGAACCACCTCGGGGCCCGCTCCGGCAACCTGGAAGCCGCCGCGCTGCTCGGCCACGACGTCACGTACCTGGAGGAGGTGGGCTCCAGCGGACGGGCGCGGATGGAGCGGTGGCACCTGGACTACAGCACCGGCAGGGCCGCACTCGGAGGCAAGGCGCCAGGCTACGAGCGCGTGACGATCGACTTCCCGCCCACCGCGTCCGGCAAGTACACCACCCAGTTCGACGCGAAACACGGCTCCTTCCTGCCGGCGGGTGAGCGGGGCATGGGCAACGCGCCGGCGGGAAAGAACGAGATTCAGCCGTCGGGCACGGTCGACCGCGGTCACCAGCCGCGGGGCGAGACCGCCCTGTGGCGCAAGCCCGTGGAGGTCTACGCCGGGGAACGCGGCTTCGACTACGAGGCGCTGCGCAAGATCCGCGCGGAGCTGGGGCTTCCGGGTGACCGGCCGCTCGACGCCGGGCAGTTCGCCGCCAACCGCGTCCAGCACCTGCGGAACCGGTACGAGAAGCTGCGCCAGGAGTTCCTGAGGTCTTCGGGCAGCGAACCGTGGGTGGAGGGCTACATCGGCGAGCTCGACTACTTCTTCAAGGACAAGCCGGAGTTCGCCAACGCCTCCCCCGAGCAGATGTACCAATGGATGGTCACCAACGGGTTGCCCAAGCTGCCCGGACTTTGGTCGTACCACCGCGCGTCCCATAACAATGCGCTCGTGGCCGCCGAGGGCTACCGGATCCAAGACGTGCCCCGTGACGGGGACTGTCTCTACAACTCCGTCAACCAGCAGCTGTACTGGTTCGCTGACGCGTTGCAGATGCGCGCCCACGTCACCGAATGGATCAACCAGAACCGGGAGCTGGTCACCGCATTCGCGACCGAGCACGGGTCGACCTTCGGGGACCTTCGCTGGATGGCCCAGTCCCAGGGGTGGTGGGCGGGGTCCAACGGGGACCTGATCCCGTCGATCGTCGCCTCGGTATTGGGGGTGCGGTTGAACATCTTCGACGGGGTCAACTGGCACCCCGTGGTGCCGATAGCCGGTGCCCCCGCGACCAATGGAGAGGTCCGCCTGTTCCTCTCCGAGAGCCACTACTCCTTGCTGGTTTCCGAGCCGGCCCCCGTCACCGTTCCGGTGGACGAGGGTGGGCAGAAGCGGCAACTCGACCACAACAGTGACTCGGAGCCGGAGGATTCGGCGGAGAAGAGGCTTCGGCCGGCGCCTTCGGGGGTGTCGGAGGAGTCGGTGGTGGTGAATCCGCT
>NZ_JBWKEQ010000114.1:0-3169 GCF_056435365.1 Kitasatospora sp. NPDC043949 | reverse complement strand
AAATGCAGTTCCTCCTCGCAACCTGGGCCGGCGCCTGCCCCACCTGCCACCGCGACATACCCACATCCATACAAACCTGACCAAGCCCTACTAGTACAGGTCCGAGCTGCGGATCGTCGCCCAGCTGATGCTCCGGCCGCCGCTGGGGTTGACGAAGACGACCTTGAGGCCGCCGAGGGCGGAGACCTGAAGGCTGGCCTTCTGCAAGGAGCTGGACTTGAAGGTGTTGGCGGACCAGCAGAGGCGGCTGTTGGCGTCGTAGACGACGAAGTTCCCGTCGCCTTGCATGATCGCCTTGTAGCCGCAGCCCCAGGTGTTGGCCTGCCACACGGGGTGGACGAGACTTGCCTCCTGGTAGGCCCGGTAGAGGACGAGGTTGCCGTCGTTCTGCAGGATCAGCTGGGTGTCTCCCGCTTCGATGTGGCCGCCGCGGTAGAGGATGCCGGGCTCGTCCATGTCCGCGGTCGGCAGGTCGTAGGCTTGCGCGGTCCCTGCCGACGCCACCGTCCCGACCAGTGCCAGCATGCCGGCCGCCATCCCGAGGGCCATGTGCCGCAGCGTCTTCGTTGTCTTCATTTCCCCGTGTGCCTCTCTCGTCTGTTCGCGCCCGTGAACGCGTGGGGCGCCCTGTGCAGGAAGGATCATGCGCGAAGGCGGTAAACAAACGATCAACGCCCACGTGGACCGGCGTCAGCCGAGGCCGGCCACCGAGCGCGTCGAGCCGGCGTCAGGCGGGGTGTGCGACGGCCGGTAGGGAGTCCGAGCGGCTCGCCGACCTGGGGTGCGAACGCGGCACAACTGTCCGACCGCCGCGTACGACCGGGTGCCGACCAGGGCTTCCGGCGCAGCGATCCGCACCACGTGAAGCACGGCTGGCACCTTCCACGACGGTGCCGCATCAGCCAGGCCCGCAGGCTCCGTCCGTTCGATCGCCGTACCAGGCTGATGAACGGGTGACTTGACGACAGACAGCGACGGGACGGCCCGCTGTTCGTGCTCCCGCACCGGATGGTGGGGTCCGCCCCGTCGGCGCCACGTGGACGACCAGCGTACGGCTACCAACGGGAGGGCGTTCACAGCGCGCCACTGCTTCCCCGATGAGAACAGGAAAGACGTATACGACGGTTGGGGCGGGTGGTTCGCGAACCTGGACTCGGCTGAGGTCAGCCACCGGAACACCACGGTGGACGTGGCGCTCGTGAAGGCCGGCAACACCGACTTCTTCAAGCCGACTGTGTGGCGGGGCGCCAGTACAAACAGTAGCGGCTCCCAAGGACAGACGAAGTCCGCGGTGGTCGGCGCCGACAGTCCGGTGGTGGGCAACATCGTGATCACCTCCGGGGCCAGTTCCGGCGAGCTGGGGGGATCCAGGTCAAGCGCAAGGTTCTCCAGTACGAGGCCCAGGACGGCAATGGCAACAGCAAGCTGTTCGGGCCTGCGTGGAGCGCGAAGCAGCAGTCGAACGGCCCGGCGGCCGGAAGGGGAGACAGCGGCGGGCCGGTGTTCGTCCCCGCGCCTGAGGGCGTCACGGCGGTCGGGATCATTTCGGCAGGTGACCAGCCGGTCTCCTGCCCCGAAGGGGGCGGCCGGTTCTGCGGGAGCGTCCTGAAGTTCGTCGACATCGCGGACGCGTCGGGCCTGCTCGAGGCACCCATTGAGTACCAGACGTCCGGCGGGGAGGCCGCAGTCCAATTCTCGCCCTCGGTCCGGGATTCCGGCAGCGAGTTGCCGTCCAGCGGCGTCCATGAGGAACTCATGTCGGCGAACAACGGATTCGAAGCCGATCTCGAAGGCGGCAGCACCGCCCCGGGTCCCGAGGTCCAGGCCGCCCGGGGCGAAGCGGAGAATCCCAACAACGAATGGGTCTTCTGGGACAAGGGCAACGGGATGTGGCAGATCGAGACGGCCTACGGTGGCGGCATGGTCATCGACCACAACCCGGATACGCACCGGACCCATCTCGCCCACGCCCAGGACGGCAACAACAACCAGCTCTGGTCGTTCCAGGGTGTGGGCGACGGCTGGAACCAGCTCGTGAACGCGGCAGGCGGCTGCCTCACCGCTGACCGGGAGGGCGACGGGCTGGGCGTGTGGGCCTGCAACTCCAACAACGCCGGCCAGAAATGGCGAGTCGGCTGACAGCGTTCGTAGCAGTACGGCTTCAGGGGTGGCGGGCCCGAGATGCCTGCCACCCCAGTGGTGCCTCTCGCGGCCTCGGGTAGGCCCCGGGGCGCCGATCGAGCGGATCTCGGCCCGGCGTACGAGGCAGCGGTCCGCCGCGCCGGGCGCAAGGCTGGTGAGCCTGTCGGCAGGATGCGGTCCCGTGCGGCGGAGGCTGAGGCCGCGAGGCTGAAGTACGAGCGGAAGCGCATGGAACCGCCCGTCCTCGCCTGGCTACAATCCCAACTCGGCACCACTCGGCACCGCCACCCCCGCCGACGACCTCACCAACCGGTACAACCGTCTCGGCGCTGCCCGCGCCGTCGCGACCGAAGTCCTGGCCGAACGCAGCGCTGGGCTGCTCGCCGACCCGCTGCGCCGCGTCGTGGACGGCGTCGTCACCGTGGATCGCGCGGCCAGCTTGACCGGCGTCGAACGTCAACTCGCCCAGCTCCAGACCACCCTGGGACCGGACGAGGCCGCGCCCAGCGACGACACCACCCCCCCACCTGGACACCGGCACCCTCGTACCTGCGCGCCGCAGCCGATGAAGCGCCCCACCGACACCACCACGGACGAGCCGGACGATGCGGACGTTACTGGCGAACTCGACACCGCGTGGCAGCAGTTGGCCGCCGCCCAGGCCGCCGTCCTCGCCGCGCTCACCTCAAAGGGCTGGCGTTAACGCACCACGCGTCGGTGCGGGCCCTGGATGAAGGCCGGCGCGGTCTCGTTCGCCGCTCTCGCGTGAGGCGCGCCGTAGTGGTGTCGCCCATCTCCGGGGCGACCAGAGCGTGCAGGGTGAGGTCGTCCGCCCCCGTACGGCCCTGTGCGTGGGCCGTACGGTTGGGCGGAGCTGTGGGCCGGGTTGCCGGAGGCCGGTCAGGTGTCGGTTGCGGGTTCCTGGCCGCGCGGGGTGCGGCGGAGTTGTTCGTTGAGGCGCAGGGCTTCTTCGAGTTGGTCTTCGAGGATGATGATGCGGCAGGCGGCTTCGATGGGGGTGCCCTGG
>NZ_JBWKEQ010000113.1:0-3606 GCF_056435365.1 Kitasatospora sp. NPDC043949 | reverse complement strand
AGCATCCGCTCCATCCAGGTCGTCAGCCGCGCCCACAAGGCCGGACTCACCCTCACCACCCGCGACATCTTCACCCACAAGACCGCCGCCGCCCTCGCCCGGGTCGCGGGCGGCGCCGACCCCACGGCGGCGACCGCGCCCGCCGAGGACGCCGGCGGCACCGGCCCGTACGAACTCACCCCGATCATGGGCCAGTTGCACGACGACACCACCAGCCTCACCGGCCCGGTCGTCAAGTACAGCCAGCACGTGGTCGTCCGGGTCCCCGCCGCCCTGGACGCCGAACTGCTCGACGCGGCCCTGCACACCCTGGTCGACCACCACGACGCGCTGCGCACCCGGGCCACCGAACCCGCCCCCGGCCTGTGGCACCTGGAGGCACTGGCCCCCGGCGCGCTCGCCGGCGTCCGCCTGGTCGCCACCGCCGAGAACGGCGCCGGCAGCGGCGCCGACGACCAGGACGCCCTCGGCTTCGCCGAGCGGCAGGCCGCCGCCGCCCGTGCCCGGCTCGACCCCGCCGCCGCCGTGATGATCCAGGCCGTGCTGATCGGCGCGGCCCCCGGCGCCGACACCGCCCTGCTGGTGCTCTCCGCCCACCACCTGGTCATCGACGGCGTGTCCTGGCGGATCCTGCTGCCCGACCTCGCCGCCGCCTGCGAGGCGCTGGCGGCCGGCCGCACCCCCGCCCTCGACCCGGTCGGCACCTCCTACCGCGCCTGGTCCCAGCTGCTCGCCGCGCAGGCCCGAACCCAGGTCCGCGGCCCCGAACTCGCCCTCTGGCAGTCGATCCTGACCGGCCCCGACCCGCTGGTCGGCACCCACCGGCTCGACCCCGAGACGGACGTCTACGGCACCCAGCGCACCCTGCGACTGGAGCTCGGCCCCGAGGTCACCGGCCCGCTGCTCACCGACGTCCCGGCGGCCTTCCACGCCGAGGTCAACGACGTCCTGCTGACCGGCCTCGCCCTCGCCGTCGCCGACTGGCGCCGCCGGCACGGCCGCGCCGACTACGCCCAGACCCTGATCGAGCTGGAGGGCCACGGCCGCGAGCAGCTCGGCGACGACCTCGACCTGTCCCGCACCGTCGGCTGGTTCACCAGCGCCTTCCCGATGCGCCTCGACCCCGGCACGCTCGACTGGGACGAGCTCTGGGCCGGCGGCCCCGCCCTCGCCGCCGCCCTCAAGCGGATCAAGGAGCAGCTGCGCGCGCTGCCCGACCGCGGCGTCGGCTACGGCCTGCTGCGCTACCTCAACCCGCACGCCGCCCGCGCCCTGGCCGGCCACCACAAGCCGCAGATCGGCTTCAACTACATGGGCCGCTTCGACGCCCGCGAGGCCCGCCTCTGGGAGCCGGCCGGCGGCGACGGTGTGGTCGGCACCGGCGCCCACCCCGCCATGCCGCTGCCGCACCTGCTCGACGTCACCCCGGCCACCGAGGACCGGCACGACGGCCCGCACCTGATCGCCAACTGGTCCTGGGCCGGCCGGACCGTCGCCGAGGAGGACGCCCAGGACGTCGCGGCCACCTGGTTCCGCGCCCTCGAACTGCTCGCCCGGCACGCCACCGCCCCCGGTGCGGGCGGCCGCACCCCCTCCGACCTGCCGCTGGTCGCCCTGGCCCAGGACGAGATCGAGGAGTACGAGGCCGAACTCGCCGAGGCCGGCACCGCCCTCGCCGACGTCCTGCCGCTCACCCCGCTCCAGCAGGGCATGCTCTTCCACGCCGACTACGACACCGCCGCCGGGGGCGGCGCGGACGCGGTCGACGTCTACACCCTGCAGATCGTCGCCGACATCGAGGGCGACCTCGACGCCGACGCCCTGCGCGCCGCCGGGCAGGCCCTGCTCGACCGGCACCCGAACCTGCGCGCCGCCTTCCGCGCCCGGGCCACCGGAGAGCCCGTCCAGGTCATCGCCCAGCACGCCGAACTGCCCTGGCTGGAAGCCGACCTGACCGACCTGCCGGAGCCCGCCCGGGCCGCCGAGCTGAGCCGCATCACCGAGGCCGAGCGCACCCGCCGCTTCGACCTCGCCGCGCCGCCGCTGCTGCGCTTCGCGCTCGTCACCCACGGCGAGGGCCGGCACCGGTTCATCTGGACCAGCCACCACATCCTGGTCGACGGCTGGTCGATGCCGCTGCTCGTCCGCGAGCTGTTCGCGCTCTGCGCGCCCGGCGCGGACGTCGCGCTGCTGCCCGACCCGGCCCCGTACCGCTCGTACCTGGCCTGGCTGACCGCGCAGGACCGCACGGCGGCCCGGGCCGCCTGGCACGAGGTCCTGGCCGACGTCGACGAGCCCACCCTGCTCGTCCCCGCCGACCCGAGCCGCCTCCCGGTGCTGCCCGACGCGGTGCTCGCCGAGGTGCCGCGCGAGCTGACCGCCGCGCTCGCCGGCTGGGCCCGCACCCAGGGCCTGACCGTCAACACCGTGGTGCAGGGCTGCTGGGCGCTGCTGCTCGGGCGGCTCACCGGCCGCCAGGACGTGGTGTTCGGCGCCGTCACCTCCGGCCGCCCGGCCGAGGTCCCGGACGTCGAGTCGATGATCGGCATGTTCCTCACCACCGTGCCGGTCCGGGCCCGACTGCACCCCGATGCCACCCTCGCCGAACTGCTGCACGCCCTCCAGGACCAGCAGACCGCGCTGCTCCCGCACGAGCACCTCGGGCTCGCCGCGATCCACCAGGCCGCCGGCCTGTCCGGCGAGGTCTTCGACACCGTGGTGCTGTTCGAGAACTTCCCGCTGGACGAGAACGGCCTCGACACCGGCGTCGCCGACGGCCCGCGCATCGTCCGCACCGAGGCCCTCGACGCCCGGCACCACCCGCTGAGCCTGGTGGTCCACCCCGGCGACAGCCTGCACCTGCGGCTGGACTACAACCCCGGCCTGTTCGGCCGGGCCGAGGTCGAGCGGGTCTCGGCGATCTTCCAGCACCTGCTGCGGACCGTCGCCGAGCGGCCCGGACTGCCGCTCGCCCAGGTCGACGTGACCGGCCCGGCGGACCTCACCGGCACCGGCACCCCCGGCGAGCTGGGCGGACTGCTCGGCACATGGGACCCGTCGATCCCCGAGGAGAGCCTCGGCGTCGTCGAGCGGGTGCGCGCCGTCGCCGCCCGCACCCCCGAGGCGACCGCCGTCACCGACGGCGCCGGCTCGCTGACCTACCAGGAACTGGTCGAGGCGGCCGGCGGCCTGTCCGCGGGCCTCGCGGAGGCCGGGGTCACCACCGGCTCGGTGGTCGCGATGCTCGCCGAGCCCGGCGTCCCGTTCATCACCGGCGTGCTGGGCGTGATCGGCGCAGGCGGTGCCTACCTGCCGCTCGACCCGGCCGCCCCCGCCGCCCGCAACACCGGGCTGCTGGAGGACGGCGGCGCCCGCCACCTGCTGGCCGGCGCCGGGTACGAGGCACAGGCCGCCGAGTTCGCCGCCGCCGTCCAGGGCGAGCCGGTCACCGTCATCGGCCTGGAGCAGGCCGCCGGCACGCGGGCCCTGCCCGACTGCGTGGGCACCGGGCTGGACCTGGCGTACGTGATGTTCACCTCCGGCTCCACCGGCAAGCCCAAGGGCGCGATGGTCCAGCGCTCCGGCATGATGAACCACCTCTGGGCC
>NZ_JBWKEQ010000112.1:0-3770 GCF_056435365.1 Kitasatospora sp. NPDC043949 | reverse complement strand
CCCCCCCCCCCCCCCCCCCCCCCCCCCCCCCCCCCCCCCCCCCCCCCCCCCCCCCCCCCCCCCCCCCCCCCCCCCCCCCCCCCCCCCCCCCGGGGGGCGTCGGGCTCAGGCGCCCAGGTCGACCGAGCGGGCGAAGCGGGCGCCGATCTCGGCGGCGATCGCCGACAGCACGTCCTGCGGGATCTGGCTGTCCACGGTGATGGAGGCGAGCGCGCCGCCGCCGTCGCGGGCGACCTGCATGCCGGCGATGTTGATGCCGGCGTCGCCGAGGTGGCGGCCGAGCACGCCGACCACGCCGGGGCGGTCCTCGTACTTGAAGAAGGCCATGTGGTCGGTGAGCGCGACGTCCACGTCGAAGGCGTCCACGCCGACGATCTTCTGGGTCTGCTTCGGGCCGGCCAGGGTGCCGGAGATGGCGATCTCCTCGCCGTTCGCGAGCGTGCCGCGGACGGTGATCACGTTGCGGTGCTCGGCACTCTCACTGGAGGTGGTCAGGCGGACCTCGACGCCGCGCTCCTGGGCGAACAGCGGGGCGTTGACGTAGGACACCGTCTCCGCCACCACGTCCTCGAACACGCCCTTCAGCGCGGACAGTTCGAGCACCTTCACGTCGTGCTGGGTGATCTCGCCGCGGACCTCGACGTCGAGCCGGACGGCGACCTCGCCGGCCAGCGCGGTGAAGATCCGGCCGAGCTTCTCGGCCAGCGGCAGGCCCGGGCGCACGTCCTCGGCGATCACGCCGCCCTGGACGTTGACGGCGTCCGGCACCAGTTCGCCGGCCAGCGCCAGGCGCACCGACTTGGCGACGGCGATGCCGGCCTTCTCCTGCGCCTCGTCGGTGGAGGCGCCCAGGTGCGGGGTGGCGACCACGTTGTCGAAGCCGAACAGCGGGGAGTCGGTGCACGGCTCCTTGGCGTACACGTCCAGGCCGGCGCCGGCCACCCGGCCGTCGCGCAGGGCGTTGGCGAGCGCCTCCTCGTCCACGATGCCGCCGCGGGCGGCGTTGACGATGCGCACGGTCGGCTTGACCTTGTGCAGCGCCTCGTCGCCGATCAGGCCGATGGTCTCGGGGGTCTTGGGGAGGTGGACGGTGATGAAGTCCGAGACCTCCAGCAGCTCCTCCAGGGTGACCAGCTTGACGCCCATCTGGGCGGCGCGGGCGGCCTGGATGTAGGGGTCGTACGCGACGATCTTCATGCCGAACGCGGACATCCGCTGGGCGACCAGGACGCCGATCCGGCCGAGGCCGACGACGCCGAGGGTCTTCTCGCTCAGCTCGACGCCGGTGTACTTGTTGCGCTTCCACTCGCCCTGCTTGAGCGCGGCGTTGGCCGGCGCGATGTTGCGGGCGACGGAGATCAGCAGGCCGCAGGCGAGTTCGGCGGCGGTGACGATGTTGGAGGTCGGCGCGTTCACGACCATCACGCCGGCCTTGGTGGCGGCGGCGACGTCCACGTTGTCCAGGCCGACCCCGGCCCGGGCGACCACCTTGAGCTTGCGGGCGACGGCCAGCGCCTCCGCGTCGACCTTGGTGGCGGAGCGGATCAGGATCGCGTCGACGTCGGCGATCGCGCCGAGCAGCTCGGTGCGGTCGGCGCCGTTGCAGTGGCGGATCTCGAAGTCGGGGCCGAGGGCGTCGACGGTGGCGGGCGACAGCTCTTCGGCGATCAGGACGACGGCGGTTTTGGATGTCACAGTGCTCACGACAGTGTGTCCTTAACTCTGCGGTTCTCCCCGGCACGTGGGTGGCGTGGACGGCGGGGGGAAGGTGGCATGCCGCGTAGGTAGACGCACGACGCTGTGGGCCTGACGCGCACTCGGAGTGTATCGACGGGCTGGGTACCAGGCTGCTCCCGTCCGGCGAAATCACCCGGACGAGAGCAGCCTACTTGTACAAGGAAGTTACAAAATCGGGCAGAGCCCGAGGCCGGTTCAGGCCTTGTCGTCGACCCAGCTCATCAGCGAGCGCAGCTTCTTGCCGGTGGTCTCCAGCAGGTGGTCCTCGTCGGCCTTCTTGTACTCGTTGTACTTGGGCAGACCGGCCTTGTACTCGGCGATCCAGGTGTTGGCGAAGGTGCCGTCCTGGATCTCGGCGAGGACCTTCCTCATCTCGGCCTTGGTGGCGTCGGTGATGATCCGCGGGCCGGTGACGTAGTCGCCCCACTCGGCGGTCTCGGAGACCGACCAGCGCATCTTCTCCAGGCCGCCCTCGTACATCAGGTCGACGATGAGCTTCAGCTCGTGCAGGCACTCGAAGTAGGCGATCTCCGGCTGGTAGCCGGCCTCGACCAGGGTCTCGAAACCGGCCTTCACCAGGGCGGCGGTGCCACCGCAGAGGACGGCCTGCTCACCGAACAGGTCGGTCTCGGTCTCCTCGGTGAAGGTGGTCTTGATGACGCCGGCCTTGGTGGCGCCCAGGCCCTTGGCGTAGGACAGCGCCAGGTCGAAGGCCTTGCCGGAGGCGTCCTGCTCGACGGCGACGATCGCGGGGACGCCGCGGCCCTCCTCGTACTGGCGGCGGACCAGGTGGCCCGGGCCCTTCGGGGCGACCATGCAGACGTCGACGTCCGCCGGGGGCTTGATGAAGCCGAAGCGGATGTTCAGGCCGTGGCCGAAGAACAGGGCGTCGCCGGCCTTCAGGTGCGGGGCGATGTCGGCCTCGTAGACGTCGGCCTGGATCGGGTCCGGCACCAGGATCATGATGACGTCGGCCTCGGCCGCGGCCTCGGCCGGGGTGACGACGCGCAGGCCGGCCTCCTCCGCCTTGGCACGGGACTTGGACTCCGGCTTCAGGCCGACCCGGACGTCGGCGCCGGAGTCGCGCAGGGACAGCGCGTGGGCGTGGCCCTGGCTGCCGTAGCCGATGACCGCGACCTTGCGGCCCTGGATGATGGACAGGTCGGCGTCGTCTTCGTAGAACAGCTCGGCCACGGGGGCACATCTCCTTGCGTGATGGTTGCCGGGTACGCGCTCTCTACGGTAGGCGTACCGGCGGGGGTGTGGGGCGGTGCTTCAGGGTGTGAGACGGTCGGCGTCTCAAAGGGTGCTCAGGCGCTGCGGTCGAGGGCGCGCAACGAGCGGTCCGTGATCGAACGGGCGCCGCGCCCGATGGCGACCAGGCCGGACTGGACCAACTCCTTGATGCCGTAAGGCTCCAGCATCCGGAGCATGGCCTCCAGCTTGTCCGAGCTTCCGGTGGCCTCGATGGTCACCGCGTCCGGGGACACGTCGACGGTCTTGGCACGGAACAGCTGGACGATCTCGACGATCTGCGACCGGGTCTCGTTGTCGGCGCGGACCTTCACCAGGACCAGTTCCCGCTGGATCGCAGCGGATTGGTCGAGTTCGACGATCTTTATCACGTTCACGAGCTTGTTGAGCTGCTTGGTGACCTGTTCCAGCGGGAGGTCCTCGACGTTGACCACGATGGTCATCCGGGACACGTCCGGATGCTCGGTCGGACCGACGGCGAGGGAGTCGATGTTGAAGCCCCGACGGGAGAACAGGGCGGCGATGCGGGCGAGCACGCCGGGCTTGTTCTCGACCAGGACGGAGAGGGTGTGCTTGGACATGGGGTTCCTCAGGCGCTCTGGAGTTGAAGGGGGGCGTTAGTCGAGGTCGTCGCCGAAGTCGGGGCGGATGCCCTTGGCGAACTGGATCTCGTCGTTGCTGGTACCGGCCGCGACCATCGGCCAGACCATGGCGTCCTGGTGGACGATGAAGTCGATGACGACCGGGCGGTCGTTGATCTCCATGGCCTGCTTGATGAC
>NZ_JBWKEQ010000111.1:0-3794 GCF_056435365.1 Kitasatospora sp. NPDC043949 | reverse complement strand
GGAGCCGGTGGACAAGGTACGCGCGCGGTCATGGCAGCACCCCCGAAAGACTCTCCTCACCGATACTGCCGACCTGACCCCATGTCAACAAACCACCGCTAGTAGGGCTTGGTCAGGTCTGTTTTCGTGTGGGTATGTCGCGGTGGCAGGTGGGGCAGGCGCCGGCCCAGGTCGCCAGAAGGATCTGGAGCTCGCGGACGACTTGGTAGAGACTCAGGCCGGCCCCGCGTCTTTGGGGGCGGTGGCCAGTCTGCGCAGGGTGCAGAACGCGTGGGCGAGGGAGACCAGCGTGACGTGGTGGTGCCAGCCGGTGAACGTGCGGCCCTCGAAGTGGGCCAGGCCGAGGGCCTGTTTCATCTCCCGGTAGTCGTGCTCAACTCGCCAGCGGAGCTTGGCCATTCGCACCAGAGTGGTCAGCGGGGTGTCGGCGGGCAGGTTCGAGAGCCAGAACTGGACCGGCTCGGCTTCCCTGGCGGGCCATTCGGCCAGCAGCCAGCACTCGGCCAGTTCCACGCCCTCGGTGGCGTCGCGGATCTCGCCGTCCGGCAGGGCGGATCCGCAGCGCCACGAAGCGCGAGTACATCCGTTTGAAGCCGCTCTTCGCCCTGCCGGGGCGCGACCCCTCCCGCCACGACACCGGCCTGGCCGCTTTCGAACCGGCGGCGATGGCCAGGTCCTTCACGCTGCGGGCCTTGTCCGGGTACTTCGCCACCGGCGGCCGACCGGTGCCGCTGTAGGCGGGCGTGAACGGCCGGGCTTCGGCGGGGTGCGCAGTCGGCGTGGTGGAGATCCCCACCACGTAGTGCAGGCCGAGGCGGAAGGCTGCGGCGTCGCCGTATCCGGCGTCGGCGATGACGAGTGGGACGTGGACACCCCAACAGCGGGTCTCGTCGATCATGTCCAGGGCCAGCTGCCACTTCTCCACGTGGCCCAGGCCGGCGGGGATGCCGCACCGGTCACGGCGGGCGACCTTGTCCGGGTCCGCCTTCGTCGATTCGGGGTCCCAGACGGCGGGGAGGAACAACCGCCAGTTGACCGGTGCCGAGGCGTGGTCACGGGCCAGGTGGAGCGAGACGCCCACCTGGCAGTTGGTGACCTTGCCCGCGGTTCCGGTGTACTGCCGCGACACACACGCCGACGCGTCGCCGTCCTTGAGGAACCCCGTGTCGTCGATGATCAGCGCGGTCGGATCGATGGCGTCCTGCATCCGCCAGGACAAGCGGGCCCGGACATGGGGTATTCCCCCCGATTGGTAGACATCACGGACACTGGATCTCATGGATTCAGAGGAAGAGATGGCACCTATGGTGCACAAGTACTACTCAGCGGAGTTCCGTGCTGACGCTGTGGCACTGCACTGCACTGCACTGCTCCGATCCGTCGCTGACGTATGCGCAGGTCGCGCGGGATCTGGGCATGCATGCGGAGTCGCTGCGGCAGTGGGTGCGGGCCGCGGGGGCCGCGCCGGGGCCCGACGGTGTCCTGCCGGCTGCGGCCGGGTCCGGGGCTCCTGGGGTGGAGACGCCCGAGGAACGGATCGTCCGTCTGGAGGCGGAGAACGCGGCTTTGCGGGTGGAGAACACGGGGCTGCGCAAGGACCGCGAGACGCTGTCGGTCGAGCGGGACATCCTGCGGAAGGCCACGAAGTATTTCGCCTCGGAGACAAGCTGGTGATGAGCCGCTTCCAGTTCGTTGAGGACCACCGGGAGGCCTTCGAGGTCAAGCGGCTCTGCCAGGTGCTGGACAGCCAGCGCTCCAGTTACTACAAGTGGCGCGCCAGTGCCGCGACCCGCGCAGAACGGCAGGAGGCCGACGCTGTCCTGGCGGCGCGGATCCAGCGCGTCCACACCGAGTCCGACGGGACCTACGGCGCCCCGCGCGTCACCGCCGAGCTGCGGGATGGGGGCCTGGCGGTGAACGAGAAGCGGGTCGCGCGGGTGATGCGCAAGTTCGGGATCGTGGGCACCCGTCTGCGCCGGAAGGTCCGCACCACCGTGCCCGAGCCGTCGGCGACCCCGGTGCCGGACCTGTTCGGGCGCGACTTCAGCGCGCCGGCGCCGAACCTGAAGTACATGGGCGACATCACATATCTCCCGGTCGGGGACGGGGAGTTCCTGTATCTGGCAACGGTGCTGGACTGCTTCAGCAGGCGCGTCGCGGGCTGGTCGATCGCCGACCACATGCGCACGTCCCTGGTCGCCGACGCTCTGACGATGGCCGCCGCCACTCGCGGCACCCTACGCGGAGCGGTGTTCCACTCCAATCACGGAGCGCAGTACGGAAGTCGGCAATTCTCTTTCCTGTGTGCCGAGTTGGGAGTGAAGCAGTCCATGGGTGCTGTCGGAACGAGTGCCGACAACGCCGCCTGCGAGAGCTTCCACGCCTCACTGAAACGCGAGCTCCTCAAGGACGCACGCCGCTGGCCCGGAGCCCAGGCCTGCCGAGCGGCGGTTTTCCGCTGGCTGAACAGATACAACACCTGGCGCAGGCACTCGGCCAACGGCCAGGTCAGCCCCGTCACCTACGAGCAGCAGCAGTCAGCTACCCTGGCGCTCGCCGCATAACCACACAAACCCGTGTCTACCAACCAGGGTGAAGCCCCGGCAGACGTCTGCTGCGGATCGTCCGCAGGGGCACTGGGTCGGTGGTGACCTGGCGGCGGGCCCAGATGGTGCTGCTGTCCGCCCAGCGCATGCCCGTGGCGAAGATCGCCGAGGTCACGTTCACCAGCGCGGACCGGGTCCGGGACGTGATCCACAACTTCAACGCCGACGGCTTCGACTCGCTCTACCCGAAGTATCGGGGCGGCCGGCCAAGGACGTTCACCCTGCCCGAGCGCCGCGAGATCAAGAAGATCGCCAAGTCCAAGCCGGCCGAGCACGGCCTGCCGTTCTCGACCTGGAGCCTGGCCAAGCTGGCCGACTTCCTGGTCGCCGAGGGGGTGGTCGACGACATCAGCCACGAGGGCCTGCGCATCCTGCTCCGCGAGGAAGGCGTCTCCTTTCAACGCGTGAAGACCTGGAAGACCTCCCGCGACCCCGACTACGCGGCCAAGAAGGCCCGCGTCGAACACCTCTACGCGATCGCCGACGGCGAAGTCATACCCGAGGAAGCCGAGCCCGAAGTCGTCTTCTGTCTGGACGAGTTCGGCCCACTCAACCTCCAACCACACCCCGGTCGGCAGTGGGCCGAACGCGGCGGCACGGGCAAGGACCCCCACCGCGAACCCCGGCACCGCCGGCGGGCCACCTACACCAGACCTCACGGCGTCCGGCACCTGTTCGCCGCCTACGATCTCGCCAAGGACCAGCTCTACGGCCACATCAAGAAGACCAAGAACCGCTACAAGTTCCTGGAGTTCTGCCGCTACCTGCGCTCGCTGCATCCCGCGGATGTGCGCATTGCGATCGTCTGCGACAACTACTCGCCGCACCTGACGACGAAGCGGTGCCAGCGCGTCGGCACCTGGGCCGCTGCGAACAACGTCGAGATCGCCTACACCCCGACCAACAGCTCCTGGCTCAACCGGATCGAGGCCCAGTTCACCGCCCTGCGCTACTTCGCCCTCGACGGCACCGACCACGCCAGCCACAAGGAACAGGGCAGCATGATCCGCCGCTACATCATCTGGCGGAACAAGCACGCCGCCGACGAACGGCTACGCGAGGTCGTCACCAGGGCGAACGTTGCCTGATGCGGCACTAGTAGGGCTTGGTCAGGTTTGTATGGATGTGGGTATGTCGCGGTGGCAGGTGGGGCAGGCGCCGGCCCAGGTTGCGAGGAGGAACTGCATT
>NZ_JBWKEQ010000110.1:0-4245 GCF_056435365.1 Kitasatospora sp. NPDC043949 | reverse complement strand
CCCCCCCCCCCCCCCCCCCCCCCCCCCCCCCCCCCCCCCCCCCCCCCCCCCCCCCCCCCCCCCCCCCCCCCCCCCCCCCCCCCCCCCCCCCCGCTGCGTTCCCCCGGGTGGCTCCCGTCTCAGATACTAGGAAATCCAAGTATTCGTGCAGACACGGCCCGGGCCCGGTCGTACCGTGGAAGGGCGATACGGCGTGCCGACCCTGTAGACAGGGCGTTCGGCCCGTGTCCGCGTGCGCCTTCACGGGCAGGCGATCCCTGCCCCCGCGCGTACCCCTCCCCCTCCCGCGCCCTTTTCGGGGCGCCGCTTCCAAGGAGCCCGGTATGCCCCTCACTGCCGACCGCCACGCCACCCCCACCCCCGCCGCCACCCCCGTCCGCGCCCCGCGCCGTCGCCGGGCCGCCGAACGGAACCCCTTCGCCGCCGCCGCCCTGCAGCGGGCGCTGGACCGCCGCGACAACGGCGGCTCGACCGGGCACCTCTGACGGGAACCGCTGGCGGGCGTCGTCGGCGGTCTGTCCGTCAGGTGTTGTCGGGCGGCGCCCCCGCGGCTTCGCCGGCCCGCCGCCGGCCCGGCCGTTCATCCGCCGAATAGGCCGCTCGGGCTGCCGTCAGGTCACCCGGTCGAGTGCAACCGGCGTCCGTCCGAGGGAAGTTGCTCGCGCTCGTCGGCGCGATCATCCTAATTTGGGGCCCCCGGAAGGGTGATCGACGTTCGCGCGGGCGGGCGTCAGCGACACGGTGTGCGGATCAGTCCCCCTGCCGGGGGAAGAGGGCCCAGTGCGTCTGCCATCCGTCCGCCGACCCATCACCCGGATCGGACTCACCCTGGCCCTGCTGGCCGGGAGCGCGGCGCTCGCCGCCACCCCGGCCTCCGGCGGGCCCCCGACGGAGCCGTCGAGGGCCGGCCGAACGGCCTCCGTCCTGCTCGAACTCGGCACCGAGCCGGCCGGGCCCGCCTGGCGGCGCGCCGCCGACGGGGCCCGGCGGGCCCAGCGCTCCCCGGAGGCCGCCCGCCGGGAGGCCTCGGACGCCGGCGCCGCCCAGCGGGCCAGGGCCGGCGAAGCCCTCGACCGGCTCGCCGCGGCCGTCCACCGGGCGGTGCCCACCGCCGGCGAGCTCTACCGCACCCGCACCCTGATCACCGGCCTCGCCGTCAACGCGCCCGCCGACCGGCTGCCCGCCCTGCGCGCGCTGCCCGGCGTCCGGGCCGTCCACCCGATCGTCCGCAAGCAGCGGGACAACGCCTACTCCGTCCCGCTGATCGGCGCCCCGCAGGTCTGGGCCGGTGCCACCGGCGACGGCAACACCGGCCAGGGGGTGCGGATCGGGATCATCGACAGCGGCATCGACTACACCCACGCCGACTTCGGTGGCCCCGGCACCGAGGCCGCCTTCCGCTCCGTCGAACGCGGCAAGCCCGCCCCGCCCGACCTGTTCCCCAACGCCAAGGTGATCGGCGGCAAGGACCTGGTCGGCGACGACTACGACCCCGACCCGTCCTCCCCGCACCACCAGCCCGTCCCGCACCCCAGCGACAATCCGATCGACTGCGACCGCAACGGGCACGGCACCCACGTCGCCGGCACCGCCGCCGGCTACGGCGTCACCGCCGACGGCCACCCGTACACCGGCCCCTACCGGCCCGGACTCGACCCCGCCGGGTTCAAGGTCGGCCCCGGCGCCGCCCCCGGCGCCCAGTTGTACGCGATCCGGGTCTTCGGCTGCGACGGCTCCACCGACCGGCTCGCCCAGGCCCTCGACCTCGCCGCCGACCCCAACGGCGACGGCGACCTCGGGGACCGCCTCGACGTCGTCAACCTCTCCCTCGGCAGCCGCTTCGGCAGCCCCGACGACACCGACGCCCTCGCCGTCGACCGGCTCGCCGCCCTCGGCACCGTCGTGGTCGCCGCCGCCGGCAACGACGGCGACGTCTACGGCATCGGCGGCAGCCCCGGCACCGCCGCCCGGGCCGTCACCGTCGCCGCCTCCGTCGACCAGCACAGCGACACCGACGGCCTCACCGTGCTCGCCCCCGCCGACCTGGCCGGTGTCGTCCCGGCCCACTGGAGCGAGCGCTACCAGGGCTGGTCCAGCGCCGACGTCAGCGGCCAACTCGCCCTGCCCGCCGACCAGTCCGACGGCTGCGCCGCCTACAGCGAAGCCGACCGGCAGCGGCTCGCCGGAAAGATCGCCGTCCTCACCTGGCGCACCCGCGACTCCGAGCGGGCCTGCAACTCCGGCCCCCGCGCCGACCACGCCGCCGACGCCGGTGCGATCGGCGCCCTCTACGCCGCCGACACCGACCACCTCGCCGAGATCTCCGGCAACGACCGCATCCCGGCCGCCCTGCTCGCCCACGCCGACGGCGAACGGCTCCGGCAGGCCGCCGCGGCCGGGCCGGTCGAGGTCCGCCTCGCCGCCCCCGGCAACCCGCTGCACGGTTCCGTCTCCCAGAACCAGCCCGCCCGCACCGACACCCTCACCGACTTCTCCTCCCGCGGCATCGGCGTCCCCGGCATCGTCAAACCCGACCTCGCCGCCCCTGGCGAGACCATCTGGTCCGCCCTCGTCGGCAGCGGCAGCGGCGGCCAGCGCGAGGACGGCACCTCGATGGCCACCCCGCACATCACCGGCCTCGCCGCCCTCGTCCGCGCCGCCCACCGCGACTGGCCGGTCGAACAGCTCAAGGCCGCGCTCATGAACACCGCCGTCGACACCTGGCTCGGCGACGACCACGGCGGACCGGTCTACGGCCCCGAGCGCACCGGCGCCGGCCGCGCCCAGGTCGACCGGGCCGTTCACACCCCCGTCGTCGCCTACGCGGCCGGCGACGGAGCGGCCGAAGGCAGCGTCGGCGTCTCCTACGGGCCGGTCGAGATTGCCGGGCCGACCGCCCTCGGCCGCGACATCGAGGTGCGCAACCACGCGGACCGGCCGCTGAGCTACCGCACCGGCTACGCGGCGGCCACCGAACTGCCCGGCGCCACCTTCGAGGTGACGCCGGACCAGGTCGACGTCCCGGCCGGCGGCACCGCGCGGGTGCACGTCACCCTCGCCGTCCCCGGGGAACTGGGCCGGGCCCCCGACCCCACCATCGACAC
This sequence comes from Kitasatospora sp. NPDC043949, assembly GCF_056435365.1. Taxonomy (NCBI): domain Bacteria; kingdom Bacillati; phylum Actinomycetota; class Actinomycetes; order Kitasatosporales; family Streptomycetaceae; genus Kitasatospora; species Kitasatospora sp. NPDC043949. The sequence goes on along the minus strand of NZ_JBWKEQ010000110.1, from coordinate 1,141 downwards.
CGTGCAGGACGGCAAGGCCCGCAGCTACCGCGCCGAACTCTCCGGCCGCGTCCTGCTCACCCCCGTCACCGACCCGGCCCTGCCCCAACTGCGCGTCCCCGTCCTCGCCGCCCCGCGCCCGGCCACCGACCTCACCGCCACCGCCGCCGCCCGCACCACCCGGGACGGCACCGTCCTGATGCTCGGCGGCAGCGCCGCCCCCGGCAACCGGCCCGGACTCGTCACCGCCCTCACCCTCGGCGGCGAAGGCACCCGCTGGGCCGACTGCCCGCCCGACAGCGAAGCCGCCGTCGGGCCCGGGGCCGGCATCCGGCCCGACGACGGAGCCGAGCCGGCCGACCCCCCGCAGGACGTCTGCGTCCAGCAGCCCGGCGACCGGGCCGCCAACCTGCGGGTCGTCGGTGCCGCCACCAGCTCCGACCTGCTCTACGTGGGCGCCCAGCTCTGGGCCCCGGCCGCCACCCCGGTCGGGCTCTACGGCGTCCGGGTCTCCCTGGACACCGACGGCGACGGCACCACCGACGTCATCCTCGAAGCCGACCGGCTGCGCGGCAGCGACGTCCTGGTCTCCCGCGCCCTCGACGCCCGAACCGGCGCCGAGCTCGACGTCCAGCCGCTGAACGGCCACTGGGGCGACACCGACACCGCCCTGCTGGACGGTGACGCCCTCGTCCTCCCCGTCCGGCTGAGCGCGCTCCCGGGCGTCCGGGAAGGCCACAGCACCGTCCACTACGGCGTCTGGACCAGCACCGTCGCCCCCGGCACACCCGACCCGGCCGAGTCCTACTCCGCCATCGGCCTGCGCGGCACCCGCCCCGTCCTGGCCCTCGACGTCCTGCATCCCGCCGTCGACATCCGTGCCGGCCTCGGCGGCCCCGCGGCCCTCGCCACCCCGGTCCGGCCCGGCACCGTCCTCGACATCCACCGCACCCCCGGCGACACCTCCCGCCTGCTCCTGCTCCACCACCTCAACCCCGCCGCCCGCCGGAGCCAGGTGATCACCCTCCCCTGACCGCACCTGCCCGAGGGGGGGGGGGGGGGGGGGGGGGGGGGGGGGAGTGGGGGGGGGGGGGGGGGGGGAGGGGGGGTGGTGGGGGGGGGGGTGTGCGTCCTGTTCGACCTGGAGGACGACTTCGAGGTG
>NZ_JBWKEQ010000109.1:0-4826 GCF_056435365.1 Kitasatospora sp. NPDC043949 | reverse complement strand
CCTTGGGGAGTGGGATGGTGATAGGTGGTCTTGGGGTGGGGTCACTCGTTGGGATGGTGGAGAGGGCGGGCTTCGCCCGTTCTCGTGCATCAAAGTTGGCTATCCGCTAGACTCTGGGATGGCAACAGGGTTATGGGGAGATTCTGGAGGCCACAGAACTTCCCGGAACCGGCACCTCGAAACGCTCTCGTAGACAGCTCTGGAAACCGGACTGCAACGCTGAGGGGAACACGATGGACGACGGCACGAACGGAATTGAACCCACGCGGACACTCAGTGACCAGGAGCAGTGGAAGGCCGTGGCCCGTGAGGTCCTGCGTGCCTTCGACACGGTGGTGACGCCCGCCCTGCGCGGCATCGCTCCCATCGAGCGCAGCCCCTTGGCCACCGCGCACGTCCGGCACGGCCGCGAGCTCCTGGAGCCGATTGTCCAGCGATACATCGCCGGGGCCCGGACCCGGCAAGGCCGCGCCTGGCGCCGCCTCCGTGCGCTCCGTGGCCCATACGTCGCGGCGCTCGCCGAGGCCGCCGCCTACACCGAGGCGCTCGGCCGCGGCAACCACGAGCAGTTGCCATGGCCAGCCCTGTTCTCCCGTGGGCAACTGCCGCTGCTCGACCGCTTCACTGGCGACCGCCGTGCCCTCGATCTCTGACGACACGAGAGGCCAACCGCCCGCCATGACCGCCGATACCACCACCGCTCATGGAATGCCGAACCCAGTCCGAAAGGCTGGTACTGGCTTTTCGGGAACGTCGCATGAATTCCGGGAAAGGGGAATTATCAATATGGCGAAGAAATTGCGCCCGCACCAGGAAGAGGCGTGCGACGCGGCAGTACGACTTCTGACGTTGCCCGCGTCGGGTCTGGTGCCGCCGGAGGGGCTGCGGTGCCAGATCCGGGCCGCGACGGGCTCGGGCAAGTCACTGACGGCCGTTCACGTCGCCTCGCGGCTCCACGCCGAGCGGACGCTGGTGATCGTGCCCTCGCTGCCGCTGCTGGAGCAGACGGTCGAGGTCTGGCAGCGGGAGGGGCACGGCGGCCGGATGGTCGGGCTCTGCTCGCTGGTGGGCAACGAGCAGCCTGTGGGCCTGCGGTGCACCACCGATCCGGCGGAGCTGGTGAAGTGGACGGCCGGGCCTGGGCGGGTGACGGTGTTCGCCACTTACGCGAGCCTGGGTCTGGGGCACCTGGAGAAGGCCCACCATCTGGGGCTGCCGGCCTTCTCGCTCGCGGTCGTGGACGAGGCGCACCGGGTCAGTGGTCAGGCTGGGCGGCCGTGGGCGGCGATCCTGGACAACACCCGGATCCCATGTGACCGCCGGCTGTTCATGACGGCCACCCCTAGGTTGTGGGCGGTCAAGGACAGCGACCGGGAGCGGGCGGAGGCGGCCGGGATCGAGGCAGCCGAGCTGATCGCGAGCATGGACGACGAGGCGTTGTTCGGGCCCGTCGCCCACGACTACCCGCTCGGGACCGCGATCTCGGACGGGGTGATCGCCCCGTACCGGATCCTGTGCGTGGACGTCTCCGACCCGGTCCTCCAGGGCCTGGAGCAGCAGGGTGCGAGTGACCGGTCGGTGGAGTACCGGGGAGCCCGGCTGGCGGCCTTGCAGACCGCGCTGCTGACCGCCTGTTCGGAGTGGGACCTGTCGCGGGTGCTGTCCTTCCACCACATGGTGGCCGAGGCGCGGGCGCTGAGTGTCGGTCTGCCGGATGTGGCGCGGGTGCTGTGGGAGCAGGACCCGGCGCTGCACCCGGACCCGGCGCTGATCGGTACGACGTGGCTGGAGGCCGAGCACACCTCCGCCCAGCGCCGAGCGGTCCTGGGCACGTTCGCCTCCCTGGTCAAGGACAACGGGTGGCGGCTGCTGCGGTACATCCTCGCCTCGGTCAAGGTGCTCTCCGAAGGCGTGGACACCTTCGACTGCGACGCCGTCTACTTCGCCGACGTGCGCGGCTCCATGGTCGACCTGGTCCAAGCCATCGGCCGGGCCCTGCGGATGAAGCCGGGCAGCGGCAAGGTCGCCACCATCGTGGTGCCCGTCCTGCTCGGTGCCGGCGAGAACGGCAGCCAGCTGCTGACCTCCCGGGCCTACGACGGCCTGTCCAAGCTGCTGATGGCGCTGCGCGCACACGACGCGGCCGCCGTCGAGCGCCTGGCCATGCCCCAGTCCGAGACCCGCCCGGCGCGCGAGCCGAAGCACGCCGGGGAACCGGACGCGCTCCGGTCCGCCGGCGGGGAGGCGCAGTTGCTCCAGTTCTCCACTCAGCGCGACCCGGCGGTGATCGCGGCGTTCGTGCGGACCCGGGTGCTGGAGCCGGAGCGGGAGGAGTTCCGGCGGGGCCTGGAGGAGTTGCTCGCCTACCGGGAGAAGTTCGGCGACGTGAAGGTGCCCTACGCCTACCGGGCGCCGTCCAGGCACCGGCTGGGCGTGTGGGTGGCCGACCAACGCCGCTACAAGGCCGCCGACGTCCTCGACGCCGAGCGCGTCAAGGAGCTGGACGCGCTGGGCATGATCTGGTCGGCGTTCGACACCGCCTTCACCGACAACCTGACCGCGGTGGCCGGGTACGCGGCCGAACACGGCCACGCCTGCCCCCCGAACGAGGCGGTCTGGGGCGGGCGCCCGGTCGGAACCATCATGAAGAACCTGCGCACCGCCCAACGCCGCACCGAAGCCCTCCAGCGCAGGGCCGAGGCCGGCGAGCAGGGCCTCGACTGGACCGGGCCACTGACCGCCGACCGCAAGGCCGCCCTGGACGCGATCGACCCGGCGTGGTGCCCGGCCTGGTCGGTGGAGTGGCAGCGGTGCTTCGCCCTGGCCTGGCGGCACATCAAGGACGGCGGCACGCTCGCCGGGGCCGAGCCGGGAAGCGTCGTCGTCCAGGGCGAGGACCTGGCCGGGTGGGGCCGCGCCCAACAGAACGGCTGGGACAAGCTCGCCCCCGCCCAGCAGTGGGCGCTGGAGCACGTCCTCGGAATCGGGCCGCTGCCCACCGAGCAGAAGCCGGCGGGGAAGGTGAGCCACGCGGAGAAAGAGGCTCGGAACCTCGCCGCTGCCACCCAGTACCGCGAGCGCGAGGGACACCTGAACGTCCCCCGCAAGCACAAGGAGCCCCTGGTCCTGGACGACGGCACCGACGACGGCACCACCGTGCAGATCAGCCTGGGCCTGTTCATCGCCAACAGCCGCAGCAGGCGCGCCGACATCCCCGCCGACCGCGCCGCCCGGCTCACCGAACTCGGGATGCGCTGGGAGTAGCCGGACGCCGACGCGAGCCGGGGCCGGGCCGCCACGGGTGCAACACGGCCCGGCTGCCCTCCGGAGAGACAAAAGCCCAGTTCAGGGGTGCAACGCGGAGCCCGTGTTGCACCCCGTGTTGCAGTCGGCTGACCTGTGACAGCGAAGTTGGGACGGTTGTCATCGAAGTCGGGACAACTGCTGTTTGCGTCAGCGAATCAGGGAAGCAGCTCAGTTTGTGACGCTGAAGTTGGGAAGTGTCGGGGTACGGACTCGGCTGCTCAGCCAGATGCAGCCTCACGTGCCCAGGCCGTCGCGGGCCTGCTCCCTTGTATCTCCGCAGGGGTGGTCCAGGAGACTGTGAGCCATGGATTCGATTGCTCATGGTGTGCGGGAGTCGTGGGAGCGGATTGGCACGTGGCTCAATGCTCACGTCCGACCAGCCTCCGCCTGGCTGGCTTCGGACGTGGCGAGTCTCGACGCGGTCGAGCAGGAGCTGGGACTGGTACTGTCCGAGGATTTGCGGACCTGGTGGGGGCTGGTGGGCGTCAGCGCCGACTTCTGGCTTCCGGGGTCGTTCGCGCCGGTGGGTCTGGAGGAGGCGTGGGAGACACGCGAGATATGGCTGTTGGTCGCCGAGCAGGAAGGTCTGGGGCTTACCGAAAAGGGTGAGGCTGAAGCGGGGTTCCTGACTGAGTTCATGCCGATCGCGATGAGCCCTGACGGTGACGGCCTGGTCGTCGATCTGCGGTCCGGCGAGTGGCAGGGCGCCGTCTTCTACTGGGACCACGAACGCTGGGGCCTTGGAGTGCCGTTGTGGGAGAGCGTGGGCTCGATGCTCGTGGACATCGCTGATGCACTCGAGTCAGGTACCCCGACGTTGATGTGGCACGCGGATCTTGGTGGCCCCGAGAATCCTGTCGTTGCGACAGTGGACGATTCCCGCGAACTGGGATGGAAACCCGCATGGATCTGACCCACACTTCCCCCATCGACGAGACAGGTCTGTCCCAACTTCTGTGTCACAAAGTAGCGTTGTCCCATCTTCGGTGACAACCGTCCCGACTTCGCTGTCACAGGTCATCGGCAGCCGGGATGCGCAGGAAAGCTGACGCTGACCGTGACATCGAAGATGGACCGACGGCGTTTTATGTCAATGAAGTTGGGCCGAGAGCGGGTGTGGCGGATCAGCGCTCCTTGTTGCGTGGTGGATCCCCGCTTTCCGTGACTGGGGATCCACCACGCAGGTGGGGGTCACGTCTCCGGACCTCGATTCGTCGCCGTGAACCGCCGTCACCGCGGCCGCAGGTTCAGGACGAGGTCGCGCGGCAGACCATGGGTGTCGTGGAGGTAGTGGAAGTCCTCCTCGAGCAGCACCCGGCGCACGACGTCCGGGTCTCCGTCCTGGCGGAAGTGGTCCAGGGTGTGCTGGATCAGCTCGTCCGGCAGGTCTCCGAGGCCGCGCCACGAATCGTCCCGCCGCAGCACGGTACTGACATTGGCGCTTCAGGGTGATGGCGGCGGGAGGTCGAGGGAGAGGCCGGTCCCGGCGAGGAATCCGTCGAGGATGTCGGGGCGGTACT
>NZ_JBWKEQ010000108.1:0-5314 GCF_056435365.1 Kitasatospora sp. NPDC043949 | reverse complement strand
CTCCCCTTCGTCGTCGCCCTCAACGGCTTCGACGGACACCAGCCCCACACCGCCGACGAGGTCCGCGAAGCGCTCCAGCTCAGCGCCGAGACCCCGGTCGTCACGCTCGACGCCCGCCGCCGCGACAGTGCCAAGAGCGCCCTCATCACCCTCGTCGAGCACGCCCTCCTCGCCCGACTCCGATGACGGGCCGGACATCCGGACCCCGGGGGCCGTCGGCGTGACGGGCCCCGGGGCGGAGCCGCTACCGGCCGATGTCCTCCAGGGGCATCGCGCAAGACCCGCTGTATAAGCAGCGGATAACAGTTCGGTAGGCATTTTGTGATCAACAGTGACTCTGCGTGGTGAACTAGCGTCACTCAGCGCCAGAAGACCACGGTTTTGCTCCGTCATGTCGGTGAATGTCCCTATTGCGCCGACGCGGGGGCCATCCTGCGGCTGTTTGTCCCCCATCCCTGCACGTGCTGAAATTCCAGCTACCCCTGAAACCCTCGCGCCGGCCCACCGGTGACGGGCCAGGGCCCGGGGGTAGCGCTGGATTGATCCATGGCCGACAGTCGGCCGAGAGGTAGTTGTCGAGTGAGGCGTAAGCAGCAACCCGCCCCGCAGCGGCGCTCCGAGCCCCGCCGGAGCGAGCCGAACGGTACCGCAGCGGACCCGGCCGGATTCTCCGCTTTCACCCCCACCGAGGAGCGCTCCCAGGCCTCCCCGGCCCCGCAGCCCCCGGCCGCGTCCACGGAACCCCGCAGCGGCGGTCCGGACGGCGACGCCTCCAAGCGGTACGACTTCCTCCGCCCGCGCAACTGGCGCGTGCCGACCCGTCTGATCGCGATCCTGCTGATCCCCGTGATCATCAGCCTCGTCTTCGGCGGCCTCCGCGTGAACACCTCGGTCGACGGCTACATCAAGGCCTCCCGCGCCGAGAAGACCGCCGAACTCGCCAAGGCGGCCACCGAGCTCGCCGAAGCGCTGGAGATCGAGCGCGACACCACGCTGATACCCCTGCTCACCAAGCAGGACCCGGACGGCAAGGTCGCCAAGATCCGCGCCAACACGGACGCCGCGCTGAAGGCGTACGAGGCGGCCTACGCGGCCTCCGACAAGTCCGGCGAACTGCCGCGCCGCCACGAGGGCTTCCAGGCCCTGGTGGTCGACCTGCCGCACCTGCGGGCCACCGCGTACGGATCCGAGCTGTTCGCCGGCGCCACCGTCAACGCCTACTCGGTGATGTTCGCCCCGCTGCTGTCCTACGACAACTCGGTCGGCCTCGGCTCCAGCAACGCCGCCAGCAAGGGCCGCGCGATCTACGCGATGTCCCTCGCCAAGGCCTCCGCCTCGACCCAGCGCGCGCTCATGCTGCACCTGCTGGTCGGCATCTCCCAGAACGCCACCACCCGGTTCGAGAACGCCGACGTGATCCAGCAGATCCTGGTGGCGGAGCGGCTGGAGCAGGTCTCGCTGACCGAGTTCAACACCGGCAGCGCCCCCGAGGACGCCCGCAAGTACGCCAACGCGCAGGTCACCCAGGCCGCCGCGCAGGAGCGCTCGGCCTACAAGATGCCGAACGGCACCGCGCCCTCCATGCAGACCCTGCTCTCCCTCGGCGCCGCCTACAGCCAGGCCGCCGCCGAGGGCCAGAGCAAGGGCAAGGCCGCCGCCGACCAGGCCTACAAGGAGGCCAAGGACTCCGGTCTCACCCCGGAGAACTGGAACCAGGCCGCCAACACCCACATCCAGGCCCTGCGCGACACCGAGGTCCAGCTGCTGGACGACGTCCTCACGGACTCCCGCGGCCTCAAGGACAACGCGCTCTACGACGCCATCCTCAACACGATCATCGTCGTCGCGGCGCTCATCCTGGCCGGTCTGCTCACCGGCTACGTCGCCCGCTCGATGATCCTCGGCATGCGCACCCTGCGCAGCGCCGCCCTGGAGATCGCCGACCACCGCCTGCCGGACCTGGTCGAGAAGCTCTCCAAGACCGACCCCGACCGGGTCGACACCTCCGTCACCCCGATCCCGCTGCACGGCAAGGACGAGATCGGCGAGGTCGCCCGGGCGTTCGACCAGGTCCACCAGCAGGCCGTGGCGCTCGCCGCCGAGCAGGCCCTGCTGCGAGGGAACGTCAACGCGATCTTCACCAACCTGTCGCGCCGCAGCCAGGGCCTGATCCAGCGCCAGCTGGCGCTGATCACCGACCTGGAGAACAACGAGGCCGACCCGGACCAGCTGGAGAACCTCTTCAAGCTGGACCACCTCGCCACCCGTATGCGCCGCAACGGTGAGAACCTGCTCGTCCTCGCGGGCGAGGAGGCCGGCCGCCGCTGGAACACCCCGGTCCCGCTGGTCGACGTGCTCCGCGCCGCCTCCTCCGAGGTGGAGCAGTACGAGCGCGTCGAGCTGTCCGGCATCCCGGAGGTCGAGGTCGTCGGCGCCGCCGTGACCGACCTCGTCCACCTGCTCGCCGAACTGCTGGAGAACGCCACCTCGTTCTCCAGCCCGCAGACCCGGGTCCTGGTCAACGCGACCCGCCTGCCGGACGGCCGGGTGCTGGTCGAGATCCACGACAAGGGCATCGGCCTCACCGCCGACGACTTCGCCGAGATCAACGAGAAGCTGGCCGAGCCGCCCACCGTCGACGCCACCATCTCCCGCCGCATGGGCCTGTTCGTGGTCGGCCGGCTGTCCCAGCGGCACGACGTCCGCGTCCAGCTCCGCCCCTCCGGCGAGTCCGCCGGCACCACCTCGCTGGTCATGATCCCGCCGTTCATCACCCGGTCGGGCGCCGCGCCGGAGCCCGAGGAGCAGTTCACCGTCTCCCGGATCTTCGCCGAGCAGGAGCCGACCTCCCAGTGGGCGCCCAACGGCCAGCCGCGCAGCGCCGCCGAGCTGGGCTTCGACGACCACCTCACCGGCGCCGGCAACGCCGGATCCAGCGGCTTCAGCCCGGCCCTGGAGTCCGTCCAGCGCTCGCAGCGCCTCGACCAGGTCCGCCGCGCGGCCCTGGAGAGCGGCCCGCACGACGGCGAGCCGCCGGTGCTGGACGCCGAGGTCGAGGAGGACTACCAGCAGGGCTACGACCAGTACGCCCCCCAGGGCTACGAGCAGCAGTCCGGCTACGCCGACGACCAGTACGGCTACCAGCAGGACGGCTACCAGCAGGACGAGTACGGCCAGGACCAGTACGGCCAGTACCCGCAGCAGGGCTACGAGCAGCAGTCCGGCTACGCCGACGACCAGTACGGCCGCCAGGACTACCAGGGCGACGGTTACCAGGGCTACCAGGACGGCTACGCCGACCAGTACGGCCAGCAGGCCGAGGAGGCCCCGGCCGGCCACCCGTACGCCCCGGAGCCGCCCGCGCTGCCCGCCGCCGAACCCACCGCCACCCTGCCGTCCGGGCTGCCGCAGCGCCGCCCCGGCCAGCAGCTGGCGGGTGGCGGCTTCGGCGCCCCGACCGCTCCGGCGGACGGCGGCTCCGGCGGCGAGGCCCCGAACTGGTTCGCCGGCGCCAAGGACACCTCGGCGGTCGACGAGCCGCGCGGCCACGACGTGTCGGCGCTGGGCGGCTACGGCCCGACCGGCCCGACCAACTCGCCCTGGCAGTCGCCCAACGACGGCGCCTGGCAGCAGGCCGAGCAGACCCGTGAGCCCGCCTCCGGCGGCACCACCGGGGCAGGCCTGCCGCGGCGCGTGCCCAAGCAGAACCTGGTGGCCGGGAACGCCAAGCCCACTCCGCAGGAAGGGCCGCAGGTCTCCCGCAGCCCCGAGGAGGTCCGCGGCCGGCTCACCAACCTGCGCCGCGGCGTGGAGCAGGGCCGCAGTGCCGGTAACACCGGAAGCTTCCGGATCGACCCCGATCAGGTAGACCCGTCCGGCAACGGACAGAACCGAAGCACCGATCTCTTCGGCGGCTCGAACCACCAGGAGCGTTGAGTTGACTCAGATGAGCCAGGCCGCACAGAACCTGAACTGGCTGATCACCAATTTCGTGGACAACACCCCCGGGGTGTCCCACACCGTGGTGGTCTCCGCCGACGGCCTCCTGCTGTGCATGTCCGAGGGCTTCCCCCGCGACCGCGCCGACCAGCTCGCAGCCGTCGCCTCCGGCCTCACCTCCCTCACCTCCGGCGCCAGCCGGATCTTCGAAGGAGGCGAGGTCAACCAGACCGTCGTCGAGATGGAACGAGGCTTCCTCTTCCTCATGGCCGTCAGCGACGGCTCCGCCCTCGCCGTACTCGCCTCCCCCGACTCCGACATCGGCCTCGTCGGCTACGAGATGGCCCTCCTCGTCGACCGCGCCGGCGCCGTCCTCACCCCCGCACTCCGCGCGGAACTCCAGGGCAGTCTCCTGCACTGACGGTCCGTCGGATACCGTCCAGGTATTCGAAGTACCTCCGCGTCCTTCCCGGGCCCGCTTCGGCGGGCTCGGGTTCGGACGTTGTACGGCCTTCGCACCACCGGCTCCGGACCTGCGCCGAAGCTCGCACCGCACCGCCGCACCTTGTGAGGAGAGGAACCGTGACACCGCCCGACGACCGCAGCGGCCAGTACGGCGTTCCGTACCCTGGCACAGGCCATGACGCCTTCGGAGCACCCGGCGTCGGCCACGGTCAGCAGTACGGCCAGCCTCAGCACGGCCAGCAGCACGGACAGCAGTACGGCCAGCACCAGTACGGGCAGCCCCAGCACCCGTACGGGCAGCCGCAGCAGGAGCAGTACGACCAGCAGGGCCGGTCCGGCCGGTACCGACAGCCGCAGCCCGCCTTCGACACGCCGCCGCCCGGCTACCCGGCGCCCGCCCCCGACTACCGGCCGGCCCACGAGCCCGGGCACGTCGAGGAGTTCGAGGACGAGCCCGACTCCGGCCCGCTGATCCGGCCGTTCGCGATGACCGGTGGACGCACCCGGCCGCGCTACGAGCTCGCGTTGGAGGCCCTCGTCTCCGCCGACGTCGACCCGCAGCGCCTGGCCACCCTGCTCCCCGAGCACCAGCGGATCTGCACCCTGTGCAGGGAGGTCAAATCCGTCGCGGAGGTGTCGGCGCTGCTCTCCCTTCCCCTGGGAGTGGCCCGCATCCTCGTGGCCGACCTGGCCGAGGCCGGCCTCGTCGCCATCCACCAGCCCGCTTCCGGCGGCGAATCCGGAAACCAGCCCGACGTCACGCTGCTCGAAAGGGTCCTCAGTGGACTTCGCAAGCTCTAACGCGGCCGCCCCCACCCGCGCCACCACCTCCGCGAAGATCGTCGTCGCGGGCGGCTTCGGCGTCGGCAAGACCACGCTCGTCGGCGCCGTCTCCGAGATCAACCCCCTG
>NZ_JBWKEQ010000107.1:0-5523 GCF_056435365.1 Kitasatospora sp. NPDC043949 | reverse complement strand
CTGTTGGGGGGGTTGTTTTTCGCGTGTGCTGGCGCGAGAACCCCCCCCCCCCCCCCCCCGCCCCGCCCCCCCCCCCCCCCCCCTGCCCCCCCCCCCACCACCTGGACATCAGTCCTGGAACTGCGGGCGGGCCTTCGTGGGTTGCGGCGCCGCAGGCCCCGGAGCCCCTGGATTCTCCGACGCACCCTCACACGCCCCGGCGCGCCGTCGTTCGGCCGTTTATGCCGCGTATATCTCCGCCTGGTTCGATGCCGGTCGGCGAACGGCGTCCCGCGGGAGCCGGTCCAGTTCCCGCGATGTGAGGACGGCATGTTCGAGCACCACAGCCCACCACGGCCGGTACGAAACCCGGTGAAACCACCGTTCCTCACTCGGCCTCGGGCATCGGGTGTGACGGGCGTACTGATCCTGGCCCTGCTCGCCACGCTGGTGCAGTTCCTCCCGGTGCTCACCTCGTCGGCGTCCGCCGCAGTGGCCGACCACTCGGTGGCGACCTGGAACATGCAGCGGAAGAAGAAGAACTGGCAGACCGCGCTGACCTACCTCCTCCCGGGGCGCGAGGCGGTGGCCCTCCAGGAGGTGCCGGACACCGTCACCGCACCGAGGGGCTACGACCTCTACTCGCCGGTGCCCAACGACCCGGTCGACATCGGGACCTTCAGGCGATCCGGAGGGGCGAAGAACAACACGTACTCCGTGTACAAGCACGAGTGGACGGTCACGGGCCGTCCCGCCCCGGACGCGGACACCGTCTACATCTACTACCTCAACACCAACAGCACCGGCACGAACATCGCGTTCATGACCCACGCGAACCTGGACGTCCGCGACGGGCAGGGGCAGGTCGACGTCATCGGCTGGCGGGACGACTTCGACGTTCCCGGCAAGTATCCGAAGCCCATGCTGGGGCTCAAGCTCGGTGACACCTGGTTCTACAGCGCGCACATGCTCACGGACGGTGGCGACGATGCCGTCGACCAGCTCACGGCGGTCGACGCGGCGAGGCCGGGGCAGAAGTGGGCGGTCATGGGCGATTTCAACCGCAAGCCGGCGACTCTGGCCGGGGCGCTCGCGGCGCACCCCGGGTAGCGCGCGATAAGGAGCCGTCAGGACACCCGGCCGACAAGCCCGGTACGGGAACGCGAACTGGACTACATGGTCGCGAGTGACCCGACGGGCATAGCCCAGGAGTACACCGGCTTCGTCCAGGGATACTTCAACGACACCCAGTCCGACCACCTGCCCGTCGGGTTCCGGCTGGAACCGAATCCCCAGGACCGTCAGAACGGGCGGGACCACTGTCCGCAGGGCCTTCCGCCGCTCCCCCGCGTCGCGGCCGTACCGGCCGCCGCCACCACCGCGGCCGACACCACCACCGCGCAGACACCCGCGAGCGCCGACCCGTCGGCACCACAGCACGGCAGGACCTCGCTCCTCACCTCGGCCTCCGGCAACCTGGTCGCCGACGTGACGGGCGGTTCACCGGCCGCCGGCACGGGTGCGCGCGGCCGCACCCGCCTGTGCCCCGCAGCAGAACTGGGCGACCTGGCAGAAGTCCGACGACACCTGGGTGATCGAGACCGGACTGACCAACGGCACCACCGCCGCAGGGCAGGGCAGCGTGCTCGGCCTCCCCACGTACGGCGACCAGGTGGCGATCCGCCCGATCGAGAACGACGCCACCGGAAAGCCCGACGGCAGTCCGGGCCAGCGCTGGCGGTTCGCCCCGGCCGACGTGGACGGCTGGTACCAGATCACCGCCGCGTCCACCGGGGCCTGCCTCACCGCCTCGACGGACGGGGCCGGCCTGGCCACGAAGGACTGCGACGGGTCCGACCGGCAGCGGTGGCGGCTGTCCATGCCCTGCTACGGGCCCGGTCACGCCGTTCCGGGATTCCCGGACACTCCGTGGCCGACCGTGGCGGACCACCCCGAGCTGACCTGGCCGTCCCTGCCCGCGCATCCGGCCATCGCCTGGCCGTCCGTCCCCGGCTACCCGAACATCCCCATGCCCGGCCACCCCGATCTGCCGGAGATCCGCTGGCCCGGGTTCCCGACCGTGCCGAGCCTGCCGTGGCCGACGATCGGCGGCCACCCCGAGGCCACCTGGCCTTCCGTGCCGGGTTTCCCGACCGTCCCCTGGCCCACGATGCCCGGACACGCCGACGTCCCGTGGCCGGTGCTGCCACTGCCCGGCAACGGGAACGACGACGGCACCGCCCTGGTCCCCGGCCTCCCGGCGGTCACCGACCCGGCGATCCCGGACCACCCGGGCCTCGCCTGGCCGACCGTCCCCGGGTTCCCGCAGGTCAAGTGGCCCTCCGTCCCCGGCAATCCGACCGTTCCGTTCCCCGGCCACCCCGCCATGCCCACCGTCACGTGGCCGGGCGCGCCGTCGTTCCCGTCCGTCCCGTGGCCCCAGCTGCCGGACCAGCCCTCCTGGAGCTGGCCGTCGATCCCGGGCTTCCCGACGATCCCGTGGCCGTCGCTGCCCGGTCTGCCGAACGTGCCGTGGCCGACCACCTCGGGCTTCCCGAACGACCCCGCCGCGTCCGCCAATCCGCCCAAGGCCCCGGAACAGCCGAACAAGTGCGAGCCGGCGGACACCAACCAACCGGCCGCCGACGACGACGCCCCGCCCGGCCCCGGCGATCCCAACCCCGGTGGCGGTGGCACACCCGGCGGCGGCCCGTCCGTGCCCGCCCTCCCCGCCATCGGCCTGCCCGGCTTCCCGCCGCTGCCCAGCCTGCCCTCCTGGGGAGGCACCCCCGGCGGGCCGAGCTGGCCCAGCGGACCCGGCGGCGGTACGCGGCCGGAGCCGACCCAGGGGATCAGCATCGTCTCCGCCGCCGACGCCCAACTGGTGCCGGACGTACGCGGCGGCGTGCCCGCCGTGGGCACGCCCGTCCAGGCGTGGCAACCCAACTCGACCGACTCCCAGCGCTGGGCGTTCTGGGACCGGGGCAACGGCAACTGGCTGATCGAGTCCCGGCTCACCTACGGCGGCAACCGCCCGGAGGAGCGGCTGGTCCTCGGGCAGGACACCGCCTCCCACCGCACCGAGCTCCAGGCGGTGGCGGCGGACCGGACGAACCAGCTCTGGAAGTTCGCCGACGCCGGGAACGGCTGGTCGACGATCACCAACGGTGACGGCGGCGGCTGCCTGACCCTGTCCGCGTCCGGCCAGCCGCTGACGGTCGGCACCTGCGACGGCTCCGACCGCCAGAAGTTCCGCCTGACCGGCCCCACCGGCAGTGACGGCGGCGGTGACGCCGGCTCGGTGCCCGTCTACTCGGCGTTCCCGGGCAAGTGCCTGGACGTCACCGGAGGCAACACGGCCGACAAGACCCCGATCGACCTGTACGACTGCAACAACACCCGCTCCCAGCGCTGGACGCCGTCCGCGAGCAGCGGCGTCTTCACCCTGAAGGCGTTCGACAAGTGCCTGGACGTGGCCGGGGGCCTCACCAACCGCGGCACCCGGGTCGGCCTGTACACCTGCAACGGCACCCCTGCCCAGAACTGGCAGCAGGGCGACAACAGTTCACTCGTCAACCCCGCCTCGGGCAGGTGCCTGGACGTCACCGACGGCAACTCCGCGAACGGCACCGCCCTGCAGATCTGGGACTGCAACGCGACCGACTCGCAGCGCTGGGGCCTGGGCAGCGTCCCGCCCCGCGCGCCCCAGCAGCCGGCGCCGAAGCCGGGCACCGGCCCGGTGGTCAACCCCGGCGTCGGAGCCGGGCAGGTCTCCACCCTCGTCTCCGGGAACAACGGGATGGTGGCGGACCTGGACGGCGGCACCACCAACTCCGGTACGTCGATCAAGGCGCTCGGCGCGAATGGCAACGACGCGCAACGCTGGGCGTTCTGGGCCACCGCGAACGGGCGGTGGATCATCGAGACCCTGCTCACCGACGGGAAGACGGCGGCGGGCCAGGGCATGGTCATGGACCACGACCCGGGCAACCACCGCACTCACCTGATCCGGACCATGGACGGCAACGCCAACCAGCACTGGGCGTTCCGGGACGCGAGCAACGGCTGGTTCTGGATCACCAGCGACACCGACAACAACTGCCTCACCGCCAACAACCCCGGCGAAGCCCTCGCCATCAGCCCCTGCGACGGCAGCGACCGCCAGAAGTGGCGCCTGGACAACGTGGCCCAGGGGCCGTCCGCTCCCCAGCCGCAGCCGCAGCCGCAGCCGCAGCCGCAGCCGCAGCCGCAGCCCCAGCCCGGCGGCGGATCCTCCGGCGGGTCGCCCGGCGGTCCGGTGGTCGGTCCGAACATCGGCAGTAGCCAGGTCGCCACGCTCCGGTCGAACAACAACGGGCTGGTCGCCGACCTCGACGGCGCCAACACCGCCTCCGGCACCTCCATCAAGGCACTGGGCGGCAACGGCAACGCCGCCCAGCGGTGGGCGTTCTGGGACGCGGGCAACGGCCAGTGGATCGTCGAGACCCTCCTCACGGACGGCAAGGCCGCGCCGGGCCAGGGCATGGTGATGGACCACAACCCCGGCGTCCACCGCACCCACCTGACGCAGAACCAGCAGGGGAACGCCAACCAGCGCTGGTCCTTCCGCGACGCGGGCAACGGCTGGTACTGGATCGTCAGCGCCACCGACGGTGGCTGCCTCACCGCCAACAACGCCGGTGAGCAGCTCGGGGTGTGGCGGTGCGACGGCTCCGACAAGCAGCGCTGGCGCCTGGACAACGTCCAGAATGGCCCGACCCCCGGTGGCGGCGGCTCCGGAGGAGGCGGCGGCAACACCGGTGGCGGAGGCGGCAACACCGGCGGTGGTGGCCAGCCGTCCTCCGACTGCGCCCTCCAGCCCCCCGGCGCGGAGCGCCAGGGCTCCTGGATGTGGAGGAACTTCACCATCTGCCGAGGCCAGACCTTCGAGGCCACCGGGAACCCGGACCAGTGGACCGTCCTGAAGATGGAGGACAACGGTGAACTGGCGCTCTGGTACACGGAGGTCAACGAACTCGGGCAGGAGCGCCGGGTGAAGGAGTGGAGCGCTCCGGGCAGCGCCGGCTGCGGCACCCGGGCGACCATGCAGACGGACGGCAACTTCGTCGTCTACGGCGTCGGCAACCAGGCCTGCTGGTCCTCCGGCACCGCCGGCTACACCAACGCCTGGCTGGAGATCAACCAGTCGGGAACGCTCTCGATCTGGTGGACCGACCAGAACCTGGCCCAGATCGGACTGGGCGGGCTGCTCACCTGGATCGGCTTGATCCCGCACCTGGAGTGGAGGGCCGGCACCCAGCACAAGATCTCCGTTCCCAACTGCGGCAGGATCAAGTGCTTCTGACGCCGGATCCTGACCGATCGCGCCGCTGACGGCGTCCGGCGAAATCGAAGGCCCGCCCCCATACCTGGCGGTTCCTAACGGTCGTTGCAACACGTGGTCGGTTGTCTAGTAGGGCTTGGTCAGGTTTGTATGGATGTGGGTATGTCGCGGTGGCAGGTGGGGCAGGCGCCGGCCCAGGTTGCGAGGAGGAACTGCATTTC
>NZ_JBWKEQ010000106.1:0-6246 GCF_056435365.1 Kitasatospora sp. NPDC043949 | reverse complement strand
CCTGGACCAAGACCGCCGACGAGATCCTCAAGTCCCTCGCCGACTACCTCGCCAAGATCAACCCAGTCGTCCAGGCATCACGGTAATTACTACCCTCATGATTTGTGGCGCATCACACTAGGGTCCGCCCGGCATCGTGACCGGGGGACGGCGGACGCCCTACGGGTGCGGCGCGCAGGCCAGCAGGTACGGCAGCAGCGGGAGCGCCGACACCACTATCCAGAAGGCCAGTTGGCGCCTTCGTCGGCCGTGCCCCGGTCGGGCCAGCCGGCGGACCCGGGCCAGCACCCCGGTGGCGGCCACCGCCAGCGACCCGCCGGGCGCGATGCCGTACGCCGTGCCCGGCACGACGCCGTGCGCGGCGCCCGTCGGGGCTCCGGACGTCGCCAGGGCGCAGAGCGCGGAGGCCAGTTCGCTGCGCGACACCCGCGCCAGCGCGGCGTCGTCGGCCGCCATCTCCAGCAGCAGCCCCACCTCCGCCCGCCCGCGCCGGGCCAGCGGCAGCGGGCCGAACAGCAGGGCGAAGGTGTCCGCCGGCAGCCGGAACAGGTGGTGGCGGCCGCGGATGTGTCCGTGCTCGTGCGCCACCGCCGCGGCCAACTGCCGGTCGTCCAGCAGCCGCAGCGCCCCGCGCGACAGGACCACCCGGGAGCTGCGGCCGGGCAGGCAGTAGACGGTCGGGTGGGCGTGCTCCAGGATCAGGGCGCCCCAGCGCCCGTCCCGGACGGCGACCACGTCCAGCATCGCCCGGTGCCGTCGGCGCGCCCGTCCGGCCCGGACGCCGACGGCCGCCACCACCGTGGCGATCGCGGCCCCGGCGGCGGCCAGCAGCCACCAGTCGTGGGTGTGCGGGGCGACGGGCCCGGGGGGCTCCGGGTGCGGGAACAGTCCGACCAGCCCGGCCGGCTCGTGGGCGAACGGCTCCACCGCGTGGTGCGCCGCCAGCAGCAACGCGACCAGGAAGGAGGCCATCAGGGCCAGCCAGAGCGCGGCGCCCGCCGCCGGGCGCGCCTGCAACCGGGCCGAGCCGGCCAGTCGGCGCGGCAGCAGGACCCCGGTCACGGCCAGGTGGAGGCCGAGCAGCGCGAGGGTCACTCGGCGTCCCGGGCCTTCACCTGCTCCAGCGCCGCCAGCAGCGCGGATGCCTCGTCGCTGCTCATCCCGTCGACGAAGTGCAGCAGCGCACCCGCCCGGTCCGGCGTGGTCTCCAGCGCCTGGCGCATCAGCCGCGCGGTGTACGCCTCCCGGGTGCAGGTCGGCTCGTACGCCCAGGCCCGGCCCACCTTGTCCCGGCGCAGCCAGCCCTTGGTGTGCAGGATGTCGGCCACCGTGGTGACGGTGGTGTACGCGACCGGCCGCTGCCGCTGGAGGTCGTCCACCACCTCGCGTACGGTGGCGGGCCGCCCCCAGGACCACAGCCGGTCCATGATCTCGGCCTCCAGGTCGCCGAACCCGCGCAGCACCGCCGTTCTCTCCCTCGCCGACCGCCGGCGCCCTTCGCCCGCTAGAACCCGCCCATGGTACGGCGCTCTCGCGCGCGGGTCGCCCGCGCACGCCGAAGCCCGCCCTCCGGAATGGGGGGCGGGCACCGGCGTGCGCCAGGGGTCAGGACAGCCGCCGCCCCATCGGGATGCGGGAGCGGGTCAGCAGGGCGGCGAGCAGCCCCGCCAGCACCGGGAGCACCAGGACGACCAGCAGCAGCTGGCCCCAGGGGGCGGTGATCAGGGCCGGGTGGCCGCCGAACCCGCTCGCCCGGGACTTCAGCAGGCCCACCGCGGGGACGAAGCCGTTGACCGCCCCGAGCAGCGCCCCGAGCAGGGCGATCATCGCGCACTGCAGTCCCGCCATGGTGCGGCGGATCCGCGGTGGTGCGCCGACGGCGGCCAGGGTGGCCTGGTCCTGGCGGGAGTCGGCGGCGGCCAGGCCGGTGGCGATGCCGGCGGCGCCGAGGACGACCAGTCCGGCGAAGCCGCTGAGGGCCAGGGTGAGGGCGTCGCCGCGGGACTGGAAGCCGCGCTCGACCTCCAGCTGGGCGGCCCGGTCGAGCCGGACGACGGCGGCCTCGGTGCGCTGCTGGGCCTTGCGGTCGGGCGGGGTGGCGGGCACCCAGATCGAGCCGGTGGGCTTCGCGGTGAGCCCGGGCAGGAGCTTGGGCAGCGCCGAGGGCAGGATCAGGCCCTGGGCGAAGCGGGCGGCGGTCGGGTTCTCGACCAGGACGGCGTCGGCCGGGATTTCCTGAAGGTCGGGCTTGGGGACCTCGCCGGGCTGGAGCGGCGCGCCGGAGCTGCCACGCAGCTGGAGCACCGCCCGGCCGTCGCCGGCGAGGAAGGCGCGGTCGAAGACCAGGATCTTCCCGGCGGCCAGGGCCTGTTCGGCGGCCGGGTCGTGGATGCCGAACTGGGTGCGGAGCATGGCGGCGTCCCCGGAGGCCAGGTGCGGCGGGCCGGACGCGGTGCGCCAGTTCACGGTGCCCTTGAGCTGGACGGTGCTGGAGCAGTTGGCACAGAACTGGTACACCGCTTCGCCGAGGTCGGCGCGCGGCCCCAGGTCGGTCAGCTGCTTGCCCACCTCGGCGCGCAGGCCGTCGAGTTGCGGTCCGTCGACGGTGGAGAGGAGCTGCACGGCGCCGTACGGGGCCTGCGGCCGGTAGTCGCGGCGGTTCTCGGCGTCGGTGCTGGTGCTGTAGACGCCGATGGCGACGGCCCCGGCCACGGCGGCCATCACGGCGGCGACGGCCGGCGCGGTGCGCGAGCGGTGCCGGGCGGAGTCGCGCAGGGCGAGTCGGGGGCCGAGCGGCAGCCGCCTGGCGAGCCGGCCGAGCAGGGCGACGAGTGCGGGGGTGCAGGCGAGCAGGCCGAGTTCGGCGATGACGGAGCCGCCGAGCACGGTCAGCGTGCGGGTGTCGTAGGTGCTGACGACGGGCACGCCGCCGTGTTGCAGCGCGCTCGCGCCGTACAGGGCCAGGGCGGCGCCGGCGGCGAGCAGCAGCACACCGAGCACGGTGACCCAGCGGTTCGGGGCCTGGACGGTGTCCCGGTCGGTGAGTCCGGCGGTGACGCTGCGGCGGGCGGCCTGCCGGGCGGGCAGCGCGGCCGCGAGGAGCGCCGTGAGCAGGCCGATCCCGCCGATCGCGAGCAGGTCCAGTGGCGGCAGGGCGAAGTGCCCGAAGCGGGCGCCGCCGGCCCGTTCGATCCACGGGCGCAGCCCGGCGACGAGGCCGCCGCCGAGGACCAAGCCGACCACGGCCCCGGCCGCGCCGAGGACGAGGGCGCCGCCGAGCACCACCGCGCCGACGTGCGTCCGCCGGCCGCCGGCGGCGCCGAGCAGCGCGAGCTGGCGGCGGGAGCGGCGGGCGCCGACCGCGAAGGCGGGGCCGGCGAGCAGGGCGACCTCCAGCAGGCCCATGCCGGTGACGGTGGCCACCACGACCTTGGTGTTGTCGTCGGCGGAGGGGCCGAAGGAGCGGTAGGCGTCCCGGTAGTAGGGGACGGCGGCGCGCGGCGGCGGGGCGAGCGCGACCGAGCGGGCGGTGAGGGTGTAGCCGTGGGCGTTGAACTCCTGGACCTTGGCCCAGTCGAGGGTGGCCCCGGCGGGGAGCCGGACCAGCCAGGCGCCGCGTTCGGGCTCCGGCGGTGCCGCGGCCGGGCTGCCGGGAGGCGTGGCGGCGGCGAGCTGGCTCAGCAACGCGCCCGACTGGGCGACGAGTTCGACCCGGCGGAGGTCGTCCGGGTGCTCGACGACGCCGGTGATGGTGAAGGTGGTCCGCTCCAGGCCCGGAAAGGTGGTGGTGCCGCCGACGGCCAGCCCGGCGTTGTCGAGGAAGGCCCGGGTGGCGGCCAGTTCGCGCGGGCCGCCCGGGGCGTGGCCGTCGACCAGGTTGAGCCGGCCGTGCCAGAGCGGGTCGGTGAGGTCGGCCTCGGTGGTGAGGGTGCGGACCAGGCCTTCGGGGGAGGTCGCGCCGGTCTCCGGGCCCTGCCGGGCGGAGGTGAGCACGCTGCCCGGCGGCAGCAGCCCGGTGACCAGGGTGACCGGGTCGGTGCCGGCGGCCTTCTGCTGCTCGGCCGTGGGCGGTTGTCCGGGGCGGGGCTGGGCCGCGAAGGCGCCGTCCTCGGCGACCGGGGCCTGCTCGACGGCCCGGCCGGGGGCGAGCGAGGTGACGAGGGCGTCCGCCCCGCCCAGCACCCGTTCGACCCGTTCGGCCGGGGTGAGCTGCCCGCTGCGGTGGACGACGTCGGCGCCGGTGACGCCGAGGACGGGCAGCGCGATCATGGCGACGATCAGGGCGCTGCGGCCCTTGGCGCGCAGCGCGTCGCGGCGGGCGATGCGCAGGGCGACCTTCCAGGCGCCGAGTCTCATCGGGCCACCTCGCCGAAGCCGCCGGCCGCGTGGCCGAAGTCGCCGACCGCGTGCCCGGTGCCGGTGGCCGAGTGCCCGGCCCCGTCGGCCGCGTGGCCGTAGCCGTCGGCCGGGGCGCTGAGCGGCTCGGCGGTCAGCCGGCGCTTGCCGGTGCGCCGCCCGTGGCTCTCGGAGGCGACCGCGCCGTCCTTCAGATGGACCACCCGGTCCGCCCAACTGGCGTGCGCGGCCTCGTGGGTGACCATCATCGCGGCGGCCCCGGCGTCGCAGCGGGCGCGCAGCACGGCGAGCACGGCCTCGCCGGTGGCGGAGTCGAGGGCGCCGGTCGGTTCGTCGGCGAGGACGAGGCGGCGCTCGCCGATCAGCGCGCGGGCGATGGCGACGCGCTGCTGCTGGCCGCCGGACATGTCGTCGGGGAAGCGGTCGGCGAGTTCCCCGATGCCGAGCTCCTCCAGGGCGGCGAGCGCCTCGCGGCGGGCGGTGCGTCCGGAGACTCCGTCGAGTTCGCGGGGCAGCGAGATGTTCTCGGCAGCGGTGAGAGCGGGGATCAGGTTGTAGTCCTGGAAGACGTACCCGATGGAGCGCCGCCGAAGGTCGGCGAGCCGGCCGCGGCTGAGGCCGCCGAGGGCCACGCCCTCGACCAGGATCTCGCCCTCGCTGGGCGCGTCGAGTCCGCCGGCCAGGGTCAGCAGGGTGGACTTCCCGGAGCCGGACGGGCCCATGACGGCGACGAACTCGCCGGGGTGGACGGCCAGTTCGACGCCGCGCAGGGCGTGTACCTCGGCGGCGCCCCGGCCGTGCACCCGGGTGACGTTGGCCAGGTGCAGGACGGGTGCGGATCGGGTCGGATCGCTGTGGGACACACTTCCCCCTCGTGAGCTGTTGAGCTGCATATGTCGGTGAACTATATATGCCGGACGGGGGTGCACGTCGAGGGGTGGGTTTGGTCAAGCTTCTACAAAGCTGTCGAAGTTCGGTCGAAACGCCGCTATCCGGGTGAAGGGGAGGGTTTATGCTTGACGAGATTTGAAAGGCACCTCGTTCGGTGAGGCGTCTTCACGGACACAGGCCACTGACCCGACGACGTCGAGAGACGCCCAGGTTCAGGACAGGTCTTCCCGAGTTAAGGGTTGACCCCAAGTGGCTTCCGGCCGATCGGGCTGGACACGCCGTGGAGTGCCAAAGCTCTGACGAGTTGGGGTGTGCCGGTCCCGTGGGGCCGGTCCGCTCCTTGCCGTGTCGCGATGCGGTGCACAGACGGTGCGCCCCCGACCGGGAGGAGGCGAGAGACATGGACTGCGATAGTCCGGGCCATAGTCGCCCCTGCCCCCGCATGCTCTCGATCACCTCTGGCACGCGGTAACAACCTTCCCTGCGCGCGTTCACCTGACGCTGCGTCATGCGCTCAACCGCGCCCCGACGCACGACGTCTGACGCTCCGTCATGCCCTCACGGCCGCCGCCGCTCAGCGCCGCCGTGCGGTCCGACGCCGTGCGCTCTCGCAGGGAGGATCGCTGCTGCGTGCCCCCTGTCGCCCCCTCAAGGAAGGGGGCAGGGAGGCCCTGCCATGACCAACGTGATGCTGGACCCGAAGGTCCCCACCACCACCCGCACCGCCGTGCTCGACGACGCCCACGTCGGCGACATCAGGGGTGCGCTCGGTACCATCCGGCTCGACGACACCACGCCGCGCCACGGCCTGTCCGCGCGGCTCAAGACCCTGCTCGCCATCGTGGGCCCCGGCCTGATCGTGATGGTCGGCGACAACGACGCGGGCGCCTTCTCGACGTACGGGCAGGCGGGGCAGAACTACGGCACGCAGTTGCTGTGGACGCTGCTGATGCTGGTCCCGGTGCTGTACGTGAACCAGGAGATGGTGCTGCGCCTGGG
>NZ_JBWKEQ010000105.1:0-6523 GCF_056435365.1 Kitasatospora sp. NPDC043949 | reverse complement strand
CCCCCCCCCCCCCCCCCCCCCCCCCCCCCCCCCCCCCCCCCCCCCCCCCCCCCCCCCCCCCCCCCCCCCCCCCCCCCCCCCCCCCCCCCCCCACGGCCTGCGGGTCGTCGTACGGCGCGTCGTGCGGACGGCCGCGCGGGTCGTCGTGCGGCTGGGATCAGTCGGCCTCCGGGCCCGCCAGGTTCTTGGTGAGCCACTGCAGCGTGTCCGGGATCATCTTCTTGAAGTCCGAGGTCAGGTGCTTGCCACCGGGCTGCTCGTAGTACTCCAGCGACGCCGGCGGGGCGGCCTTGGCGACCCAGCCCTTGACCAGCTTGGTCTCGTACGGGTTGGCGCCGCCTGCGGTGACCAGCATCTTCACGTCGGACTTGCCCTGGGCGACCAGCACGTCGGGGTTGTTGGCCTGCCGCTCGGCGTCGTGGCCCTTCCACAGCCCCGAGTCGGGAACGTAGTAGCCGTCGATCGGGACGGCGGCCTTGTAGACGTCCGGGTGCTGGAGGGCGAGCTTGGCGCTGCAGAAGCCGCCGGTGGAGGCGCCCATCACGCCCCAGCCGTCGCGGCCCTTCACGGTGCGGAAGTTGGCGCGGACGAAGTCCGGGAGGTCCTGGGACATCCAGGTGCCCATCTTGGGCTGGCCCGGGATGTCGGAGCAGTCCAGCGCGTTGTGCTCGTCGCTGTTGAAGTTCTGCACCGGCATGATCATGATGAACGGGTGGGACTTGCCCGCCTTGACCAGCTGCTCGTTCTCCTCCTGGATCGGCAGCTGGTTGTCGGTCCAGGTGTTGTAGCCGTTGCTCTGGCCGCCCGCGAAGAGGGTGAGCACCGGGAAACCGGTCTTGGCGAACTTGGGGTCGTTGTACTCGGGCGGCAGCCAGACCCAGACCTTGCCGGAGACGCCGGACTTCGCGCCGGTCACCGTGGTCACCATGATCGGACCGGCGGACGTGTCCCGGGCCTTGCTCAGGGTGGCGGCCGGACCGGTGGGCATCAGCACCTTCCCGGTGGCGGCCGCGGGCTCCGCGGTGGTGGGCGCGGGCGTACCGCCGCCACCGGCGCTGGGCGAACCCCCCGTGGCGCCGGTACCGGTCGCACCCGGGGTGCCGGCCGCCTTGGCGCTGTCCCCCTTCCCGCCACCGGAACTCCCGCAGGCCGCCAGCGAGGCGGCCAGGGCGAGCACGGCGGCGCCGGTCAGGACGGCGCGGGAACGGGACGACTGCCTAAGCACGGTGAGGACTCTCCGACCGATGACACGCCCGGTCCGTCTGACCGGGCTGTGGCCCCCCGGTGGGGCCGGACAGGCCGGGGGCGCGGCGCTGGTGCGGTCCCCGGGGTGGCGGCGCGTCCTCCCTCGCGGTGGCGCGCCTTCCTGCGATCTTATGACGTGGACCGGGGTGGCCCGGTTGCGCGGTGGCCACCGGAAATCCAATGTTTGTTCGCGATCAGGTAAAGGCCTTCACCGCTCCCCCCGGTCGGCGGGGGCCGGACGGCGGGGAGCACGGTCCGAGACCTGTCCGGGGGTGCGAATTTTGGGGCCTTCGACCAGTGACGGCAGCCGCCGCATCCGCAACGATCGGCTCACGCCCCGACCGACCCGCGCCCAGCCTAAGCCGAAGCCGAAGCCCACCAGACCCGAGCAGACCCGAGCAGACCCAGGAGAACTCCATGCCCCAGCAGATCGCCGTCGTCACCGGAGCCGGGAGCGGAGTCGGCCGGGCCGTGGCGGCCGAACTGGCCGCGGCCGGCTGGCGGCTGGTGCTGGCCGGCCGGCGGGCCGAGCCGCTGCGGGAGACCGCCCGCCTGGGCGGCACCCCGACCGCGGTGGTGCCGACCGACGTCACCGACCCGGCGGCGGTGGACGCGCTGTTCGCCGGAGCCGTCGAGCGCTTCGGCCGGGTGGACCTGCTGTTCAACAACGCCGGCACCTTCGGCGCGGCCGTGCCGGTGGAGAACCTGGAGGTCGAGGCCTGGCGGGCGGTGGTCGACCTCAACCTGACCGGGGCGTTCCTCTGCGCCCGGGCCGCGTTCCGGCAGATGAAGGCGCAGGACCCGCAGGGCGGCCGGATCATCAACAACGGCTCGATCTCGGCGCACGTCCCGCGCCCGCACTCGATCGCCTACACCGCGACCAAGCACGCGGTCACGGGGCTGACCAAGTCGCTGTCGCTGGACGGCCGCCCGTACCGGATCGCCTGTGGGCAGATCGACATCGGCAACGCGGCGACCGACATGACCGCCGCGATGACCACCGGGGTGCGGCAGGCGGACGGGCGGATCGCGGTCGAGCCGACCATGGACGTGGCCGACGTGGCCCGCACCGTCCGACACATGGCCGAACTGCCGCTGGAGGCCAACGTGCAGTTCGCCACCGTGATGGCGACCGCCATGCCGTACGTCGGGCGGGGCTAGGGCTGCCTGCCAGAGGTCCGCCGTCGGGCTCCCGCCGTCAGTCCGCCACGGACTCGCGCAGTCGCTTCTTGTCCGGCTTGCCCACCGCCGTCAGCGGGATCGCGGCCACGACGTGCAGGGCCTCCGGCGCGTAGATCCGCCCCTTGTGGGCCGTGACGAACGCGCGGACCTCCTCCAGGTCCGGCCGCTGCCCCGACGCGGCGACGACGGCGACGTGGACGTGCTCCGCCTCCTGCGCGTCGCGCACCCCGAAGACCGCGCACTGCGCGATCGCCGGGTGGGTGAGCAGCAGGTCCTCGACCTCGGACGGGTAGACGTGCCCGCCGACCACGATGATCTTGTCCTTGAGCCGGTCGGCCAGGTAGAGGTAGCCGTCCGCGTCGAAGTAGCCGATGTCGCCGGTGTTCAGCCAGCCGTCGCGCAGCACCTCGGCGGTCAGGTCGGGCCTCTTCCAGTACCCGGCCATGACGGTGTCCGAGCGGACGTGGATCTCGCCCTGCTCCCCCGTGGGCAGCTCGGCGCCGTCGGCGGACCGGATCACCACCTCGATGCCCGGGAGGGGTCGGCCGACCGCGATCTGGCCGCCGTGCCCGACCCGGTCGTGCTCGTGCGGGGCGAGCATGCAGATGTTCTGCGCCTCCGACTGCCCGTAGCCGCTCCACAGGACCGGCCCGAACACCTTGAGCGCCTCGCGCACCCGGGTGGGCGAGGCCGCGCAGCCGCCGTACGAGACCCGGCGCAGGCTGGACAGGTCGGTGCGGCCGATCGCCGGGTGGTCGAGCAGCTGGTAGAGCAGCGGCGGCAGCACCCACAGGTCGGTGATGCGTTCGCGCTCGATCGCGGCCAGCACGTCTCCGGGGTCGAAGGAGCGCTGGAGGACCACCGTACCGCCGTTGTGGAGCGTCAGGTCGGAGAAGAGCCCGGCGAGGTGGGCGAGCGAGGTGGCGGCGAGGAAGCGGGGCGCGTCGCTCTCCATGCGGCCGGGGGTGTCGAAGACCTTCCGGTAGGCGCCGTGCAGGCTGCGGATGCCCTTCGGGATTCCGGTGGTCCCGCCGGTGTGCCGGATGCCCCAGTCGTCGTCCGGGCCGACCCGGACGGCCGGCGGCTCGGCGGGCCGGTGGGCGGCGGCGGCGATCACGTCCTCGCCGATCGCATCCGGTCCGGGGCCGAGACGGAGGACGGTCGGCACGTCGATCAGGGGCAGCAACTCGGCGGCCACCGGGTACCGTTCGGCGTCGACGAGCAGGACGGCGGTGTCGACGCTCGTCGCGATCTCGGCCAGGGTCGAAGCGCTCATGCCGTCGTAGAGGTTCACCACCCGCGCACCCGCGAGGCCTGCCGCGTAACGGGCGCTCAGCGCCTCGGCGGTGTTGCCGGCGAGCAGGGTCACGGTGTCGCCGCGCACCACGCCCCGGGCGACGAGCTCGTGGGCGAGGCGGTAGGTGGCGGCGGCGAAGTCGCCGGCGGTGAGTTCGACGCCGTCGGCGGTGGCGATGGCCCGTCGGTCGGGGTCGGCGGCGAGGGACTGAAGAATCAGGGCGGGAGCGCTGACGAACTCCGGTTCGTTCACGGCCACTTCTTCCTCGCGGTTCGCAACCATGTCCCCACCCTAACCCAACCCCATTTCCAGGGCCGGGAGTTATACCCGATGGCGATCACTCGTCGTGCGAGTGGCGGTAGCGGAGCGAGCCGGCGCGGTCGCCGTCCAGCCGGTAGACGCTGGTGGTCGGCCAGTACTCGCCGCTCTCCGCGGCGGGCAGGCGGGCCCGGAGCAGCATCCGCAGTGCGGGCGGCGGGGCGGCGGCGTTGACGCGCTTGCGGTGGCCGTCCCAGCGGCCGCCGCACAGTTCGAGGTCGAGGACGAGGGGGGTGGTTCTCATCCCGCGATCGTGTCAGCGCCGCCTCGCCGGCCGAGGTTTGAACCGGCACGGCCACCCGCACGAGGGACCCCCGTCAGGCCAGGCTGACGGGGGTCCAGGGGCGGCCCGAGGGCGGCCCGGAGGTGTCACGGGCGCGCCGCCCGGGGCCCTACGGCCGCCAGGTGTCGTTCAGGGCGACCAGGCCCGAGGCCGGCGCGGTCGCCGTCCGGTTGGCCCCGGACTCCCAGGTCACCGCGCCGCTCGCGTCCTTGCGGACGTACTTGTACTGGAAGGCCGCGCCGGCCGGCAGCGCGAGCGACAGCGACCAGACCGGGTAGCCGGCCGAGGAGAGCGGCAGCGCCTTGGCCGGGTCCCAGCCGCCGAGCGCGGCGACGTCGCCGACCACGTAGACGTTCTGGCCGTTGACGGTGGTCGCGTTGACGTTGAACGAGGCGCCGGAGGTGCTGGCCGCCCCGCCCGGGACGTACAGCGCGATCGCGTCGCCCGCGCCGACCGTCGCGGTGAACTGCCCGTTGGCGCCCACCTGGTAGGTCGGGCCGGTGCAGCCGCCGCCCGGCTGCGGGTCGCCGTGCTGGACGTCGCAGTAGGTGCCGGCCGCGAGCCCGGTCTGGAAGGTCCGGGTGATCGGGCCGCTCTCGTGGTTGAGCGCGACGTAGCCCTTGTTGCCTCGGCCGAAGGCGATCGCGTTGTTGCCGTTGGACCACCAGTTGGTCACGCCGGTGCCCGCGACGGCGTTGCGGAAGCCGACCATGTTGGCGATCTGTCGCCAGGCGTGGGTGCAGTTCCAGCCGTCCTGGTAGCAGGCGTTGACGGTGCCGCCGTTGGGCGGGCCGTCGTCGTTGTTGGTGAAGGCGTAGCCGGAGTAGACGTTGGGCGCGCCGTACGGCGAGGCGAGCAGGAAGACGTTGGCCAGCGTGTAGGTGTTGCCGTAGGTGTAGTTGAGGGTGGAGCCGTTGCGCTCGGTGTCCCAGTTGTCGATGAAGGAGCGCGCCTGCCCGCTCGGCAGGTACCCCCAGGAGGCGCCCCAGCCGGACAGGTTGGCGAGCTTGTCGCTGGTGAACATCCGCTTGAGGTCGGTGCCGACGCGGAACTCGTCGATGTCGCCGGTGCCGGTGTACTCGGTGGGCTGGACCGGCTCGCCGGCGCCGTAGATGACCTCCTGCACCCAGTAGGCCTTGGGGTTGGCCGTCTTCGCCTTGATCGCGGCGAGGTCGCCGGCGGCGATGTGCTTGGCGGCGTCGATCCGGTAGCCGTCGACGCCGAGGGAGCCCAGGTCGTCCAGGTAGCGGGCGATGGTCTGCTGGACGTACGCGCTGCCGGTGTCGAGGTCCGCGAGGTTGACCAGCTCGCAGTTCTGCACGTTGGAGCGGTCCTGGTAGTTGGTGATCGGCTGGCGGCAGGAGTGGAAGTCCTGGTCCTGGTAGGTGCCGGGGTAGGTGTACTTGGTGTACGCGGTGCCGCCGGTGCCGGTGCCGGAGCCGGCCGTCATGTGGTTGACGACGGCGTCGGCGATGACCTTGACCCCGGCGGCGTGGCAGGTGTCGACCATGTTCTTGAAGGACGTCCGGTCGCCGAGCCGCCCGGCGATCCGGTAGCTGACGGGCTGGTAGGAGGTCCACCACTGCGGGCCCTGGATGTGCTCCTGGGGCGGCGAGACCTCGACGAAGCCGTAGCCCTTCGGGCCGAGCGTCGAGGTGCAGGCCTGGGCGACCGAGTCGAAGCGCCACTCGAAGAGGGTGGCGGTGACGTCCTTGCCGTTGTTGGCGGGTGGGGCGGCCTGGGCGGCGGGGGCGCCGAGGGAGGTGGCGAGCGAGAGCGCCAGGGCCGCCGAGGCGGCGAGGGCGCCGGCCGCGCGGGCGGTCCGGCGGGTGGGGGCGGTGGTGACCACGTCGTCTCCTGGGGGGTGGCTGGGGTGGGGGCAGCCGGGGATGAGCTGTGCAGGAAGAGCTATGCAGGAAGTTTCTGTAACTTGCCGGAAACTTGCAGCGCTGAACCTAGGGCCGCCGGGAGAGAGCGTCAAGGGCCTGGGAGGAACGTTTCTGCACCATCTGGGCCCGGACGCACGACAAGGGCCCGGCAGCCGTAGCCGCCGGGCCCCTCACCTGTCCTGGTTCACCGGGCCCGCGGGGGCCCGGTCCGGACTCAGCCGGTCTGGATGGAGGTGTCGTCGATCACGAAGCTCGTCTGCAGCGAGGCGTCCTCGGTGCCGGTGAACTTCAGGGTGACCGTCTGGCCCG
>NZ_JBWKEQ010000104.1:0-7491 GCF_056435365.1 Kitasatospora sp. NPDC043949 | reverse complement strand
GACCCCGGCCATCTCCTCAGGTGTCACACACCACCAACGACACAACCCACCAACAGACACGCCACTACCGCACAAACCTGACCAAGCCCTACTAGTGAGCTGGCCTCGGCCTGGCGCGTGAACTCCAGCGCCTCGGCGGCGGCCTGGTCGAGGACTTGGGCGGCGGTGGCGGGCGCCGCGAGGGCGAGCCCGGTGAGCATGAGCGCGGTTCGCCGTTTCGTGGCCGCCACCTCCTCCAGCCCCGCTCCCGCGTCGGCGGGTCCTGCTGGGAGTGTCGCACCGTCCGGGCTGCCGGCACAGGTCGGCGCGGGCGTGTAGTCGGCGGCCAGCCCGAGTCGGACCGGGCCCGTGTGCAGGAGGCGGCACAGCAGGTCCTGGTACTCGGCGCTCGGTGCCTTGCCCGCCTCCCAGTCCTTCCAGGAGCGTTCGGTGAGCCCGATCTTGCGCAGGTTCTCCCTCTCGACCAGGTCGTGCGCCGCCTGGACCGCCTCGGTGACGGTCCAGCCCGTCGCCATCCGGAAGGCCTTGAGCGGGCGGTGGCCGCAGTGCGCCTCGATCTCCTTGGCGATCAGCTCGACCAGGTCGTGCGGTACCGGCTCCGGGCTGTTGGCCTGACCGAGCGTCCGCTCTCTGATCCGGCGCCCGCAGGCCGCGGTGTGCGCGCCGTCCGGCGCCGTGGTGCTGGTGACGGTCATGGTGACCTCCCCTTGTCAGCGCTGCCCGCTCCCTGGCGCGGCGTCGCTCTGCTCCCCGGATATGCCTTGCCGCCGGCTGTTCGAACCGCCCTCGCAGGGGCGGTGGTTTCGCCCTGAGCGGGCGGCGATCTCTCACTACAAGCGACCAAGCCGTCACGCCAGGCTAGTGGGTGACGCCACATCAGGCGCCGTCCTTTCGACGGTGAAGGAGGCAGTCGTGCACATCCTCGTGGACGGGCTCGACATGTCCGGCAAGACGACCACGGTCCAGACCCTGGTCTCCCTGCTCGATGGCTGCGGCATCCCGGCGGTACGCCACCGCGGCATGCTCGCCGAGCACCACCCGATCGAACCGCTGCTCAAGCGGCTCCCGCTCGTCCGCCAGGCCGAGTCCAGCGCCATCACCGCCGCCTTCCTGGTCTGCGGGTACGCCCTGGACGCCGCGCTGGTACGCGTCGACCCGCCCCGCACCGACGGCGCGGTCCTCATCCAGGACGGCTACGCGGACAGGACCGTCGCGTTCGGCATGGCCGGCGGCCCCTACCTCACCGCCGCACTCAGCCTCTGGGGGGCACGCTTCTTCGCCCCGTTCGACGTCGCCGTCTACCTGCACGCATCCCCCGAGGTCCGCCGCACGCGGATGGAGGGCCGGGAGGAGGTGGACTCCGCCGACCGCCGAAGCGTCGAGGACGAGGCCTTCGCGGCGCGGTTCAACGCGGCGCTGCTGCACGGCATGGCCCACCGCCACGGGAACCGGCTGCTGGTCTTCGACACCGCCGAACAGCGGCCCGAGGAGATCGCCAAGCACGTCCTGGCCAAGGCCGGGCTGGCGTTCACCGTCCCGGCACCCCGGACGGCACCCGTCGAGGAGAACTCCGCGATGGCGGCCGGGAGGACCGCGTGACCGGTGCGCCCACCGCCGTGGACGCCGGAGTGTGGGGTGAGGCCGCCCGCGGCCTCACCACCGCGCTGGGCCGCAGCGTCCTCGTGAGCGTCGAGCGGTTCACCACCGCCGGCCGGACGACCTACTCGGGCCCGTTCCCTCTGGAGGTGGCCCGCCCGACGCTGGCGATCGGCTGCTACCGGCCCTGGCCCGAGGCCGCGCCGCTGCGGGTGCTCGCCGCCGAGAGCGGCACCCGGGTGCGCGGCGTCGCCCAGCGGCGCGACTGGACGGCCGGCCTCGACCGGCTCGCCCGATCGGCGATCGCCGCACTGGAGCGACCCGTGGTCATCTCCGCCTGGTACGGCACCGATCTCCTGCGGTCCTGGGCCGGGCCGCGCGGTGTGGTCGCGGCGATCGACCACGATCTGCGCGCCCGGATCGAGGACAAGGCCTACTTCGGCGAGCTCCTGCTCGACGCCCGGGTGCCCACCGCCCTCCAGCTGCCCGGGGTACGGGTCGACGGCCCGCTGCCGGGCCTGGCGGAGCTCCGTCGCCGGGTCGGGGTCGTGCGGCTGGTGGTGCAGTGCGGCGCCGACTCCGGCGGCCGGGGCACGGTCTTCGTGGACGACGAGCCCGACCTGGCCCGAGCGGCGCGGATGCCGGGCCCGTACCGGGTCACCGCGTTCACCCCCGGCTGGTCCTCGAACATCACCGTGCTGTCCGTGCCGGACTACCGCGGTCGGCTGCGGGTCTACGTCGACCGGCCCTCCCACAAGGCCGTCGGGGTGCCGGAGGCCGGGATCGGCCCCGGCAAGAGCGCGGGAAACTGCTGGTCCATCCCCTGGCTTGAACCGGCCGCGGCCGCCGTCGTGGACGCGGCCGAGCGCATCGCCCGCTGGGCCTGGCGCCGCCACGGCATGTCCGGACTGTTCGGTCTGGACGCGATCCTCACCGACGACGGCCGGGTGTTCCTCAACGAGATCAACTGCCGCAACCAGGGCACCACCGAAGTCTCGGCGGTCAACCAGCAGCTGCGCGGCCTGCCGCCGTTCGTCCTCGCGCACCTGACCACCTTGCTCGGCGGCCGGGTCGACTGGCTGCCCGACCCGGACGACTTCAACGCCGCCACCGTGCGGGCCGCCGTTTCGACGGCGCCGGGCCCCTACTACCTGAAGCTCCGCCACCGGGGCCAGACGCCCGTCGTTCTGGACCAGGGCCTGGCCCGCCCCGGCCGCTACCGCGTCCACGGCGGCCGGCTGCGCTGGGCCGGCCCCGGTACCCACCCTGCCGAGGCCGCCACCGGGGAGGTGCTGCTGGCCAACCTTCCCGAGCCGGGCGTGGTGTGCCTGCCGGGCGCGGAACTCGGCACCGCCGAGGCCGTCACGCCGTGCGGCGGCGGCCCGTTCGCCGGACCCCACCGGCTCTCGCCCGTCGGACGCGCGCTGCTGAGGGCCCTCGACCAGCACCTGATCCCCACCGACCTCCCCATCCCCTGAGGAGCGAGACCATGACCACCCAGACCACGCCCCGGCTGCGGGACCAGCTGAGGACCCTGCCGACCGAGGCGCTCACCCACCTCCAGTACCTGCCGCCCGCCGTCGGCTGCGTCAACCGGTGCGCGATGTGCAGCCAGGCCGCCGGCAGCGACATCTGGCAGCTCACCGAGCACGGCCTCGGCGACCTCTTCCACGCCCTCGCCGAGGAGGCCACCCAGCGGGGCGTACGGATCGGCGGCGGGCGAGCCCACCGCCCCGGCGTGCTGTTCCCCTACCTCGACAACGACATCGCGTCCTACCCCTACCTGGACACCTACGCCCGGCTCGCCCGCGACGTCCTCGGCATGAAGATCCGCGTCTCCACCGTCGGCTGGTCCGAGGGCGCTGGCCACCTGGCCGCGATGCACCAGCGCCTGGCCGACGACTTCAAGGACGTCTTCGACGGCATCCGCATCTCGCTCACCCCGTACGCCACCGGCTACGTCGGCAAGTCACCCGGCACCAGCCGCGACCGCTACACTGACGACCTCGCCCACGTCCTGCGGACCTACCGCCCGCTGTTCGACCACCTCGGCCACGGCGCGGCCACCGCCGCCGTCGAACTGCGCTTCGCCCCGCTCGTTGGCCTCGGCGAACTCACTGACATCCACGTCGACGGCCACCACATCCTCGCCTGCGGCCCCCACCTTCTCATCGCCGCCCAGCCCGGCGCGGACGAGCCGCCCTACACCGAGATCGTGCGCCTGGACGAACGCGCCCAGCCGGTGCTCTCCGAGCAGGGCCGCCTCTACCTGCACGTGACGGCCGACGCCGCCGAGCCCACGACGCAGACCGTCCGTGACGCGCTGGACGGAGTCCTGCCCATCCAGCACCGGGCCATCC
This sequence comes from Kitasatospora sp. NPDC043949, assembly GCF_056435365.1. Lineage (NCBI taxonomy): Bacteria > Bacillati > Actinomycetota > Actinomycetes > Kitasatosporales > Streptomycetaceae > Kitasatospora > Kitasatospora sp. NPDC043949. Next base: position 3,535 of record NZ_JBWKEQ010000104.1, on the reverse strand, counting down.
CCGTCCGGCTGCACCGCCTGCGCAACGCGGACGGCGACTACTGGGCCGCCGACCCGGACTTCCACCCCGACAGCCGCTTCACCGCCCTCAACCTCTACCCGGCCACCGACCGGCACAAGGCCAGCGGGTACACCGACACCACCCGGCACTTCCTCAACACGCTGCTGGCGTACAAGACCGCCCGCCGGATCGACCGACGTCAGAAATTCCTGACCTCGACCCCGGCCGACATCGACGGCGTCCTCACCGCCCTGCGCCAGCAGGCCATGGCCCTGGACCCCGTCGACCGCCTGGCCGCCGCTCACCTGCGCGAGCAGATCCTCCCCCAGGTGAGCGTCTACGCCCGCGCCCTTCTCAAGGCCGGCTACCCCGCGAGCACGTTCTTCTCCCGCGAGTTCACGATCGACACCGGACAGATCGTCAACCAGGGCCGCGCCCAGGCACTGTTCCGGGGCCTGACGGGCACCAACGGCGAGCCGATGACCCTGCGCGAGGAGCGCGGCTTCGGGCAGGCCAGCGTGTCCAGCGACCGCGGTCCGATCTGGCGGATCACCCCGATGCCCTTCTCCGACGGGCACCTGCCGCTGGCCATCACCGGAGGCAAGAACACCCGCACCGCACACCCGACGCTGATGGTCGAGGAGATGGACCCTTGCCACCTCTCACCCGTCATACGCTCCACCGGCTGCCGCCTGCGGCGCATCCCCCTCACCGGCGTCGAGATGGAACACGTCCCGCAGAGTGAAGCCCGCACCCTCCACGGCTTCCCCGGGGCACTCTAGAAAGCGACGCCAAACCCCTTGCCCCTCCCGGACGTTGGGCCGGGAGGCACCACCGGGCACAGCCGGCCCGGCCACGTCCACCACCGAGGAGATCCACACCCATGAGCACCACCGAAGCGACGACCGAGAAGCCGTTCAGCAGGATCAAGGTCCGAGTCACCGGCCTCGTCTTCTGCGGCGACGACGTCGCGCTGCTGCGCCGGGACCGCACCGACTCGACGCACTACACCACCATCGGCGGCAACGTCGGCGCCGGCGAGGACTTCGGCGCCGCCGCCGTGCGGGAGCTGCAGGAGGAACTCGGGCTCGCGCCCGACCAGGTCGACGGCCTGGAGCTGGTCGCGATGGCGGACGCCCGGGTCACCCGGCCCGGGCCCACCGCGCCGCCCCGCAAGATCCACCTCATCTACCGCACCCACGTCACCCCGGAGGTCCGCGCCACCCTGGCGACCCAGGAGTTCGACGAGCTGCCCGACGGCAGCCACGAGGTCGGCAACATCGAGTGGATCGACTACCGCAAGGTCGGCGACCTGCCGCTGTTCCCGCCGATCGGAAAGGTCCTCGCCCAGCTGCCCTCACCGCACGCGCCGCTGCCGGCGTTCGAGCTGGAGCCGGTCACCGACAAGAACTACACCTGGGTCTGACCGCAGCTGGAGCTGTACCCGGGCCGTTGAAGCAGGCCCGGGTACAGCTCCAGCCGATGCTGCGCTCCGGTGTTCAACCTTGGTGGCCGGGGCGCAGCCGTTCCGGGACTTCGCCGTAGCCTGGCAGGTGGACTGTCGGCGGGTGCGGCGGAGGCGGAGGGGCGTTGGTCGGCCAGGGCGCCACAGGGGCGGCGGCTACCGGTGGAGCGAGAAGGTAGTCGTCGGGCTCCGGGGCGAGCTAGTGGCTTGTCACGCAGCTTTGGCCGGGTAATCGGTCCAGGTGCGGATGGGCGAGTCCGGGGCGAAGTTGGTCTTCGGTTCGGCGCGGGCGTTGTGCCAGCGGATGTAGGCGTTGATGGCGGCGTTCTGCTCGCCGTGGCAGCGGTGGTCGGTGCCGTTGAGGGCGAAGTAGCGGAGCGCGGCGAACTCGGCCTCGATCCAGTTCAGCCATGAGCCGTAGGTGGGCAGGAAGACCAGTTCGACCTCGTTCGCTGCCGTCCAGGCCCGCACGTTGGGGTGCTTGTGCGGGGAGAAGTTGTCCAGCACGACGTACAGCTTCTCCCCGGGCCAGCGGGCGCGCAGGGCTTTGAGCAGGCCGAGGAACTCGCGCCATCGTTTCCGCAAGGACGCCAGGACCTGGGGTGCCCGGACGCGGAGACGAAGTCCGAGACCGCCCGCTACGGCACCGCCCACGCCAAGAGTGGGGACCGGCTCCACCCCGAGCTGCAGCAGCGCGCGGCCTGGCGGGACCACCCCGGCAAGCTGCCGGTCATCAAGGGCACCGTGATCCGCCTCCAGGTCGATCACCTGCCCAGCGGCGGTGACCCCAAGCCCTTGTGGCTGTGGTGGTCACGGCCGACAGCTGCCTCGGCGGACACAGACCTGGCCTGGCAGACCTTCCTTCGGCGGTTCGACATCGAGCACTTCTTCCGGATGGTCAAGCAGACACTCGGCTGGACCGCCCCGAGGCTGCGAGAGGCCGAAGCGGCGGACCGCTGGACCTGGCTGATCGTGGCCGCCCACACCCAACTCCGCCTCGCCCGCCCCCTGGCCACCGACCTGCGACGCCCGTGGGAGAAGCCGGCCGAACCGAACAAGCTCACCCCCGCCCGGGTCCGCCGCGGGTTCCGACACCTGCACGCGAAGGCACCGACGCCGACAGCAGTGCCGAAGACCCTCCCACCCCGGCCCCGGACGCCCACCCGGCTCGAAGAACCGACGCCCAGCCAACCGCTACGACGCGGGACTGATCCTGGCCACCGGCGAGCCCTACCGCAGACCGACCCACCACAAGATCGGCACCAAACCACGCCGCACCGGATGAATCACAAGCTCAGCAGGACCACCTGGCCCTGATCTGCTTGGATACCGGGGTGCTCAACCTGATCTCGACTTCTTCGTGCCCCTGCGTGCTCTGTGATCCCGCGGCCTCCGCGACCCTCCGCGCGCCGACAGCGGACAAAGCACTGGTCTTCGGAGATGGCGCACGTCCGCGAGCACGGCTGGCACGTGGTTGGCGTGGGTGGCGGAGCGGACGTGCCGGACTGGGCCTTCACCGTCGGTCTGTGGCACTCCTACCGGATTCCGGAGGTCGCCATGTTCGGCCTGGAGGTGCACGGGCTGATGCACTGGGTCGGCGCTGCTGCCGCCCGTCTGCGAGACGGTGCATCAACGGAGTCCGGCGCACTGATTTCCGATGTCATCGAGGGCTACGAGCTCAGGCTCCATCCAGTGGATGCCAGTTGGCACCTTCCCCTGTTCGGCACCGCCGTCGGCTTCTACCGGCGAAGCCCCGTCCCGGTTGTCCAGCTGGTCTGGCCCGACCGGGAACACCGCTGCTCCTCGGATGACCAGGCCAGCCCAGGGTGCCGCGCCCAGCCCAGCCTGTGGCTTCCAGTCGATGAACACCCGAAGGGCGTTTGGACCGAAGAGGCCCTCTGAGGAGATCAGGACTTCCGTCCGCCCAGTCGAGTCGTTGGAGGCACGTTAAACCACAAGCTCAGGAGTCGCGCCGGGGCTGCGTCTTCTGGTTGTAGATCTCCTTGCCGTCTGCGTTGTAGGCATGGACGTAGGGGGCCGGGGGGAAGGAGTTCCGGTCGAGGCTGGTGG
>NZ_JBWKEQ010000103.1:0-7816 GCF_056435365.1 Kitasatospora sp. NPDC043949 | reverse complement strand
GGGGGGGGGGGGTGGGGGAGGGTGGGAGTGGGTTGTTCTTTTTGTGTTTTTTGGTTTTTGTTTTGTTTGTTTCTCCCCCCCCCCCCCCCCCCCCCCCCCCCCCCCCCCACAACCACCCCCCCCCCCCCCCCCCCCCCCCCCCCCCGGGGCCCCCCCCCCCCCCCCTGCCGCCCCGCCCCCGTGCGTTGTGCCGCGCCTCGGTGACGGGGCTCCGTGGTGCCGACGGCCGTCTGCCGTGCCCGGCAGGGTTCGTCCCGGTTGCTTCAGGCCTGGTCGCCTCAGCCCCGGTCAGTGGCCTGGGCGGCCTGGGCGGCGAGCCGACGGGTGCGGCGGGGGGCGCGGGCCGGGCGGCGGGAGAAACGGGTGAAGACGGCGACCAGGGCGAGGGCGGCGGCGGTGGCGGAGCTGACGGTGAGGCCCTCGGTGAGACCGGGCGGGCGGAAGGAGCAGGCGACGCGGTCGGCGCCGGCGCCGAGCGGGACGCCGATCATGCCCAGGACGGGCGTCGGCGGGACGTACCGGCCGCCGCCCGCCGCGCAGGTCCAGCCCTCGGCGGCCGGGACGGACAGCAGCGCGGTGCCGGTGGAGCCGGACGGGAGGGTCGCGGCGAGGGTGTGCCCGCCGGCCGCCACGCCGGTCGCGCCGGTGGCGGTGAGACGGGCGACGGCGTCGTCCAGGGCGCCGGGCCGCAGGCAGCCGATCGGGCGGGCCGGGATCTGGCCGACCGTGTCGGAGCGCAGGGTCACCCGGACCGTCCCGTCGGCGGGGACCGGCCCCAGCCGGTGGATCGCGACGGCGGTGGTGGGCTGTTCGCCGTCGCTGCGGTAGGTGGTGCCGAGACCGCTGACCGTGCCCCGGTACCAGACGCCGTGGAAGTAGGCCGTGCCGCCGGGGGTGCAGGCCGCGGTGAGGACGGTGCCCTCGGCGCCGCCGGGCAGCGACCAGCCGCTGGTGCCGTGCAGGGTGGGCGCCGGGCCGCCGGCCGGGACGGGCAGCGGGGCCTCGTACACCCGGCTGCCGAGCAGTGACTCCTGCCGGGACCAGACCGAGGAGGTGTCCGGCCGGGCGCCGGGCGGCAGCACGGTGACCAGCGGCGGTGCGGCGGCCCGCCCGGGGGTGAAGCCGGCCGGGGGCGGCCCGTCGTCGAGGTGGGAGCGGACGGCGAACAGGGCCTGCCCGACCGGATCGGTGACGCTGGCGGTCTGCCGCCCGCCCGCCGTCCAGCCCGCGCCGAGGTCGTGCAGCAGCAGGGCGGCGACGGTCGGCAGGTAGCCGCTGAAGTAGCCGCCGCCCTGGCCGTCGAGCAGCAGCGGATCGTTGGTGGTGAAGGCGTGCGGGCCGGGGTCGCTGCGGCCCCGGGGCCACGCGGCGCCGTCGCGCACCGCCGCGTACCCGGCCCGGACGGCGCTGGCGGAGGCGGTGTCGGCCGGGGCGGCGGCGAGCGCCGCGTACCCGGACCAGACGGAGTTGCCGAGCACCGCGCCGGCCAGCACCCAGGTCGCCAGGGCGGTGGCCCGGCGGTCGGTGTGCCGGCGGTCGAGGGTCCAGAGCGCGGCGAGCAGGACGACCCCGCCGACGGCCAGCAGTGTCCAGGTGGAGGCGCGGACCGAGTGCCGGCCCGCCGCCAGCGCGGCGATCACCGCGACCACGGCGGCGCCGCCCAGCAGGGTGAGCCGGTCCGGCCGGTGCGCCAGCGACACCCAACCGGCCAGCACCAGCAGGCCGCTGAGCGCGAACGCGACCCGGTACGGCCCGCCGGCCGGGATCGCCAGACCGTGCCAGACCACCACGGTCGGGGTCCAGACGAAGCTGAGCACCACCAGCACCAGCGCCCCGCACCAGACCGCCCGCTCCCGCACCCGCACCCGCCGGTTGAACGGCAGCCCGCACACCAGCAGCAGCCCCAGCAGGCCGATCGCGACGTCCGGCAGCGGCCGCCCGCCGTGGGTGGCGGGCAGCAACTGCGCGAGGTGCCCGCCGAGCCCGGACGGGCCGAGCGGCTGCACCGGGGACTCCGGCTGGGCGCCGTGCGCGGCCCGGACGGCGACGAACAGCACGGGCGAGGCGAGCAGGACGCCGGTGGTGGCCATGGTGAAGGCCCGCCCGGCGACCCGGACCCGGTGGCGCAACGGCCGCGGGGTGGCGAACAGGCGGACGGCCAGCAGCAGCCCGGCCATCAGGGTGGCCAGCGCGGCGGTGTACAGGTTGCCGGCCCAGGCGAGGGTGACGCACAGCGAGCCGGCCACCCAGCGCCGCTCGCGCAGGCACCAGTCGGCGGCCAGGCCGAGCAGCGGCAGCGAGACCAGGCCCCAGAGCCACATCGGCGCCGCCCCGCCGACGTCGAGCACCCAGGCGCAGAGCCCGTACCCGACGGCGGCGAGCGCCCGCAGCCAGTGCGGGCCGGCGTGCAGCCGGCCGAGCAGGTGGGCCATCAGGGCGGTGCCGAGGCCGATGGTGGCGAGGGTGACCAGGAGGAGCGCGAACCGGCCCTGGTCGCGGGGGAGGAGGGCGGTCGCCCAGGAGAACGGGTTCATCAGGTAGGCGAAGAAGTCGGCGAGGAACGGGACGCCGTAGCCGCTGTTCCAGTTGAACAGGAGGTCCCCGGCGGCCCGCCCGTGCATCAGGTCCCACAGGTGGGCGTGGTACGGCAGGGCGGCCTCGCCCGCCCCCGTCGGCCACGCCCCGCGCAGCCCCACCGCGAGCGCGTACCCGCCCACCGCCAGCCCGGCCGCGCTCCCGCAGACCAGCACATCCCGTCGCCGCACGCCCATCTGCTGCTCGACCCCGTTTCCGCGAGGGATTGCCGGACCCCGTCACCCTAAGCGCGCTCCCCGCACGGATCAGGCCCCCCGCGCTCCCTCGTAGGGGTGATGAGGTGGCAGCCCGGCGGATCGGCCTGCGATGGTGCCCCCGTGGAAAGGGAACCCGACCTTGCGATGCCGGGGTGGCTGCGCCCTCCGGCTACCGGCTACACCGCGGACGACCTGGATCGGCTACGGGATCTCCCGCCCCACACCGAGCTGCTCTTCGGTGGCCTGGTCTTCTCCGCCCGTCAGACAACGTTCCATGCCCGGACGTCCGGATGGTGGACGCCGGGTGTCAGCCCCTGGGACACCGGAGTAGGGTCCGAGCATGTCTCGCACGATTCGTCTCGCAGTTGTCCCGGGTGACGGCATCGGCCAGGAAGTGGTGGCCGAAGGTCTCAAGGTCCTGGGTGCCGTGCTTCCCGCCGAGGTGAAGCTGGAGACCACCGAGTACGACCTCGGCGCCCGGCGCTACCACCGGACCGGGGAGACCCTGCCGGACAGCGTGCTGGCCGAGCTGAAGTCGCACGACGCGATCCTGCTGGGCGCCATCGGCGACCCGAGCGTGCCGTCGGGCGTGCTGGAGCGGGGGCTGCTGCTGAAGCTGCGGTTCGCCTTCGACCACCACATCAACCTGCGTCCGGGCCGCCTGTTCCCCGGGGTGAAGTCCCCGCTGGCCGGCACTGAGTCCGACGGCGCGTCTCCGACACGACGAGCCATCGACTTCGTGGTGGTCCGCGAGGGCACCGAGGGCCCGTACGTCGGCAACGGCGGCTCGCTGCGCACCGGGACGCCGCAGGAGGTGGCCACCGAGGTCAGCCTGAACACCGCGTTCGGCATCGAGCGCGTGGTGCGCGACGCCTACCGCCGGGCCCAGGCGCGTCCGCGCAAGAAGCTGACGCTGGTGCACAAGAACAACGTGCTGGTGCACGCCGGGCACCTGTGGTCGCGGATCTTCGCGGAGGTCGGCCGGGAGTTCCCGGAGGTCACCACCGACTACCTGCACGTCGACGCGGCGACGATCTTCTTCGTCACCCAGCCGGAGCGCTTCGACGTCATCGTCACCGACAACCTGTTCGGCGACATCCTGACCGACCTGGCCGCCGCCGTCACCGGCGGGATCGGCCTGGCCGCGAGCGGCAACATCAACCCGGGCGGCGAGTTCCCGTCGATGTTCGAGCCGGTGCACGGTTCGGCGCCGGACATCGCGGGCCAGGGCAAGGCCGACCCGACGGCCACCGTGCTGTCGGTCGCCATGCTGCTGGAGCACCTGGGCTTCGCCGCCGAGGCCGCCCGGGTGGAGGCCGCCGTCGCGGCGGACCTGGCCGAGCGCACCGGCACCCGCAGCACCTCCGAGGTCGGCGACGCGCTGGTCACCCGAGTAGCCGGCTGACGGGCCGGATCCGCTTGACGGACTCCGGCCCACGGGCCGGGGCCGACAACGGTCGCGGCCCGGCGGGCCGCACCACATAACCGCAGCTTGCAGCTCCCCAAGGAGCGGGCAGCTGTTCGGCACGGCCCTCTGGATGCGAGTATCGACAGTGGGTCGTGCCGTTGTGCGTTCGTTCCGGTGCTGGTTGGCCGCGGCGGGCACCCGGCGGTGGCGGCCCGGACCTACCCCACGGTGAAGGAAACAGCCATGAGCACGCCCACCCAGGCGCCCATCACGTTCGACCTCAAGCCTTCCGCCCACCCGCTGCCCACCGCGGAGCGCGAGGCCCGGCTGACCAACCCCGGCTTCGGCCGGGTCTTCACCGACCACATGGTCACCATCCGCTGGACCGAGGGCGTGGGCTGGCACGACGCCCAGCTGGCGCCGTACGCGCCGCTGGAGGTCGACCCGGCGAACATGACCCTGCACTACGGCCAGTCGATCTTCGAGGGCCTCAAGGCCTACCGCCAGGCCGACGGCTCCATCGCGAGCTTCCGCCCGGAGGCCAACGCGGCCCGCTTCCAGGCCTCGGCCCGCCGGCTGGCGATGCCGGAGCTGCCGGTGGAGACCTTCGTCGAGGCCGTCGAGCTGCTGGTCCAGCAGGACCAGGCGTGGGTGCCGAACGAGCCCGAGCAGAGCCTGTACCTGCGTCCGTTCATGTTCGCCACCGAGGTCGGTCTGGGTGTCCGCCCGGCGAACTCCTACCTGTTCATGATCATCGCCTCGCCGGCCGGCGCCTACTTCCCGGGCGGCGTCAAGCCGGTCTCGGTGTGGCTGTCCAAGGAGTACGTCCGGGCCGCTCCCGGCGGCACCGGCGCCGCCAAGTGCGCCGGCAACTACGCCGCTTCGCTGATCGCCCAGGCCCAGGCCGCCGAGAAGGGCTGCGACCAGGTCGTCTGGCTCGACGCCGCCGAGCACCGGTGGATCGAGGAGATGGGCGGCATGAACCTGTACTTCGTCTTCGGCGAGGGCAAGGACGCGAAGATCGTCACCCCCGAGCTGTCCGGCGCCCTGCTGCCCGGCATCACCCGCGACTCGCTGCTCCAGCTCGCCACCGACCTCGGCTACGCCGTCGAGGAGCGGAGGATCTCCACCGACGAGTGGCAGCAGGCCAACGCGGACGGCACCCTCACCGAGGTGTTCGCCTGCGGCACCGCCGCCGTCATCACCCCGGTCGGCTCGGTCAAGTCGGCCGCCGCCGACTGGACGGTCGGCACCGGCGAGCCCGGCCCGACCACCATGGAGCTGCGCCGGGCCCTGCTGGCCATCCAGGGCGGCCAGACCCCCGACACCCACGGCTGGCTGCACAAGATCGTCTGAGGCGGCACCCGCTCCGGCCTGGCCCGTTTCGCATCGCGAGACGGGCGGGCCGGATGCCGGGACGTGTGCCAGACTGCGAACGTGTCCTCGCTGTCGCTGATTATTAACAGCAGGCGCGCCGGTCCGCAGTGACCGCTCCCGCAGGACCCGATGCGGAGCGACCACCAGCGTCCAGACCCGCGCGCAGACCTCTCGCACCCGCGAGGGGTTTTTTCGTTTTTCGGGCATCGCCCCGATCAACACAGCCTCCGGACCGGCCGGGAGCCCCCACAAGGGGCTCGGGGACACCGGAGCCGCGCGCGGGATGCTGGACAGTGGAGCCGGGACTCGCAATCCGGCAGAGCAGTACGAACCTCCCCGAACGGAGAACCAGGGGTCATGACCGAGGTCAGCCGTACCGACGACAGTTTCCACGTGTTCGACACCACCCTGCGCGACGGCGCGCAGCGGGAGGGCATCAACCTGACGGTGGCGGACAAGCTGGCCATCGCGCGGTACCTGGACGAGTTCGGAGTGGGCTTCATCGAGGGCGGCTGGCCGGGGGCCAACCCGCGCGACACCGAGTTCTTCGCCCGGGCCGCCGCCGAACTGGACCTCCGGCACGCCCGGCTGGTCGCCTTCGGCGCCACCCGCCGGGCCGGCGGCAAGGCCGCGGAGGACCCGCAGCTGGCCGCGCTGGTCGCCTCGGGCGCCCCGGTCGTCACCCTCGTCGCCAAGGCGCACGACCGGCACGTGGAGCTGGCGCTGCGCACCACCCTGGACGAGAACCTGGAGATGGTCCGGGACAGCGTCGAGTTCCTGCGCGCGCAGGGGCGGCGGGTGTTCATCGACTGCGAGCACTTCTTCGACGGCTACCGGGCGAACCGCGAGTACGCGCTGGCCGTGGTCCGCACCGCGCACCAGGCAGGGGCGGACGTGGTGGTGCTGTGCGACACCAACGGCGGGATGCTGCCGGCCGGCGTGCGCGAGACCGTCGCCGACGTCCTCGCCGTCACCGGCGCCCGGTTGGGCATCCACGCCCAGGACGACACCGGCTGCGCGGTGGCCAACACGCTGGCCGCGGTGGACGCCGGCGCCACCCACGTCCAGTGCACCGCCAACGGCTACGGCGAGCGGGTCGGCAACGCCAACCTGTTCCCGGTGGTCGGCGCGCTGGAGATCAAGTACGACCGGCGGGTGCTCCCCGAGGGCCGGCTCGCCGAGATGACCAGGCTGTCGCACGCGATCGCCGAGGTGGTCAACCTGACCCCCTCCACCCACCAGCCGTACGTCGGCTACTCGGCCTTCGCGCACAAGGCGGGCCTGCACGCCTCCGCGATCAAGGTCGACCCGGACCTGTACCAGCACATCGACCCGGAGCGGGTCGGCAACACCATGCGGATGCTGGTCTCCGACATGGCGGGCCGCGCCTCGGTCGAGCTCAAGGGCAAGGAGCTCGGCTACGACCTGTCCACCGACCGGGACCTGGCCGGCCGGGTGGTGGCCAAGGTGAAGGAGCAGGAGAACCTCGGCTACACCTACGAGTCCGCCGACGCCTCCTTCGAGCTGCTGCTGCGCGACGAGGTGCGCGGCGGCCGGGACCGCTTCTACACCCTGGAGTCCTGGCGGACCATCAGCGAGCAGGGCCCGAACGGGTTCACCGGCAACGAGGCGACGGTGAAGCTGTGGGCGAAGGGGGAGCGCCGGATCGCCACCGGCGAGGGCAACGGCCCGGTGAACGCGCTGGACCAGGCGCTGCGCACCGCGCTGGAGGGGATCTACCCGCCGCTGGCCCGGTTCGAGCTGGTGGACTACAAGGTCCGCATCCTGGAGGGCCAGCACGGCACCGGCTCCAAGACCCGGGTGCTGATCGAGTCCACCGACGGCACGTCCACCTGGTCGACCGTCGGGGTGGCCGACAACGTGGTGGCCGCCTCCTGGCTGGCGCTGGAGGACGCCTACACCTACGGGCTGATCCGGGCCGGCCTGGAGCCCACCGAGTAGCTCACCGGGCAGCCCGCCGGGCGACCCGCCGCGGCTGCGGCCCACGGACCTTCGTTCGGAGGTCCGTGGGCCGCGGCCGCGGCCGTGTCCGTCATCGGAGTCGGGCGAGGAGGGCGTGCTCGACGAGGGTGATGAGGGCGCTCTTGGCGCTGTCGCGGCGGCGGGCGTCGAGCGTGATGACGGGGGTCTCGGCGCTGAGCTGGAGCGCTTCGCGGACCTCGTCGGCGGTGTGGGGCTGGTGTCCGTCGAAGCCGTTGAGGGCGACGACGAAGGGGAG
>NZ_JBWKEQ010000102.1:0-8054 GCF_056435365.1 Kitasatospora sp. NPDC043949 | reverse complement strand
CCAGTACCGCCCCGACATCCTCGACGGATTCCTCGCCGGGACCGGCCTCTCCCTCGACCTCCCGCCGCCATCACCCTGAAGCGCCAATGTCAGTATGTGTGCGAGGAGGATCGGACCGGATTCGCGGTAGCGGGCTGAGGGCTGCGTTCGGTACAGGCGTCCGTGCGTTCGTCTAACGGTGGTTTTGCCGGAAGGGACCGCGACGGTGCCGTACCTTCCCGTGAAGCCGTGGCGAGCTATTGATACTGGTGCTCTCGCGCTTGGCAGTCAGGATGGCTGGACTTGGTCGAAGAGGGCGAGGGCTTCGGCAGGGTCCGGGCTCACGAGGCGTTCCAGACCGGCCGTCGTGATCTTCGCCCACCTGCCGGCCCGTGCCCACATCTGTTCCTCGAAGGCGCGGACGGCCTCGTCCAGATCTCCAGGGCCGGTGGCGATGGACTCGGCGAGTTCGGCGCCTTCCAGCATCGCGAGGTTCGCGCCCGCCCCCAAGGGGGGCATCAGGTGGGCGGCGTCGCCCAGGAGCGTCACCCCGGGCACGTGGACCCAGGTGTGGGACACGGGTAGGACGTAGAGGGGGCGGTGGACGAAAGCGGTGCCGTGGCGGAGGAGGTCGAGGACGGGAGCGGCCCAGCCGTCGAACAGAGCCAGCAGGCTCGATCGCACGGCGTCGACGTCGGCCAGGTCCAGGTTCGTGTGCCAGTCCAGCGGCGCGCGGAACTGGGCGTACACCTTGACGTGGCCGCCGCTGTTGCGCTGGGCGACGAGAGCTCGGTTCACACCGTACACAGCCACGGAACCGTCGCCGATCAACCGGGCGAGGTCAGGGTGGCGGGTGTCGACGTCGTCGAGGAAGGTCTCGACCGAGGTGACGCCGGTGTAGTGCGGCGTCACCGACGAGACCGCCGGACGGATCCGGGACCAGGCGCCGTCCGCGCCGACCACGAGGTCGAACGTCTCCTGCCGCCCGTCCGCGAAATGGACCAGTACGCCATCCCGGGTCCCCGGCACCACCTCCGTCACGCCCCGCCCCCACTGAACGTCCAGAGGCCCGAGCAGCAGGTCACGAAGTTGCCCGCGGTCGATCTCGGGATTGGCCCGGTCATCTGGACGGGGTTGCCAGTCGCGCAGGACGGTCCCGTCCGTGTCCAGGATGCGCATGGCCTGTCCCTCGGGACGGGACAGCTCCTGGAACTCCGCCAGCAGCCCCGCCTTGTCCAGCGCGAGCTGGCCCAGCCCTTCGTGCAGGTCCAGGGTGCCGCCCGGGGGGCGGGCGTCGGGGGCGGGATCGCGTTCGAGGACGGTGACGGGGTGGCCATGGCGGTGCAGGACGCGGGCGAAGGTAAGGCCGGCGGGGCCGCTCCCGACCACAGCGATACGATGTCTCATATCGATACACTGTATTTGCTCATTACGATGCATCGCAACAGTTCGGAGTGACCATGACCGTGTGGGACCGGCCGGAGCCGCCGACTCGCCCCGTGCCGCTCGACCGGGAGCGGATCGTCGCCGCCGCCATCGCGCTGGCCGACGAGGGCGGCCTTGCGGCGGTGTCGTTGCGCAAGGTCGCCGCCCGGCTGGAGGCCGGCCCGATGCGGCTGTACGGATATATCTCCACCAAGGAGGAGCTGTTCGACCTCATGGTGGACGAGGTCCAGGCCGAGATTCTCCCCGAGGAACAGCCCGGTGACTGGCGGGAGGCGCTGGGCGTCCTCGCCCACCGCACCAGGCAGGCCGCCCTCCGTCACGAATGGCTGGCCGACCTGCTCGGCGGCCGCCCGGCCTTCGGCCCGAACGGCCTCGCCGTGGCCGAGTCCACCCTGTCCGCCCTTGACGGCCTCGCCGACATCGACACCGTCATGCGCGCCGTGGAGACGGTCAGCGCCTACTTCACGGGCGCGATCAGGCGCGAGATCACGAATCTGCGGGCCGAGCGCGCCACGGGCCTGTCCAAGCACGACTGGCAGCGCGCCCGCGGCCCGCACCTGACGAGAATGCTGGCCACGGGCCGCTTCCCGGCGCTGACCAAGGCCGTGTACGAGGGCACGGACGTGGACGCCGAGGCATCCTTCGCGACCGGCCTGGACTGGGTCCTCGACGCCGTGGCCGCCAAACTCGCCCGGCCGCCGGCGTGACGCTCAGCTCCTGCCGAATGCGAGCGAGGCGGAGGGCCGTACTGCTCAACGGGCATGACAGGGTCCTTCACAGAGGTGACGGTCAGGCGGCTGTGCTGAAGCCGGAGGCGGCCGGGTCCTGGTCCCGAAGCTGGGTGAAGTCGACGTCGAGTTTCGGGTCGTACGCCTCGGGCTGGATACCGAGTTCGTGGGTGGAGTACTCGCCGAATCGTTTGATGTGCTCGGTCAGGTACGGCGAGATGTGGGCCAGGTCCTCCGGGTCGATCTCCCAGCCCTCCTCCAGGAGCTGGCGGATGATCTCCGCGATATCCAGGGCGTTGTGGAAGATCACCGCGTTCGTGAGCAGGGCGTTGAACTTCATCGCCTTCTCCTGCTCGATGGGGTCGTTGTCGGCGAGGACGCCCTGATTGCCGAAGCCGACCCACTGGGAGAACCGGTTGAACGACTCGACCTTGTTGGTCGCCGCGGTCACCCGCCGGCGAAGCGGCGCGTCCGAGAGGTAGCGCAGCAGCTGCACCGTGCGGATCACGCGGCCGACCTCGCGGAAGGCGGTGTAGGTGGAGTTCTTGTGCGAGCCCGACCGCAGCCGCTTGAGCAGCGTCGAGGACGAGATGGCGCCCTCCCGCACGGACACGGCCACCTTCATCAGGTGCCGGAACTGGGACTCGATCAGATCCCAGTCGATGACGTTCTTGCCCGGCTCGCCGAACAGGGAGTCGATGTGGACGTATTCGCTTTGCTTGGACGGACGGTAGAAGGTCAGGCCCTTCCAGTTCCTGATCCTGGGCATCAGATCGAAGCCCAGCAGATGCGCCAGGGCGAAAACGGGCACGCTCTGGCCCTGGGTGTCGGCGTGCACGGTGGTCGGCTTGACCTCGGAGGTGTTCTTGAGGAGGCCCTCGATGATGTAGACGGCCTCCCACACCCCGCACGGGATGAAGTGCGTGAACAGCGCGATATTGATCAGGTCGGATCCTGGGTCACACCTCGCCATGGTCGCGATGTGTACCGTCATCATGCCCGGACCCGGCCACCACCTCGCCGACCAGCACCAGCATCGGCCGGATCGCGAACTACAGCTGTCGTGAGAACACGGAAACCCTGCTCAGCAACCAGAAAGCGCTGCTGGTGCCAAGGCCGTAGGCGAGGTGGGCGGTCAGATCATCACCCAGCGTCTTGGCGTCGTATGTCCAGATGGGTTTGTAGAGTCCCGCGATCGGAAGCACCACGTATCCGCTGAGCCACACGAGCGCACCGTACGGGAGCCCGTAGAGGACGTGGGGCTTGCGCAGCGAGGCGCTGACGGCGCCGTAGAAGGCCGCGTTGCCCACTCCGTAAGCCCAGTGCATGAACGTGCTGACGGGGAACGCCGCGCTGTCCGGCAGCTCGCGCCGGGTGAAGGCCTCGACCAGGCGCTTTCCGACCTGCCCTGGGTCCGGCGCCTCCTGCCAGGTGCGGACCGGGGCGAACTCCCAGTGCAGGGCGTTGCGTTCGCCACCGGCCCGGCGCTGGCGCAGGAACCGCGCGGCGTCCATGCAGACGGTGCCGACCACTCCCGCCGCCAGGCCCGCACCGACAGCGCCAAGCGGGGTCAGCTGCTTGCGAGTGCGCATAGGTCGATCGCTCCCGATCCCGGTTCTTTCAGAAGCCGGCGCTCTGGCCGCCGTCGACGCACAGGATCTCGCCGGTGACGAACGGGGCCTGTTCGAGGTGCATGATCGTCGAGGTTCATGATCGCCTCGACGACGGCGGCGTACCCGCGCCTGCGGCACACGTCCGGCGGCGGCGCCCACCGGTTTTCACTCTACTCGTCGCCGCGCCCCGGCGCCGCGCAGAGTTCTTCGGGTGCGGCCGGCGGCCGACCGTACGACGCTGGAGGAACCGGCCTGTCGAGCGCGGGAGGAGCACAGGTCATGGCCGTTCTGATCGCCGTGAACGTCGGCATGCCCAAGGACGTCCCCTGGCAGGGCAGGACCACCCGCACCGGCATCTGGAAGCACCCCGTCGCCGGGCCCGTGATGGCGCGCCGGCTCAACCTGGACGGCGACGGGCAGGGTGACCTCACCGGGCACGGCGGCGAGCAACGTGCCGTACTGGTCTACCAGTTGAGCTCCTACCGCCATTGGCAGGAGCACCTGAAGCGGGACGACTTCACGTACGGCCAGTTCGGCGAGAACCTCACCGTGGACGGACTCGCCGACGACGAGGTGTGCATCGGTGACCGCTACGGGATCGGCGGTGCGGTCTTCGAGGTCACCCAACCCCGCGTGACGTGCTACCGCGTGGGGTTGCGGCTCGGCGAGCCGCAGATGGCCGCCCTGCTGGTGTCCCATCGCCGCCCAGGCTTCTACATGCGGGTGCTGACCGAAGGGCGGGTGCGGGCCGGGGACGAGATCGTGAAGATCGCCTCGGGCCCCGAGGAGATGACCGTCGCGGAGATCGACGCGCTGCTCTACCTGCCCGGCCACGCCCGGCCACAGCTCGAACGGGCCCTGCGCATCACCGCGTTGAGCCCCGGCTGGAAGACGTCGCTGCGAGCCCTGCTCGACGACGCGGACCGCGGCTCCGGCGCCGCGGGTGGAAACCGCGGGCTGACCACCAGCAGCCCGCCGCCGGCCTGGCCCGGGTTCCGTCGGCTCGAAGTCTCCCGCATCGAGCCGGAGAGCGCGGGCATCTTCTCGCTCACTCTGGCGGCGGTCGACGGCGAGCCCCTCCCCGCCGCTCTGCCGGGGCAGTTCCTCACGGTCCGCCTGCGGCCGGACCCCCAGGCCTCCCCGGTCATCCGCAACTACTCGCTCTCCGGCCGGCCGGGCGCCGAAACGTACCGCATCAGTGTCAAGCAGGAGCCGAACGGTGTCGCCAGCACCTACCTGCGCCAGCACGTGAAGGTGGGTGACGTCCTCGATGTCGCCGCCCCGCGCGGCACGTTCCTGCTCACGGACGCGGACACTCCGGTCCTGCTGCTGTCCGCCGGTGTCGGCGCCACCCCGGTCCTGGCCATGCTGCACGCCCTGGCCGCGGAGCACTCGCAGCGCGCGGTGTGGTGGCTGCACGCGGCCCGGGACGGCGAGAACCACCCGTTCGCCGACGAAGTGCGCGCACTGCTCGCCCAGCTGCCCGCAGGCCGGTCGTTCGTCTCCTACAGCCGTCCGTCCGGCGTAGACCGCCCGGGTTTCGACTACACGGTCAGCGGGCGGTTCAGTCCCGAGCGGATCCGCGGCCTGGAGCCGCCTCCGGACGCCGACGCCTACATCTGCGGACCGAACGCGTTCATGCGGGACATGACCGGAGCCCTTCAGGCCTGCGGCCTGCCGTCCTCCCGGATCCACACCGAGGTCTTCGGGGCCACGTCCGCCGTCACCCCCGGTGTGGTGACCGGATCCGCCCGGGCACCGCACCAGCCGGCCGCTCCTCCCGCCGGCCGCCCGGGACCGTCCGTAGCCTTCGCGCGCACCGGGCTGATCGTCCCCTGGCACCCTGACTACGGCACGCTGCTCGGACTCGCCGAGGCGTGCGACGTGCCCGTACGCTGGTCCTGCCGCACCGGAATCTGCCACACCTGCGAGACCGCGCTCCTCTCCGGCCACGTCGAGTACGCCCCGCAGCCCCTGGAGCCCCCCGCCATGGGAAGCGCGCTCATCTGCTGCTCGACGCCCCCGGCCGACGTGGTCCTGGACATGTGACCGGAGGTGTCCGTGACCGGGGGCGCTACCGCCGATGGAGCACCGGGTTGCGCGCGGTCGGCGCAGCTGCCTAGCGTGGTTGCGTGGGGCGAGGGGAGGAGACCGGCGGGGCGGGTCGGTTGCGTGGGACATCCCACCGTGGGGCATCCCGCCGAACCCACTCCTGGCATGTGTCCGAGAGGGGATCTCTGCCATGGCAAAGGTGCTTTTCATCGTCAGCGGAGCCACCTACTGGGTGTTGAAGGACGGCACGCGGCACGCGACCGGCTACTGGGCCGAGGAGTTCGCGAACCCGTACAAGATCCTCACGGACGCCGGTCACGAGGTCGTCGTCGCGACGCCCAACGGTGTGACACCGACCGTCGACATGATGAGCCTGCGCCCCGAGATGGTCGGTGGGAACGACAGCGCCCTGGAGCTGGAGGCCGTCATCCGTTCCGCCGAGGTGCTGCGTCGACCGCTACAGCTGTCGGACGTGCGTCTGGAGGACTACGACGCGGTCTACCTGCCGGGCGGTCACGGTCCGATGGCGGACCTGGCGTGGGACGCCGACGTGGGGCGGCTGCTGACCCGGCAACTGGCCTCGGGCAAGCCGCTGTTCATCGTCTGTCACGGTCCCGCCGCGATGCTGGCCACCAGGATCCACGGCGAGTCGCCGTTCAAGGGCTACCACATCACCTGCTTCACCGACGAGGAGGAGGACGGCGTCGGACTGGCCTCCAGGGCACCATGGCTGCTGGAGACCGACGTGAAGGCGAAGGTCGGGGTCGACTTCAGCCGCGGTCCGGTCTGGGAGCCCTACATGGTCGAGGACCGCAACCTGGTGACCGGACAGAATCCGGCCTCGGCCGCGGTCCTCGGGAACCGGATGCTGGAGATCCTCAAGTGACCAGTCCTGGGGCGATCCGGCCCAGGCACGCGCCCGCGTCGCAGGACATCGGACGCGTGGTGTTCCGAGCGAAGGAGCCATGACGGTGGAAGCGACGGTTGCCCGGGCCCTGCTGGACCGGCACTGGGCCGCATCGAACAGCGGCGACGCGGACGCGGAACACGACATCTACGCCGACGACGTCATCGTCGAGTACCCGCAGTCCGGCGAGGTCATCCGCGGCAGGAGCAACATCCAGGCACTGCGCACCCAACATCCCGCGGTCCGGACCTTCACCGTGCGCAGGATCCTCGGATCCGGCGACCTCTGGGTGACCGAGTTCGTGCTCACCTATGACGGCAAACCCACGCAGACCGTGAGCATCATGGAGTTCTCGGCAGGCCGCGTGGTGCGGGAGACGCAGTACTTCGCCGACCCGTTCGACCCGCCGGCCTGGCGGTCGCAGTGGGTCAAACCTGGGGAGTGATCCGCCGCTGGTCCGCGGCCGCGACCTCGAACACACCCGAACTCGCCGAGCGCGCCGAGGCAGTAGCGGGCAGCGTGGGCAGCCCGCTTGGGAGGGGCCGCGCGGGCGGAGGGCGGGTTCAGCGCCGACCGCCGAGGTCAGGTGGAGTGACGCCTCGATTTTGATCAATTGCCCGGCCAGGGTTGATAGATGATGTACAGTCAAGTCTTTTCAGGTAGTGCCTTGACGCTGCCGGTGGTGCCGGTGGTGCCGGTCCCGGCGTATCACCCCGGGGAAGGACTCCGGGATCGACTTGCCGTCCGGCCGGTCCGTACCGTCGTCGACGGTGTGGGAGCAGCGATCGGCGCTGGAAGGGACATCATGAACGGCAGGATCGTGACTCTGCTCGGCGTACCCGCACTGCTCGCGGGGGTGGTGCTCGGAGCGGCCCCGGCGCACGCCGGCACCGGGGTGCGGGTCGACGGCGCGACCGTTTCCGGTGGCGCCTCGGCGACGGTGAACGTCACCATCGCGTACTCCTGCGACGCCGGCGGTTTCGTCGCGTCCGCGACCGTGACCGCCGAGGACCGTGCGTCCGGCGCCCTTGGCTACGCCCGTTTCACCCCGAACTGCACGGGCGCGAATGTCCAAGTGACCGTCCCGGTCACGACTTTAAACCAGAGCCGCTACGTCGCGGGTGACACGGCGGCCGTCCGGGCCTCGCTGCTCGACGCGACCGACACCGAGGTGGTCGGGACCATCACCCGGCTCACCGTCGGCACCGCGTAGCCGGGCCGACGGCCGACGGCGGGCGGCGGGGGGGGGGGGGGGGGGGGGGGGGGGGGGGGGGGGGGGGGGGGGGGGGGGGGGGGGGGGGGGGGGGGGGGGGGGGGGGGGGGGGGGGG
>NZ_JBWKEQ010000101.1:0-9475 GCF_056435365.1 Kitasatospora sp. NPDC043949 | reverse complement strand
CTTCCTGGGCCCCTGCGGCTTCCGGTCCCCTCGGATCTCGAAGTCCATCGCACACCTTGAGCTCGGGTGTTGCGACGACCGCTAGAACCCAAGGGATGCCTCGGGGCTCGACATGGTCTGCAGGCTACCGGAGCGGTGTCCGGTGGGGCACGCGGGTTTCGGGCGTCTCCGGGGCGCGCCCGTGCCGCCCGGCGGGTGTGGCCGGGCGGCTCGGGGTGGTCGGGGGCCGGGGTTACGCGGTGGCGGTCGGGAGCTTGGCGGTCAGCGCGGTCGGGACGTTGACCACGTCGGCGGGGCTGTACTTGCCGGGGCCGAAGTCGGCTGCGGTGAGGGCCTTCTTGCCGCCGCCCGCGACCAGCCAGACGGTGGGGCTGTCGGGCGAGAGCAGCAGGGTGCCGTCGGCGGGGGCGCTCTTGGCGGCGGCCGCGCCCAGCCAGGTGCCGGGGACGCCCATGAGCGGCTGCTTGTCGTAGCCCATGGCGGTGAAGTCGGCGTAGGTCAGGGAGACCGCCAGGCCGCCGGCCATCACGTAGACGGTGGAGTCGGTGCCGGCGGCGTCGGTGAGGACCGTGCCGTTCTTCAGGGGCTTGGCGACGGCGCCCTGCAGCCAGGCCTCGGGCACGCCCATCAGGGTCTTGGTGTTGTAGCCGTCGGCGGTCCACTCGCTGCCGGAGATGTGCAGGGCGGTGCCGTTGACCATGACGTACATCGACGGGTCGGTGCCGGCCTGGCCGTTGACGACGGTGCCGTTCGGGACGGTGGCCTGGGTGGCGGAGGCGAGCCAGGCGCCGGGGACGCCCATGTCGGCGCGGGTGTTGTAGCCGTCGGCGGTCCATTCGGCGCCGGAGATGGGCAGGGCGGCGCCGGAGACGACGACGTAGCGGGCGTTGCCGCCGGCCTGGTCGTGGACGACGAGGCCGGTCGGGAGGGTGTTGGTGAGCGCGTTCTGCAGCCAGGCGGTGGGGACGCCCATGTCGGGGCGGGTGTTGTAGCCGGCCGCCGTCCAGTCCGCGCCGGAGATGGACAGCGCCGCGCCGGCGACGACGACGTAGCGGGCGTTGCCGCCGGCCTGGTCGTGGACGACGGTGCCCTCGGGCGGGGTGGTGGGCAGGGCGTTGAAGCGGGCGTCGTCCACCAGGACGATCTTGCTCAGGTCGTAGCCGTCGGGGGCGACGTCGGAGCCGGTGACGGGCAGGCCGGCGCCGCTGATCAGGATCTTGACCGAGGAGCCGTTGGGCGACTTGACGAGCGTGCCGGTGGGCAGCGACGCCGGGTCGGGGTAGGAGGTGCCGGCCGGGTAGGGGTTGGCGTGGTCGGCACCCAGGTTGGCCGCCGGGCCGCAGTGCGGCCAGGCGCCCTGGCCCTGCCCGGCGAGGACCTTCTCGGCGATCAGGATCTGCTGCTGCTTGGTCGCCCGGTTGGCGTAGGGGGCGTACTGGCTGCCGCCGTAGGCGAGCCAGGTGCTCTGGGAGAACTGGAGGCCGCCGAAGTAGCCGTTGTTGGTGTCGATGCTCCAGTTGCCGCCGCTCTCGCACTGGGCGACCTTGTCCCAGGTGGACACCGAGGCCGCGGAGGCCTGGCCGCCGAGGGCGAGCGGGGCGGCGAGGGCGAGCAGCACGGTGGCGGCGGCGAGGGCCGGTGTCTTGCGGGCGGCGGCGGTCATGACGGAAGTCCCCCTGGGCAGATGCGGGTTGGCTGGTCGGACGAGCGGGTGCGTGCGGGCGCGGTACGTGTGTGCAGGTGCGGTGCGTGCGGGCGCGGGGCGGCCCGGCCTGCGGTGGCCGGGCCGCCCTGGCGGGGTGGGTGCGTCAGGCGACGGTGGGGAGCTTGGCGGTCAGCGCGGTCGGGACCTTCACCACGTCGGCGGCGTTGTAGGAGCCGGGTGCGGCCGCCTTCTTGCTGCCGCCGTTGACGACCTGCCAGACGGTGGGGCCGTCGGAGGACTGGAGCAGGGTGCCGTCGGCGGGGGCGCTCTTGGCGGCGGCCGACTGCTCCCAGTTGCCGGGGACGCCGCGCAGCGGCAGCTTGTCGTAGCCGTAGCCGGTGAAGTCGGCGTAGGTGAGCGGGACGGCCAGGCCGCCGGCCATCACGTAGACGGTGGAGTCGGTGCCGGCGGCGTCGGTGATCAGGGTGCCGTTGGCGAGCGGGCGGGCGACCTCGGCGGCCTCCCATTCCTCCGGGACGCCCAGGACCGGCTGGTTGGCGTAGACGGTGGTGAACTCGGCGCTGGTCATCGGCAGTGCGGAGTTGTTGGCCATCACGTAGATCGACGGGTCGGTGCCGGCCTGGCCCTTGATCAGGGTGCCGTCCGGGACGGTCTTCTTGGCCGTGGTGTTGAGCCACTCGCCGGGCACGCCCATCAGGGACTGGAGGTTGTAGCCGTCGGCGGTCCACTCGGCGGCGGAGATGTGCACGGCGGCGCCGTTGACGACGACGTAGCGGCTGGGGTCGGTGCCGGACTGGTCCATCAGGACGGTGCCGTTGGGCATGGGCTTGGCGATGGCGGCCTTCAGCCAGTCGCTGGGCACGCCCATCAGGGACTGGGTGTTGTAGCCGTCGGCGGTCCACTCGGCGGCGGAGATGTGCATGGCGGTGCCGTTGACGACGACGTAGCGGCCGGCGTCGGTGCCGGACTGGTCCATCACGACGAGTCCGGTGGCCGGGCCGGTGTTGATCGCGCCCTGCAGCCAGCTGGACGGGACGCCCATGTCGGCGCGGGTGTTGTAGCCGTCGGCGGTCCAGTCCGCGCCGGAGATGAACAGTGCCGCGCCGCCGACCACGACGTAGCGGGAGGAGCCGCCGGCCTGGTCGTGGACCACGGTGCCGGGCGGCGGCACGGTGGGCAGGGCGTTGAAGGCGCCGTCGTCGACCTGGACGATCTTGCTCAGGTCGTAGCCGTCGGGGGCGACGTCGGAGCCGGCGACCGGCAGGCCCGCGCCGTTGATGATGACCTTGACCGAGGCGCCGTTCGGGGACTTGACCAGCGTGCCGGAGGGCAGCGAGGACGGGGAGGTGTTGACGTCCTCGACGACGTTCTTGTAGCGCAGCGCCTTGTAGTCGCCGTTGGGGTGCGAGTCGAACTTCGCGGCGTTGATGGAGGCGCCGGTGATGTGCTTCACCGGGGTGGAGCCGAAGGAGTAGTAGGAGAAGGTCGTGTGGCCGGGGTCGTCCCACTTCTCGAAGAGCAGGACGTGGTCGTAGTAGCTGTTGAGGACGTCCCCGGGGCGCAGGTCGCTGCGCGAGATCGGGTAGGTCTCGGAGTCGGCGATGGACCGGGTGGTGGCGCTGTAGCCCAGGTGCCAGGCCATGGAGACGTAGCCGGAGCAGTCCTTGCGGTAGTAGCGGCCGCTGGAGTCGGGGAAGGTCGCGCCCTGGTTGTAGGTGAGGCCCGGGTTCTGGTTGAACCAGTACTGGGCGCGGGAGATGATCTCCGACCGGGTGATCTGGCCGCCGACGGTGGACGAGGCGGCGGCGTGGGCCGCGGTGGTGGTGACGGCCGTGGCGGCTATCGCGCCGGAGGCGGCGATGGAGGCGGCGAGGGTGACGCGGGCGAGCTTGGAGAGCGCGGAGGGCACGACGACACGTCCTGACAGGGTGAAAGGGGTGGTGGCGCCGGGGCCGGCGCGGGAAGAGGGGGGCGTGGCCCGGACGGAGGCGGACAGCTGCCCTGCAGGAGCAGCGGTCGGGTGGCCTCGGGCGGCGGCGGGGCGGGTCAGTCCCGGAGGGTGTTCACGGCGGTGGCCGGCGCGGGGCGGGTCAGTCCCGGAGGGTGTTCACGGCGGTGGCCGGCGCGGGGCGGGTCAGTCCCAGATGGTGTTCGCCGGGGTCACGGTGGCCGGCGCGGGGGCCGGGGCGTCCCAGATGGTGTTCGCCGGGGTCACGGTGACCGGCGCGGGGGCGGGGCCGTCCCAGATGGTGTTCGCCGTCGTGGCGGCCGGGGCGGGGGCGGGAGTGGGGCTGTCCCAGATGGTGTTCGCCGAGGCCTGGCCGGCGATCGGCAGGGCGGCGGCGAGGGCGAGGGCGGCGACCGCGGCGGCCTTGGCGAGCGGGGTGCGAAGCATGGGAGTTGACCTCTTTCGAGAACTGGACGGGTGGCGGTGAGTCCGGTGTCGCGTCCCGCGGTAGACGCTCGGCCGGTTTACCTCCGGGCGGTGGGCCCTGCTGGCGAGTACTAGCTTCGTCGCAGTTCAGGGCGGGTGGAAGGGTTCTCCGGTGGACGGAAACGGCAGCGTCCGGATCCGTCCAGCCGGGCCGGATCAGTCCAGCAGGCGCTCGTAGAACGGCGCGACGAGCGGGGCTCCGACGCGGGTGAGCGTCCAGCCGCGCAGCGCGGGGACGGTCTCGACCGCGCGCCGGCAGAACGCGTCGACGACGGTCTCGGCGGCGCTCAGCCGGCCGGCGACCAGGTAGACGCCGAGGACGGCGCCGGGCCCGGCGCCCTCGTGCACGGCGACGTGTTCGATGCGCTCCTGGGGCCGCGCGCTCGCCAGCAGCACCCCGGCGGTGTCGGGCGCGAGCGCTGCTCCCGAGGCCGGGGCCGGGGCCGGGGCCTGGATCTCGGCGTGAATCAGGTACATGGAACGGACTCTGCCGAACCGTCGACATCCCGGCATAGAGGATCAACCTGGACGGTTCCGGCGGTGTCCGGAACCGTCCAGGACCGCTTGCTGGCCCCCTCTCGCACTCGCGTGCGATGATCGCGTACGCAGCGATTGGCGATTCAGGCCTTACACACCGGGGGGTAACGAGGCATGCTGACCGCACTCGGGCTGGATGCCGTGTCGGAGAGCGTCTACCGCAGCATGCTCGCGCATCCCGGCGACGGGGTGCGGGCGCTGGCGGAGCGGCTCGGGCGCAGCGAGGAGGAGGTCCGGCGCTGTCTGGACCTGCTGAGCGAGCTGGCGCTGATCCGGCCCTCCTACGAGCGGGAGGGCGAGCTGCGTGCGGTGTCGCCGCAGGTCGGCATGGAGTTGCTGATGGCCCGTCAGCAGGCGGATCTGGCGGCGCAGCAGCTGCGGATCGAGGCGTCCCGGGCGGCGGCCGCGCAGTTGATCGCGGAGTACGCGGATCTGCGGCCGGCCGCCTCGCACGCGGGGGTGGAGCAGTTGGTGGGCCTGGACCAGATCCGGGACCGGATCGCGTCGCTGGCCCGTGGCCTGACGGCGGAGATCATGACCTTCGCGCCGGGTGGCGGGCATTCTCCGGAGAGCATCGAGGCGTCCCGGCCGCATGACCGGGATCTGCTGGGCCGGGGGGTGCGGATGCGGACGGTGTACCTGGACAGTGTGCGCAACAGCCAGCCGACGGTGGCGTACGTGGGCTGGTTGGCGGAGCTGGGCGGGGAGGTGCGGACGGTGCCGGAGCTGCCGACCCGGATGATCATCTTCGATCGGGCGACGGCGCTGATCCCGGTGAGCGGGGAGGACACCCGTGCGGGGGCGGTCGTGCTGACCGGTCACGGGACGCTGGTGGCGCTGTGCGCGCTGTTCGAGCACGTGTGGGGTCAGGCGCGGGAGCTGGGGCCGTCGGCGGTGCGGGACGAGGGCGGGCTCAGTGCGCAGGAGGCGACGGTGGTGCGGTTGCTGGCGCAGGGGCTGACGGACGAGGCGATCGCCAAGCGGCTGGGGGTGTCGTCGCGGACGGCGCGGCGGGTGGCGACGGATCTGATGGAGCGGCTGGGTGCGCGCAGTCGTTTCGAGTTCGGGATGCGGGCGGTGCAGAACGGCTGGCTGCCGCAGCAGTTGTAGGGCCGGCGTTCGCGCGGGTGGCCGTGGCGGGGGCCGGGCGGCTGGTGCGGGTGTGGGTCCGCCCGCCGCCCCCGGGTCGCGGGGGCGGCGGGCGGCGCCGGAGGTGTGGAGCGGGGCTGCTAGAACGGCGGGAGCGTGCCGAGCTTGACGTCGCCCGTGTAGTGCTTGCCGAGCGCGTCGAAGTCGTAGTACAGGTGCACGTCGTCGCCGACCAGGTAGAACCTCTGCGTGCCGTTGACGAACGGCGACAGGCCCAGGTGGAAGGTGATGCCTTCGGTCAGGCTGCCGGAGGCGCTGCCGACCTTGACCTTGCCGAGGAGCGGCACGTTCGCGTACACCACGATGGACGCGGAGCGGGCGGTGGTGTCGAGGGTGAGCGTGGTCTCCAGCGGGCCGGTGACGTAGGTCCAGGTCTGCACGGCCGTGATGGCGGGCGTGACGTTCTGGACCACTGCGACCGGGGCCAGGGCAGGGGCCGGGGCGGCCGCCATGGCCGCCGTGCTGCCGAAGCCGACTGTCAGGACGGCGAGGCCGGCCACCACAACACCCGCACGACGTACGAAGCGGTTCTTCATGGTTCCCTCCCAGAGGTGTGAGCTGATGGTCGGGTCCCCCGGGGTGATTCCTATCAGTCAACTCGCTTGGGGTGCCAGCGTGTTGTACATCACGACCGCCCTCCGGCGTAGAAGTGGACCCCCCCGTTCGGGTGGTTTTTCTTGACTTTGCCAGCGCCTGTGTGCAGTTGGGGTGGATCTCGTCGCGCGGCCCGTTCCGGGTACGGAGCAGCCGTCCCCTCGTGCGGGTTCGGGGCTTTGCCGGGCGGCCGCGGTGCGGGGCCTGCGGGCCGGCCGGGGCCGGTGGCGGGCCCGGACGGTGGCGGGAGGGCCTGCGTCCGCAGGCCAAGTGGACCGGTCGCGCGGGTGACGCTACGCGCGTCCGTTTCCGTCCACCCGGGGGGATTTGTCGGACCTTCACTGATCCCCCATCAGATGATCACTCGGCTGCCGGAATTCCGACCCCTGGCGTACGGCGCGGTCCACTCGAATTCCTTCGCACACCGCCGAGCAGCGAAAGGCCTTCACCCCATGACCCGCCCTGCCGACCGCCCCTCCCCCGACCAGCAGCTGCGCGAGGCCGCCGCGCGGCTGGACCGGCGCCGCTTCCTCACCGTCACCTCGGCCGCCGCCGCGCTGGCGTTCACCGTCAACCTGCCGTCCGCGCACGCCGAGGACGCCGAGTTCGGCCCGCGCGCC
This sequence comes from Kitasatospora sp. NPDC043949, assembly GCF_056435365.1. Classification (NCBI taxonomy): domain Bacteria; kingdom Bacillati; phylum Actinomycetota; class Actinomycetes; order Kitasatosporales; family Streptomycetaceae; genus Kitasatospora; species Kitasatospora sp. NPDC043949. The sequence goes on along the minus strand of NZ_JBWKEQ010000101.1, from coordinate 2,475 downwards.
ATCACCGGCGACCCGTTCACCCTCGGCGTGGCCTCCGGCGACCCGCTGCCCGGATCCGTCGTGCTGTGGACCCGCCTGGCGCCGCGCCCGCTGGAGCCCGGCGCCGGTCTGCCGCCCACCGGTTCGGTGCGGGTGGGCTGGGAGCTGGCCCGCGACGAGCGGTTCCGCAAGGTGGTGCGGCGCGGCAGCGCCCGCGCGCACGCCGAGTTCAACTACGCGGTGCACGTGGACGTCGACGGCCTCGACGCGGACCGGGTGTACTGGTACCGCTTCACCGTCGGCACCTGGAGCAGCCCCGTGGGGCGCACCCGCACCGCGCCGGAGCGCGGGCGCAGGCTGGACGCCGTCCGCTTCGGGCTGGTGTCCTGCCAGGCCTACGAGGACGGCTACTTCACCGCCTACCGCCACCTGGCCGACGAGGACCTGGCGGCGGTGTTCCACGTCGGCGACTACATCTACGAGTACGGCATCGACGCGGCGGGCGGCGACCGCAAGTACACCGACCGCACCCTGCCGGCGCTGTTCGACCACGAGACGGCCACGCTGGAGGACTACCGGCTGCGCTACTCCCTCTACAAGAACGACCCCGACCTCCAGGCCGCGCACGCCGCCCACCCCTGGTACGTCACCTGGGACGACCACGAGGTGGAGAACAACTACGCGGCCGGCATCCCCGAGAAGGGCCAGGACCCGGCGCCGTTCATCGCCCGCCGCGCCGCCGCCTACCGCGCGTACTGGGAGAACATGCCGCTGCGGATGCCGCAGCCGCGCGGCACCGAGCTCACCCTCTACCGGCGCGTCCACTTCGGGCAGCTGGCGCAGTTCGACATCCTCGACACCCGCCAGTACCGCGACGACCAGGCCAACGGCGACGGCTGGCAGTACCCCACCCCGGAGTCCGAGGACCCGCGGCGCACCCTGATGGGCGCCGCCCAGGAGCGCTGGTTCGCCGAGGGCCTGCGCCGCTCCCGGGCGACCTGGAACGTCGTGCCGCAGCAGGTCGTCTTCTCCCGCCGCAAGAACACCACCGCCGAGCGCTCCAAGCTCTCCATGGACGCCTGGGACGGCTACCCGGCCGCCCGCGAGCGCTTCCTGGCCGCCGTCGACCGGGCCGGGGTGGAGAACCTGGTGCTGCTCACCGGTGACGTCCACGTCGCCTACGCCCTGGACGTCAAGCGCGACTTCGACAAGCCGGACTCGCGCACCGTGGGCGTGGAGTTCGTCGGCACCTCGATCAGCAGCGACGGCGACGGCGAGGAGCGGCCGTCCAACTGGCAGAACCTGATGTCGGCCAACCCGCACATGAAGTTCTACGACGGGCGGCGCGGCTACACCACGCTCACCCTGGACCGCCACCAGGTGCGCGCCGACTACCGGGCCGTCTCCCACATCACCCGCCCCGGCGGCACCGTCACCACCGCCGCCTCCTTCGTCACCGAGGCCGGCAACCCGGGCATCCGCCCCGCCTGACCCGCCACCCCCTGGTCCCGCCACCCCTTGGGTCCCGCCGCTCACGGGGGCGGCGGGACCACGTGGTGGCTGAGCCTTGAGCGTGACCGCGCCGCACCAGTTGCCTCGATAGGCCCCCCGGCTGCTCAGGACTGAGCAGCCGGGGGACTCGACTACGCGCGAAGGTGTTCCAGTGCCTTCTCCAGCGCATCCTCAGCGGCAACCGCCACGTCCGGCTCCACGCCAACGCCCTCCCAGTTGGTGCCGGTGACCGGGTTGATCGAGCGGGCCGCCGGCACGGTCACCGTCACATGCGGCGCGACAGGAATACGGGCCGTCGGGTGGGCGCCACCACGCGTCGTCTGCCCGACCAGCGTCGCACGCCTGAGCACCTTCAGGTTGTACGACAGCTCCTCCCCACCGGAGAACGTGAAGTCGCTGGTCAGCACCGCCACCGGACGGTCCGAATAGCGCGGCGCGGCGAGGTGCCCGAGGGTCCAGTACTGGCGGGTGGAGTCGGTAGCCCGGTCGTAGATGTCGTTGAGGTGCACCTCGTCGTCAGCGAAGAAGTAGCTGCACCACAGCTGCACACCCTCCGGTGAACCGCCGCTGCACTGCCGCAGGTCGATGACCAACGCCTCGGTGGAAGCGACCAGTTGCATCGCGGCGGCGATCGCGGGACCGCCCACCCCGGCCGGGGGAATCATGCGCAGATCGAGGTAGCCGATGTTGCCGTCGAGCTGCTCTGCCCGCCGGATGCCGTAGTTCTTCTCCCGGGCGTACCGCTCGAACCGGGCCCGGGCGACGTCCTCCGGCTCCTCGTCCATCGACTGCGGCTCCTCGCTCCACAGCAGCCGCAGGTGCTTGTCCGGACACACCCCCTGCAAGTCCTCCGTGACCCGCTCGCACAGCCCCCGCTCGTCCAGGCCCTCATACTGACATTTGCTCTTTGGGGTGATGGATCTGCCGTTTTACTGACGGACGGTCACCTGTCGGCGTAGACCGTCTCGCATGCGATATGCGGAT
>NZ_JBWKEQ010000100.1:0-9856 GCF_056435365.1 Kitasatospora sp. NPDC043949 | reverse complement strand
CTCCTCCCCAAACACACCATCCCCAACCAACACACCAAAGCCACCCACAACGCCCTCACCAACCTCAACCACCAACTCACACACAACACAAACACCACAGACGCAGGCAGGAGCACCTCGTGACCACCACCACTGACATCACCATCACCGACCTCACCACCACCACCCCCGACGGCGCCCGCCTCACCGTCGCCATCCACCACCCCGCCCACATCGACCCCCACGACACCACCCCCACCAGCACGCCCCTGATCGTCCTCGCCCACGGCTGGGGCGCCACCCACACCGTCTGGCACGCCACGGCCCGGCTGCTGGCCGCCCAGGGCCACACCGTCGTCGCCTACGACCAGCGCGGCCACGGCACCAGCACCCTTGGCGACAAGGCCCTCACCATCCAGCAACTCGGGCACGACCTCGCCACCGTCGCCGACGCCCTCGCCCCTCACCGTCCCGTCGTCATCGCCGGCCACTCAGGCGGCGGTTACGCCGCGCTCGCCTACGCCACCCAGCTCTACGCCGACGCCCCCCGCACCGCGCCCCAGCGCCTCGTCGGCCTCCTCCTCGCCGCCAGCGCCGCCGACGACCAGCAGACCCCTCCGGGCGAACTCCGCATCATGAAGACGAAGGCCTTCCAGCGCGCCCTCAAGAGCCCCCGGCTCGGCCGCCAGCTCCTCAAGAAGACCCTCCACCCCAACACCCCCGCTCACACCCAGGAGACCAACCGCCGTCTCTTCGCCAACACCAACCCCCACATCCGTCTCACCACCTTCGCCTCCACCAGCACCATGGACCACACCCCCCACCTCCGGAACATCACCACCCCCACCACGATCCTTCGTGGCACCCACGACACCTCTGTCGGCCAGACCCACATCCGCACCCTCCAAACCCACCTCCCCAACACCACCGTCGACACCCTCTCCGACGCCGGCCACATCCTCCCGCTCGAAGCCCCTCACCAAATCGCCCGCCAGATCCACCAGCTCACACTCACTTCGCAGCGGTGACCACCACCTCCCTCACCACCGAGCTGGGCAGGCTCCTGCCGCCAACTGTCCACTGCACCGAGGCCTTCGGGCCGCCGCCCCAGGGCGCGCTCCTTCCTGCGGAGCGCGCCCACATCGGTGGCCGATCGCCCCGCAGGCAGCGGCAGTTCACCGCCGCCCGCACGCTCGCCCGTCGTGCTCTCGCCCAGCTCGGCCACCCTCCGGTCCCGCTGCTCCCGGGGCCGGGCGGGGCCCCCGAGTGGCCGTCGGGGACCGTCGGGAGCATCACCCACTGCGACGGTTACACCGCTTGCGCTGCGGCGCACGCGGCCGATGTCATCTCGCTCGGCATCGACGCCGAGCCTGCTCTGCCGCTCCCCGACGGGGTCCTCGCCCTCACCGCTTCCGAGGACGAGCGTCACCGGATCGGCCGGCTACCTCACGGCCAAGTCCCTTGGGACCGGCTGCTCTTCAGCGCCAAGGAGGCCACCTACAAGGCCTGCTACCCGCTCACCCGACGCTGGACCGGGCTGGCCGGCATCTCCGTGCGCCTCCACCCCGACCGCACCTTCACCGCCCACCACCCCCACCTGCCCGGCCGTTGCCACGGCCGCTGGACCAGCACCGATGCCGTCCTCCTCACCGCCCTCACCATCCCGCACGGGACCACGACCGGCTGAGCGCGCAGCACCGCAGCACCGCAGCACCGCAGCACCGAGGGGACAGTCGACGGATCGGTCAGAGGGACCACCCGACCGGCAAGGAGCCCGGCCCATGGCACTGGCCCACACGCTCACGCTCATCGCCGACGCCGCCGTCTGCCCCGTCTGCCCCACCTGGGCCTTCGTCCTCAACGCGCAGGGCTGTCCAGGCCGTTGTCGCCGGTGCGCACCGCTTCGATGAAGCCGGTGGTGCTCGGGCCCGAGCCGGGCGGGAAGGGGCGGCCGTACGCGGCGGCGACCTCGTCGAGCAGGGTGAGCCGGGTGTTCCAGCCGTGGGCGTCGAGCCACTCGTGGGTGTGGGGGCCGAGGCCGCCCTGCCACAGGTCGGTGATGTGGGCGAGGGCCGGGTCCTGCGGGGTACTGGTCACGTCCCGGCCCTTTTCGAGCAGCAGTCGGCTGCCCGGGGCGGAGAGGGTGCCGACGGCGGTGAGCAGGCCGGCCGCCTGGTCGGCGGTGAGGTAGACCAGCAGTCCTTCGGCCAGCCAGACGGTGGGCCGCTCCGGGTCGAGGCCGGCTTCGACGAGGCGGCGCGGCCAGTCCGGGTCCAGCAGGTCGCCGGGCAGCGTGGTGCGTTCGCCGGCCGGGTCGGCGCCGAGTTCGTCCAGGACCTGCTGCTTGAAGGTCAGGACGGGCGCGAGGTCGAGTTCGAAGAGGCGGGTGCCGGCCGGCCAGTCGAGCCGGTAGGCGCGGGCGTCCAGGCCTGCCGCGAGCAGGACGACCTGGTCCGCGCCGGCGGCGAGCAGGCGGTCGTCGTAGAAGCGGGTGCGCAGGATGCCGTGGACCACCAGGCCTTTGGCGAGGCCGCTCGCCGGTCCCGAGGTGGGCATCGGCATGCCGGAGGCGGTGACGAAGGCGGCGGCGTAGGGGTCGGTGAAGAGCGGTTCGGGGCGGGAGCTCTCGTAGGCGCGCACCAGCGCGACGGACAGGGCGGTACGGGAGACCGGGCTCAGCGGGTCGGTGGTCGTCATGCCCGGGAATCTACCCCGGCGCCGAGTCGGCCGGGCCGGCACTCCCCCTCGCCGGACCAGGCCGGGCCGGACGGGCACCTGGCCTGCGGGGACAGCGAGTTGACGCAACGCCACGAGGTCACGTCAGGAGGTGACGCCAGCGGTCGGCGGACTCCATCATGTCCCGGATGACGCGTTCCAGGAACGTCCCGCCCCTGGCCAGCCGCTGCCCCACGGGGCTGTCGGGCCCGAACTCCGCCGCGGCCGTCATCGCGATCCGCGCCGTCCCGAGCGTCTCCCGCGAGCCGATCATGATCGAGTGGTACCAGGCCTCGTCGTCGACCACGTAGATGTCGCGACGCCGCTGCGGATCGCGTTCGCGCCGGACGTACCCGTGCTGGACCAGGTAGTTCACGGCCACTGAGACGGAGGCCGCACTGACGTTCAGCCTGCGGGTCAGCTCGGCCGCCGTGCGCCTGCCGTCCTCGGACAGCAGCAGGTCGATGTGCACGCGCGCCGTCATCCTCGGCAGCCCCGTTCTGACCGCCATCTCGATGATCTCCTCTCCCGTCGGGCTGTCCGAGGGCCCGTCCGCAGGCGGCGGCGCCGGGGTGCCGCGCCGCGCGCGCTGGACCGTCGCCCGGTGCGCCTGTTCGGGCCGGTAGCCGCCGGGGCCGCCGTTGCGCCCGATCTCCCGGCTGATCGTCGACGTCGGCCGGTCGAGCCGCCTGGCGATCTCGGCGTAGGAGAGCCCGTCGGCGAGTCCGGCCGCGATGCGCTGGCGGTCCTGCTGGGTCAGTCGTCCTCCTGGCATGCCGCCAGTATTGCCTTCGCATTCATTCATTGCAATGCAGCATTGCATTCGACTTCAGCGTCATTGCATCAATTTACCGCTGTTCACCTGGGATAACTTCTTCGACCGATTGCGACCATGCTGAATGCAACGTAGCTTTCGAAGAGTCCCGAAGACGCATTTCCGCGAGATGAGGAACGGTCATGGGTGAATCCGTCCACACCGTCACCACGTTGCCGACGGCGCGCCCGCCCGGCTGCCCCTTCGACCCGCCGGCCGAGCTGACCGACGCCCGACGGCACGGCCCCATCAGCCGCTACACCCACCCCGGCGGGGCGGCCGGCTGGCTGATCACCGGGTACGAGCTGGTCAGGTCGGTCCTGGCCGACCCTCGGTTCAGCTCGCGCAAGGAGCTCATCAACGTGGGCGACTTCGAGATTCCTCCGGCTCCGCCCGGCGAGTTCCTCCTCATGGACGACCCGCAGCACGGGCGCTACCGGAAGCCGCTGGTGGGCAAGTTCACCGTGCGGCGGATGCGGCTGCTCGCCGAGCGCGTCGAGCAGATCACCGCCGAGTGCCTGGACGCCATGGAGGCGGCCGGGCCGTCGGCGGACCTGGTGACCGCGTTCGCCAAGCCCATCCCCGCCATCGTGATCTGCGAGCTGCTGGGGGTGCCGTACGAGGACCGCGGCTCCTTCCAGGAGCAGATCGACTCGTTCGTGAACGGGGAGACGAGCGACGAGGAGCTGATCGCGGCCTACACGGCGACCCAGCAGTACCTCGCGGAGCTGGTGGCCGCCAAGCGCGCGAACCCCACCGACGACGTGCTCAGCGATCTCATGGACGGCGACCTCACCGATGAGGAGCTGAGAGGCGTCAGCCTGATCCTGCTGGCGGCCGGGCTCGACACCACCGCGAACATGCTGGCGCTGGGCACCTTCGCGCTGCTGCAGAACCCGGCGCAGCTGGCCGATCTGCGCGCCGATCCCACGCTCACCGGCCGGGCCGTCGAGGAACTGCTGCGGTACCTGAGCGTCGCCAAGTCGTTCATGAGGACGGCGCTGGAGGACGTCGAGTTGGGAGGCCAGACCATCAAGGCCGGCACGACGGTCATCCTGTCGTACAACACCGCCAACCGTGACCCAGAGCGCTTCGCCGATCCCCACGTGCTCGACTTCCGGCGGCAGTACGCCGGGCATCTGGCCTTCGGCCACGGCGTCCACCAGTGCCTGGGGCAGCAGCTGGCCCGCGTCGAGCTGAGCGTCGCGATCACCGCGCTCGTCAAGCGCTTCCCCACGCTGCGCCTGGCCGTACCGGCGGAGGAGGTCGGCCTGCGGCCGGAGGCCGCGGACATCTACGGGGTGAAGAGCCTCCCGGTCACCTGGGACGCGTGACCGGGAACCGGCCCGGGCGAGGTCGGGGCCAGGGTCGGGGTCCGGGTCGGGATCGGGGGACCCGCCCGGGCGGAGGGGCCGAGGTGGTCCGCCCGCGCCCGGAACGACCGAAAACACGCGGTCACCGGCGCACCTCCCGCACCCCGGGCATGGCACAAGTCCGTTACAGCGGTGCCGGGTTCCTCCCGCCCCGCACGCGTCCCTGGCATCATCCAAGTCCGTGCCGCCCCCGGAGCGGCCCACGGCGTGCCGGGGCGTCGGCCCGCATGGCGACCGACGTCCAGACGAGGGGGAGTCCGATGACGCTGTTCGGCAAGCCGCCGGGCCCGCAGGACGCCCGGCCGCGCGGGCGGGCCACCGCGCTGACGCCGCGGGTCGTGGCGCAGGCCCTGCTCCTGCTGCTCGGACTGTCCGCGGTCGGCCTCGGGTTCGCGCGGTTCGTCGGCGCGTACCACGAGGGGTGGGCGTACCGCGGCGCCCCGGTCTGCGGCGCTCCGGCGATCGGGCCCGGGGTGGACTGCACGCTGCGGGAGAGCGGGCGGGTGACGAAGAGGGCGGTGGAGCGGGACGGCGACTCGACCTCGTACACCCTGACCGTGGCCCGCGAGAAGGCTCCGACCGGCACCTACGACGTCGGGGAGGCGTTCTACGACGACGTGCGGATCGACACGGTCGTGAACCTGACGGTCTGGAGGGGCCAGGTGGTCGAGGTCGACTACCAGGGGCACCGGGCGCGCAATCCGCACACCCTGTGGCTGGCCATCCTGAAGCTGGCGCTGCTGATCGGCGCGGGCACGGCCCTGATCACGGGCGGCCTGCTCGGGCCGAACGTGCGCTCCTGGTGGATCTCGGCCGGGATGTCCGTACCCGTGGCGGTCACCACGCTGGTGGGTGCCGCCATGCTCCTCCTGATGGACTGGCCGCTGCCCGTGACCGTGACCCTGGCCGTCCTGGCCTGGCTGCTCGCGGTCTCCGTCATCAGCGGGATGTCCGCGGAGTAGCGGCCCGGAGCGGATCCGGAATGCCCCTCACAGGTTGTCAGGTTCTCAACATGGGAAATAGGCTGCCACCTCCCGCTCACGCCACCACCGGGGAGGCCACCCATGCCCAGCAGTACCAGGAGCCGCAGGACCAGAACCGCCGCAACCCTCCTCACCGCCGCCCTGGCCGCGGCCCTCCTCGGCGGCGCCCCCGCGCTCGCCGCACCCGGAGCCCCGCCCGGACCCACGACGGGCGCCGTCCCCATAGCCGCTCCGGCGGACGGCCGGCACCCGGTCGAGGTGTTCGGCGAGGACGGCGGCATCTCCCGGGCCCTCGTCCCCGGCGGCTCCCCGTACACGGCCGGCTCCCGCGCCCAGGGCGTGGCCCCGCTCCAGGACGACGGCGACGTCACCGCGCTGGTGCGCAACGGCGATCCGGCCGCCAAGCTCGACGTGGTGGTCATCGGCGACGGCTACGCGACGCAGGAACAGGAGAAGTTCCGCAGCGACGCGGCCGAGAAGTGGCGCGAGATCACCGCCGTCGAGCCGTACGCCACCTACCGCAACCTGTTCAACGTCTGGGCGGTGTCGGCCGTTTCGCCCGAGTCGGGCGTCTCCGGGGATCCGGACCAGACGACCGTCCGGCACACCGCGCTGGGCTCGTACTTCTGGTGCGACGGGGTGGAGCGGCTGCTCTGCGTGGACGAGAAGGCGGTCGAGCGCTACGCGGCCAAGGCCCCGCAGGCGGACCTGGTGATCGTGGTGGCCAACAGCACCAAGTACGGCGGCGCGGGCTACAACGACGTGAAGTCCCCGCTCGGTTACGAGGGCATCGCCACCGTGGCGGGCGGCAACGCGAAGTCCGGGCAGATCGCGGTGCACGAGACCGGGCACTCGCTGGGCAAGCTCGCCGACGAGTACGCGTACGACGGCCAGGGCACCTACCAGGGCGCGGAGCCGGCCGAGGCCAACATCAGTACGCTGACCGCCGACCGGATGCGCGCCCAGGGCACCAAGTGGTCCCGCTGGCTCGGCCGGACGTCACCCGACGGCGGGACGGTCGGCGCGTACGAGGGCGGCGGCTACTACCCGACAGGGCTGTACCGGCCGACCGAGAACTCGATCATGCGCTCGCTCGGGCGGGAGTTCAACCTGCCCGGACGGGAGGCGATGATCGCCGGCTTCTACCGTCACGCGACCCCGCTGACGAGTCCCGTCTCCACCGCCACCCGGCTCACCTCCGCCAGCCGCCTCACCGTCGACCTGCCCGTCCCGGGCACCCGGCTGCGCTGGTTCCTGGACGGACGCGAGCTGCCCGGACAGCGCGGGCGTACCGCGCCCGACCTCGCCGCCCTCCACCCGGGCGGACCCCGCTCCCGGCCGCACCTGCTCACGGCCGTCGCCACCGACCCCACCCCGGCGGTGGCCGACCCGGCGCTGCGCGAGCACCTGACCGGGAGCCTGTCCTGGCTGGTGACGCTCTGACGCGCGTCCACCACGGCGACGGCCCCGGGGGGGGGGGGGGGGGGGGGGGGGGGGGGGGGGGGGGGGGGGGCGGCGGCCCCCCCCCCCCCCCCTCCCCCCGCCCCCCCCCCCCCCCCCCCCCCCCCCCCCCCCCCCCCCCCCCCCCCCCCCCCCCCCCCCCCCCCGGGCCCGGCCGTCCCTACCGCCCGCCCTCTCCCGGCCTGCGAGGGGGGTTGCGCCGCAGCGGGGCCAGTTCCCGGGCCAGCGTCCGCACGTCCACGGCTATCCGCGCCGCGAGTTCGCCCGGCCCCGCGTCGCCCGGCAGGCGCCGGGACCAGGAACGCGCCTTGGCCGGACCGTCCTGGACCATGTCGAAGTTCAGCCGCACCGCCCCCGCCACGTCGGCCAGGGTCACCAGGATCCGGGTGTCCACGAGGTCGATCGTGACCTCGTTCCCGATGCACGAACACGCCACCAGACCCTCGATGTCCTCCTCCGCCAGATATCTGGCCAGGGGAACCGCTCTCCCCCGGATCAGGTACGGACGTATCACCGCCACCACAGACCCCGCCCCCTCTCCAGCTCACCGGACACGCCGACCACCGTACGGCCCGGCAACGGCGCAAGCGCACCGCAACGACCGGGCCCGCCCATGCTCCACCCATAGCCCCCGGATCGCCAAGTCCAGGACGTCCCAGGTGACTTGACCGACAGCACTGGCCCGGCGCACCGGCGCACGCCCCGGCGCACTCGGGCGCCCCGCCATCGAGCCCGGGGGCAGCAGGCCCGCCGCACCCGAAACGCACGAACGCCCGCCCGCACGAGGCGGACGGGCATCCCCGCGGCCGCGCAGCCCTGCGGCGCGCGGCCGGGCCGCTCAGCGGCCCAGGCGGCTGAACCGGCCATGCAGGACCAACGAGCGGCTCAGGGCCGCCAGGCCCGCCGTGCAGAGCAGTGTGCGGAGCATGTTGGCGGCCACCCAGGTGCCCTCGAACTTGGCGCGCACGCCGGCGAAGTCGTGGATCTGGGACGGGTCGCCGGCCGCCGCCAGCTCGTTGTTGAGCGGGATGTTGACGCCCATCGTGACCATCAGCGCCACCACGTACAGCACCGTCGCCCCGGCCGCCCACAGCGCCGCCTGGCGCCGGCCGGCCTTGTGCTGGAGCCAGGCCGCCACGCCGGTGGCGGCGAAGGCTCCGACGAAGACCAGGCCGAACATCCCGTTCTCGATCGACGAGTTGATGTGCTGCATCGCCGTCACGTACGTCCGGTCGTCCCCGGCCGCGAGGCCGGGCATCACCGACACGTCGAAGGCGAAGAACAGGCCCGCCATCAGGCCCATCGCGATGGTGGCGCCCGCCAGGACGGGCCCGGCGGCGCGGCCCTGCCCGGCGGTTCCGCCGTACGGTGAACTCCCCGGCCGCACACCGCCGATGGCCGACGGGACCGCGTACGACACCGGTGCCGACCTCTGATCCGAACGCATCACAGGACCCCTTTTCACTCTCCCGGCCCCGCAGGACGCGGCGCCGGCGAACAGCGGAACGAACGACACCACCCACCGTGCGGTGCCACCCGCAACGGAACCGCGACAACCGGAACCCCGCTACGCGCGACGACACTTGCGGCACCGGAGAGTGCCGGGTGCCGGGAGGAGTGCCGGGAGGAGTGCCGGGAGGAGTCCAGGGGAGTTGGAAAGGGGCCCGCGGTCACAGAACCGGGTTCAGGGTGCGCCGGTACCGGCGCTCCAGCACCGTACGGCCGATCAGCCGCACCGGGCCCGGGATGGTGGCCGACACGGCCCGCACGGACGCCGCGTCCGCGCCGTCGAACATCCACGGCTGCAGGTACGTCATGACCTGCCCCGGCGCGCTCTGGATGATCCGCCGCTCCACCCGCAGGTACTCGTCCACCGGCAGGCCCGCGATCGCCGGGAACACCACCGGCTCCTCGTGCCCCAGGTGCTCGCGGATCAGGTTCTCGAACCCCGCCGCGGCCTCGGGCAGTTCGGCGATCCGGCGGGCGGAGAGCACGTCCGCGACCCGGCGCATCGTCCGGTCGAGCGCTTCGTGGTCCTGCTCCAGGATGCCGCCGCCGTCGAAGCCGGCCAGCCGCTCGCGCAGGAAGGGCCAGAGGATCTCGTCCTCGCTGTGGTGGTGCCAGTCGATGACGGCCCGCAGCCGGCCGAACCAGTCCGCCAGGGCCGCCGCGGGGCCCCAGCCGCCCGCGGACGAACCCCGGGCGGCGGCCGCGCTCAGCCGCGCGGCGTCCCGGCGCATCGCCACGTGCATCAGCCCGAAGCCCCGGATGTGCCCGGGCAGCGAGCCCACGCCCTGCTCACTCGACCAGACCTGCTTGCCGTCCGACATGGCCAAACCTCCACTGTTATGTCCGGATACACGACCGACGCCCGCCCGGTGGCGGCCTGTTCGGGCCGCCACCGGCGAGCCGGATCACACGTTCCACACGCCCGAAGCGGCGGCCTCGCGGGCGAAGTCGGCGAAGTCCCGCGGCTCACGCCCCAACGCCCGCCGCACCCCGTCCCCCAACGAAGCGTTACGACCGTCCAG
>NZ_JBWKEQ010000099.1:0-10859 GCF_056435365.1 Kitasatospora sp. NPDC043949 | reverse complement strand
CCCCCCCCCCCCCCCCCCCCCCCCCCCCCCCCCCCCCCCCCCCCCCCCCCCCCCCCCCCCCCCCCCCCCCCCCCCCCCCCCCCCCCCCCCCGGGACCCCAGCCGTCAGCCGTCAGCCGTTGGGGAGGATGACGGCGCGCCCGTTGATCCGGCCGCTGTGCAGGCGCTCGTAGGCGAGCGGCGCCTCGTCGATCCCGTAGGTCTCGACGTGCACGTCCACCGCGCCGGCCCGGGCGAGGTCGAGGACCTCGATCAGCTCACCGCGGGTGCCCCAGTACGGGGAGGACACCGAGACCTCGTACGGCAGGGCGCCGAAGCCGACGGCCAGGGTGCCGCCGCCGAGGCCGACGATCGTCACGTCGCCCTCCACCGCCGCCATCGCTCCGGCCGCGGCCGCCGTGGGCGGGGCGCCGACGAAGTCCAGCACCACCTGGGCGCCGATGCCGCCGGTGAGTTCGCGCACCCGGGCGGGCGCGGAGGCGTCGGAGCGGACCGTCTCGTGCGCGCCGACGCCGCGGGCCAGCGCGAGCTTCTCCTCCGTCACGTCCAGGGCGATCACCCGGGCCGCGGTCATCGCGCGCAGCAGCTGGATCGCGACGTGCCCCAGGCCGCCGGTGCCGATCACCACGGCGGTGCTGCCGGGCGTCAGCTTGCCGAGCGAGCGCTTGATGGCGTGGTACGGGGTCAGGCCGGCGTCCGTGAGCGGCACGGCCCGGACCGGGTCGAGGCCGCCGAGCGGCACCAGGTGCCGGGGGCTGTCCACCACCATGTACTCGGCCATCGCCCCGGGGGCGCCCAGGCCGGGCGGGCGGATGCCCAGTTCGGCGGCGCGCAGGCAGTAGTTCTCCTTGCCCTCCGCGCACTTGGCGCAGTTGCCGCAGCCCCACGGCCCGTAGACGGCGACCGGTTCGCCCTCGGCCAGGCCGGTCACGCCCGCGCCGAGCGCGGCCACGGTGCCGACGCCCTCGTGCCCGAGGGTGAGCGGCAGGGGGAAGGAGAGGCGCTCGGCGGGCATGCTCATCATGGCGATGTCGGAGTGGCACACCCCCGCCGCGGTGACCTTGAGCAGGACCTGGCCGGGGCCGGGCTCCGGATCGGGGACGGTGACCACCTCGGGGGCGGCGCCGACGCTGCGGTACTGGACTGCCTTCATGGGTTTCGGACTCCCTCTCTCGGTCCCCCCGGACTTGCCTGTCCCCCCGGTTGCGCTGCCCCGGCTCCCGGACGGGCCGGTGGCGGGCCGGTCAGCGGGCCGCGTAGGCGCCGTCGACCAGGTGGTAGCTGCCGTGGATGAAGGAGGCCCGGTCGGAGAGCAGGAAGGCGGTCAGTTCGGCGACCTCCTCGGCGCGACCGAGCCGGCCGGCCGGGTGCAGGGCGACCAGTGCCTGACGGGCCTCCTCGTCGGCCGCGCTCAGCAGCGGGGTGTCGATGAAGCCCGGGCCGACGGCGTTGATCCGCACGCCCTGCGCGGCGTACTCCAGGGCGGCGGTCTTGGTCAGGCCCACCACACCGTGCTTGGCGGCGGCGTAGGCGGGCGAACCGGCGAAGCCGTTGGTGCCCAGGATCGAGGCCATGTTGACGACGGCGCCGCCGCCGGCCGCCAGGATGGCGGGGATCTCGTAGCGCAGCGAGTAGAAGACGCCGTCGAGGTTGGTGGCCAGGACCCGGCGCCACTGCTCGGGCTCGTACGCGCCGGTGGGGGCCTTCGCGCCGCTGATGCCGGCGTTGTTGACGGCCAGGTGCAGGGCGCCGAGACCGTCCACGGTGGCCTGGACGGCGGCCCGCACCGACTCCGGGTCGGTGACGTCCGTCCCGATCGCCAGGGCCCGGGCGCCGGCGGCCTCCAGTTCGGCGGCGGCCTTGCGGGCGCCCTCCAGGTCGAAGTCGGCGACGGCGACGGCCGCGCCGCCGGCCGCCAGGCGGCGGGCCACGGCGAGGCCGATGCCGGAGGCACCACCGGTGACCAGTGCGGCCTTGCCGGTGAACTCCTGGGGGTGGTCGGTGCCGGTCATGGCGTACGTCCTTTCGTGCGGGTGCGCCGGGGGGGCGCGGTGGTTCAGGCCGGGCCGTCGGGGGGCGGTTCGGCGGCGAGCAGGTCGAAGGCCCGTTCCACGAGGTCGGGCAGATCCGGTTCGTCGGCGCCGACGGGGTGGCGGACCCAGGCGCGGGAGGCGGCCTGGAGGGCCGCCACGCCGAGGCCGACGGCGACGGCCGGGCGCAGGTCGTACTCCGCGTCCAGGCCGAGGCGGGCGGCGGCGATCCGGATGGAGGCCTCCTCCTCGTCGACGCAGATCCGCCGGTAGGCGGCGGTCAGCGAGGGCTCGGCGGCGATCAGGCCGAACAGCTCCCGCACGCCGGGGCGCCGGTGCCAGGCCGGGTCCCGCTCGTCGCCCAGCCAGACCCGCAGCGCCGCGCGGTAGGCGGCCACCGGGGCCTCGGCGGCGGGGCGGGCCGCCAGCGTCGCGTTGATCCGGCCGAAGTCGGCGCGCAGGCAGTCCAACACGGCGTCCTCGCGGGAGGCGAAGTATCGGCTGAAGGTGCGGCGGGAGACGTCGGCCCGGTCGGTGACGTCCTCGACGGAGACGGCGGCCAGGCCGCGGTCCAGCACCAGCTGGAGGGCGGCGGCGGCCAGTGACTCGCGGGTGCGGCGCGCCTTGCGGTCACGCCGCCCCTCGGTGCTGTGCTCGGCCTTCTCGGTGGTCACGGGAGCCACCGTACACCCGGAAATGTCTCATTGGGACATGAGTCCCGACGGGACGCGAACCCGCCCCGGGCCCCGCGGGAAGGCGGGGGCCGGGGCGGGCTCGGAGGCGGGTCGAGTGGAACGGGTCAGACCGACGGTTCAGGCGGCCGGGTCAGGCGGCCGGGTCAGGCGGGGACTATCGCGAAGGAGCCGTTGCTGAGCGGGGTCTCGGTGTAGGGGCCACTGTTGATGGCCTGCGGGGAGTAGCCGTCGAAGACCTGGCCGTTGACCGTGACGCCGGAGAAGTCCAGGCGGCTGAAGGAGGGGTAGCTCTGGCTCGGGGACTCGATCACGGCCTCGGCGCTGACGTTCTGGCCGTCGAGCTGCTGGCGGGTGCTCTCGCTCCAGCCCTTGGTGGTGTCGGTGATCTGCAGGGTGTAGCCGGAGCCGCCGTCGTTGACCACCGAGGCGGTGAAGCTGTCACCGGCGTCCACCGGGTCGCTGAAGTACTGCGGCGGGGCCGGGTACATCTCGTACCAGGCCGAGTAGACCGGGGAGCCGCTGGAGCAGTCGGCCTGGACACCGGTCTGCTCGACGGTCTGCGAGCCGTAGCCGTCGATGCCGACCCACGGGGCGAACAGGTCGTTGGCGGAGTTGCACTGCACGGCGGGCATGGTCCAGGAGCCGGAGACGCTCTGGAAGCCGCTGCCCTGGGCGACGTAGCCGCCCCAGACTCCGCCGTCGTAGCGGGCGCCGTGGCCGAAGCGATGCGCGGCGCCGTAGCCGTGCGCGGCGGTGTGGGTGGCGGGGGCGGCGGTCGCGGGGGTCACGGCCGCGGCGGCCGGGAGGGCCAGCAGGGCGGCGAGCACGAGCCGGCCGGTGCGGGAAAGGGCCATGGGGGGCTCCTTCACTGGGGGTTGAGGGGGTGCCGCCCAGCTTGCGGGCGTCGCGGGCGGGCCGGGAAGGGAGCCGCGTGGGCAGGAACCCGACATGGCGGGAACATGTCGACCGATCAATCCCTTGATTTCGGGCACCGAGTGGCGCACAGTCGGCTCGTCCACTGGCGGTGGAGGGCGAGGAGGGCGCAGTGTCGGGGACGGGCATGCTCGCCGGACTCGGCCTCGGCACGGTCGAGGAACAGCTCTACCTGCGGCTGCTCGGCGTCCAGGCCGCCGACCCGCAGTGGTTGGCCGCCCAGATGAACCTCCAGGCCTCGATCGTGCTCGCGGCGCTGGTCTCGCTGGCCGCTCAGGGGCTCGTGGAGGCCTGCGCGGCCGGGGCCTGGGCGGCGGTGCCGCCGGACGTGGCGGTGGAGGAGCTGCTGCTGCGGCGCGAGGTCGAACTGCGGCGCGCCCGGGGGCGGATGGGCGAGCTGATGCGCGCCTACCGGCAGGGCCGGGACGGCAGCGGCTCCGACGGGCCGGCCGAGGTGATCTGCGGGCGCAGGTCGGTCGCCGAGCTGTGGCGCACCCTGCAACAGGGGGTGCGCCGGCAGTTGCGGGTCCTGGACCGGCCCCCGTACATCCGGCGCAGCGATCCGCAGACCGAACTGGCCCTGCTGGCAAGGGGGGTGACGACCAGGGTGGTGTACCACAGCCAGGTGCTGCGCGATCCGGAGCGCCTGGCGGAGATCCACTCCTTCACCACGGCCGGGGAGCAGGCCCGGGTGCACACCGAACTGCCGCTGAAGCTGGCGCTGTTGGACGACCGCTGGGCGCTGCTGCCGGTCAGCGCGGGCACCGAGCTGCAGAGCGTGCTGCTGATCCGGCCCTCCACCCTGCTGGACGCGCTGGCCGGGCTGTTCGAGCTGTACTGGGCGCAGGCGATGCGGCTGCCCGCCCTGCCGGAGGAGAACCCGGAGGACCGGCACCGCCGGCTGCTCCCGCTGCTCGCGGCGGGGCTCACCGACGAGTCGATCGCCCGCCAGCTGGGGGTGTCCACCCGGACGGTGCAGCGCTGGGTGCGGGAGCTGATGGACCGGTTCGGGGCCCGGACCCGGTTCCAGGCGGGCATCCAGGCCGCCCGGGCCGAGCTGCTGTGAGCCGGCTGCGCCACCGTCGGGCCGGCCGCCGGGGCCGGAGGCCTGGCCGAGCGGCCTGAAGGCCGCCGCCGAGGGCGGTACCGCGGGCGGTACCGAGGACATCGCCGACGACGCCCGGGCCGGCTCCCGCATACGCGGGCCCCGCCCCGCTCCGCGCGAGTGCGCAGGTCAAGGCCGGGCCGGGTGCGCGCGGGAGGCCCGGTGACCGGGAGAATGGTGCGGACAGTTCACCGGAAGTACAGAGAAAGCGAACCCCCACCATGGATCTCGGCGTGCGCTGGAAGCTGCACGGTGACGGGCGTACGCCCGCGCCGGGGGCGGTCGTCCGCCCCGACGAACGGCTCTCCTGGCCCCGCACGGCAGGGCTCGGCGCCCAGCACGTGGTGGCCATGTTCGGCGCGAGCTTCGTGGCGCCCGTGCTGATGGGGCTCAACCCCAACCTCGCGATCATGATGTCCGGCGTCTCGACGATCATCTTCCTGCTGGCCACCCGCGGCCGGGTGCCCAGCTACCTCGGCTGCTCGCTGTCCTTCGTGGGCGTGGCCGCGGTGATCCGGGCGCAGGGCGGCACCAGCGCGACCGTGACCGGTGCGGTGTTCGTGGTGGGCGCGGCGCTGTTCCTGGTGGGCCTCGCGGTCCAGCGGTTCGGGGCGCGGATCATCCACGCGGCGATGCCGCCGATCGTGACCGGCGCGGTCGTCATGCTGATCGGCTTCAACCTCGCCCCCGTCACCGCGTCGACCTACTGGCCGCAGGACCAGTGGACGGCGCTGCTGGTGATGCTGTTCACCGGTCTGGCCGTGGTGTGCCTGCGCGGCTTCTGGTCGCGTGTGGCGATCTTCCTCGGGCTGCTCTTCGGGTACGGGATCTCCTGGCTGTTCGACCAGGTCTTCGGCAAGATCCACTCGGTGGACGCCGGCGGCCACCTCACCGACCACTGGCGCCTGGACCTGTCGGGCGTCGGCAAGGCGGACTGGATCGGCCTGCCCGCCTTCCACGGCCCCTCCTTCCAGTGGTCCGCGATCCTGGTCGCCCTGCCCGTGGTGATCGCGCTCGTCGCGGAGAACGCCGGGCACGTCAAGGCCGTGGGCGAGATGACCGGCCAGACCCTGGACGACAAGCTCGGCGTCGCGATCTCCGCCGACGGCGTCGGCTCCATGCTCTCCACCGCGCTCGGCGGCCCGCCGAACACCACCTACTCCGAGAACATCGGCGTCATGGCCGCCACCCGGGTCTACTCCACCGCCGCCTACTGGGCCGCGGCCGGCTTCGCGCTGCTGTTCGGCGTCTGCCCGAAGTTCGGCGCCGTCGTCGCCGCGATCCCCGGCGGGGTGCTCGGCGGCATCACCGTCATCCTGTACGGCATGATCGGCCTGCTCGGCGCGCAGATCTGGATCAAGTCCAAGGTGGACCTGCGCAACCCGCTGAACCTGGTGCCGGCCGCCGCGGGCATCATCATCGGCATCGGCAACGTCACCCTGAAGTTCACCGACACCTTCAGCCTCAGCGGCATCGCGCTGGGCACCCTGGTCGTCATCACCGGCTACCACACGCTGCGGGCGCTGGCCCCCGCACACCTCAAGACGCAGGAGCCGCTGCTGGACGAGGGCACCTCCTCCTACGACGAGGGGTCCGGCGAGGACGGCGAGTCGGGCGGGGCGCAGCGGCGCACCCCGTAAGCGGGGCGGTGGCCGTGGCCGTGGCGGTGCCCTCGGCCACGGCCACGGCTACGGCTACGGCTACGGCTACGGCTACGGCTACGGCTACGGCTACGGCTGGAGCCGACCGGCGGAAGTGACCGAAAGGTACTTCCGCCCGTGCTTCCGCCTGGCCCGACGGGCCGTCAGGTGGTCGAATCGCTCCGTGCACCCGGGCCGGCCGGCCCGGGCGCGTCCGTTCCGGCCACTCATCCCCCCGGGAGAGGCATGTCCCTTCTGTCGCACCACCGCAAGGTCGCCGTCGGCGCCGTGGCCCTCGCCACGCTCGCGATCTCCTGCGGCTCGGCCACCGCGAGCAGCTCCGCCGTCGTCGCCGGCCCGACCCGGGCCGCCGCGGCGGGCAAGGTCCTCTGGACCCCGAGCACCAGCAAGGGCCCGTCCTCCTTCGCCTCCGTCCAGTGCGCGTCGGGGAACTTCGACGTCGTCAAGGACCCCGCCAAGGGCAGTGTGTGGCGGGCGTTCCAGGCCGCGGGCGAGGAGCGCTGCGAGACGCTCAGCCCCAACCTGAAGGAGGGCGACACCTTCTACCTCGGCTGGTCGTCCAAGGTCGACATCCAGGACTCCAACAGCCGCTACGTCTTCCAGCTCAAGTGCTCGCCGAGCACCGACACGGCGAACCACCCGATCGAGATCGACGCGACGACCGGACGCATCCGCCTCCAGGAGTGGGACACCGACCACGTCGCGCACTCGCTGTGGACGGCGCCGACCACCAACGGCCAGTGGCACTCGTACGCGCTGAAGATCCGCCTGGGCCGCACCGACGGCACCATCGACTTCTGGTTCGACGGCGTGAAGCAGACCTTCACCACCGGCTCGGGCACCTTCACGGGCACCACCTGGGACGGCGACCGCAACTACCTCAAGTGGGGCTCCTACCACCCCTCCTCGGGCGACGCGACGAACACGTTCACCAGCCCGATCATGGCGACCACCCTGGAAGCGGCCACGGCCGGCTCGTAACGACGCCCGGCCCAGATCCTGTCCGGAGGCCCGGACCGCAGCTCGCGGTCCGGGCCTCCGGCCTTTCCCGGCACGGCGCCGGAGCTCGTCACGGCCGGCCCGCCGCCGGGCCGACCCGCCCTCCCCGCCGGCCGATCAATTCGCAGCACCCGAGCGGCCCGACCGGTGAATTCCCCCGGACATCGACCGGTGCGACGTGACCCCGGTCACACGATCGGGGCCTTCGGGGGCCTCCGGGTGAGAAGGGTCACGCCCGGCGGGCCGGCGGGCGCCCGGACGGCGACAGGGCCCGGCAGGACTGGGCGGGCGGGGTCGCGACACGGTCCGAGGTCCTGTCCGCTTCGGGACCTTGGTCGCGACTTCGGCCGACCTTCGGCCCGGTGGCGCCCCCCTCGCACCCGGGCAACCGTGGACGGTCGCCCGGTGTGAGCGGGCGATGGCGCCGTCCGCCGGACGGCGTCCTTCCCTGCCGTCTACCCGGCGCACGGTGAGCGGGCCATCCGCCGCCGTACGCTCCGGAGGACCCCCAGCACATGTCCCAGACCATCGACAACGCCCCGTATACCGCCTTCCACCGGAGACTGGCCCTCGCCTGCTCCGGTGGGCCGCTGCTCGACGGCTACATCCTGAGCATCGTCGGCGTCGCCCTGATCGGGATGCGACCCGAGCTCGGCCTGTCCACCGCGGAGGTCAGCCTGATCGGCGCCGCCGCGCTGGTGGGCATGTTCGTCGGCGGCGCGCTCTTCGGCGTGCTGACCGACCGGATCGGCCGGGAGGTGATGTACACCGCCGACCTGCTCGTGATGGTCGCCTGCTCGGTGCTCTCCTTCTGGGTCGACACGGTGTGGGCGATCGCCGTGCTGCGCTTCGTGCTCGGCATGGCCGTGGCCGCCGACTACCCCATCGCCACCTCCCTGCTCGCCGAGTGGCTGCCCGCCAAACAGCGCGGGCGGCTGCTCGGTCAGCAGATCATCGCCTGGTACGCCGGCTCCGTGCTCGCCTACGTGGTGGGCTACGCGTTCCTGGAGCTGGCCGGGCCCGGCAGTTGGCGGTGGATGCTCGCGAGTTCCACGGTGCTGTGCGTGGTGTTCCTGGTGATCCGCCGCGGCACGCCGGAGTCCCCGCGCTGGCTGGCCGCCCACGGGCGGGTCGGCGACGCGGTGCGCGTGGTCGAGAAGCACCTCGGCGTACGGGTGGACGGCCGCGAGCTGATGCCCGACCCGGCCGAGCGCGGCCGCCCCGGCGGGCTGCGCCTGCTGATGACCCCGCCCTACCGGCGCCGCACCCTGTTCTGCGGCCTGTTCTTCCTCTGCCAGGTCGGCCCGCTGTTCGCGATGCTCACCTTCGGCCCGCAGATCCTCTCCTCCTTCGGCATGCCCGGCGGCACCGTGATGGAGACCCTGGGCACCGGGCTGATCAGCCTCGTCTTCCTGCTCGGCTGCTACCCGGCCCTGCGCCTGATCGACACCCGCGGCCGGCGCCCCGTCATCATCTGGTCGTTCGCCCTGATGGCCGTCCCGCTGGCCCTGCTGGGCGTGTGGCCCACCGCCCCGGCGGCCGTCGCCCTGACGGCGCTGTGCGCGTACGCCTTCCTGTGCGGCGGGCCCAACGTCCTCGACTGGACCTACCCCAACGAGCTGTTCCCCACCGAGATCCGGGCGACGGCGGTGGGTGTGGCGACCTCGGTGAGCCGGATCGGCGCGGCCGTCGGCACCTACCTGCTGCCGCTGTCGCTGTCCGGACTGGGCACCGGTCCGACCATGCTCATCGCGGCCGGCACCACCGTGGTCGGCCTGCTGGTGTGCGTTCTGTGGGCCGAGGAGACCCGGGGCACCGCCCTGGGCGCCGCCCCGGCCGCCGGCCGCACGGCCGCCAGGCCGGCCGTCCCGGGCCAGCGCGTCCCGCAGACGGCGCGCTGAGGGTGCGCCGAGGTGCACTGACGGCCACCGCGTGACGCACCGGCGGCGCTGTCCGGGATCTTCCGGGCAGCGCCGCCCGGCCGACCGGACCTGAGGTGTGACGCTCGTCACAGGCGATCGGAACGGCTCGCCGACACCCTCGGGGCGGTGCGGGGCGGCCGGCGCCCCGGCGTCGCCGCCTGTCGCACCGGAGGGCGGGCGGGCTGTCGCAAGAACGGGCCGCGCCCGCCGCCGCCGGCCGCCCGACCTGCGGGGGTGGGACTCGCCGGCCGGAGCCGGCACCGGCGCCGCTCGCCGGCTTCACCCCTCGGCCCGTCCGCCCGCGACGGGCCGCCGCAGCACATCGCGGTGGTCGCCCCGTGGCGCGAAGCTGGCCGATCCCGGGCTGGTCGGCGGATTCTCGCTGAACCCGACTCAGATGTTCATCCGTAGGTTATGCGACGGTCGACCGGTGGTGGGCCGCTGGACGGAGGGATGGACGATGGGACGAGTTCTGACCGAATTGGTGGGCGACGCGGCGACGTTCGCCGAGGCGCTGGAAGAACGCCGGCCGCAGGTGTTCCGCACCGCGGGCTGGCCGGCGGGGCTGCCCCGGCCGGGCGAGTTGGACGAGGCGCTGCGCGGCGGACTGCTGCGGGTGCCCTACGTCGAGATGGTCCGGGCGGGTGCGGTCGTACCGCCCGCGGAGTTCTGCACGACCCGGGTGGTCGCCGGGCGCCGGGAGGAGGGCTTCGCCGACCCTGACCGGATCGCCGCCCTGCTGGCCGACGGCGCCACGCTGCTGCTGCCGCAGCTGGACCAGTGGCACGCGCCGGTGCGCGCGCTGGCCACCGACATCGCGGTCGAACTGGGCCGCCGGACCGAGGCGTTCTGCTTCGCGACGGGTGCCGGCCGGCGCGGGCTGGACGTGCACCGGGACGACGCGGACGTGCTGGTCGTCCAGCTCGCGGGAAAGAAGGAGTGGACGGTCCACGAGGCCCCCGCCGACGGGCGCTGGCGCCCGGGGCTGGCCCCCGAACCCGGCGCGGTGGCGCTCAACTCGGTGCTCGGGCCGGGCGAGGTGCTGTACGTGCCGCGCGGGGCACCACACACCGCGACGGGCCACCAGGGCCTGTCGGTACACCTCTCGTTCACGATCCGGGAGGCGGGCACGGGGCAGCTGCGCGGCGCCGTCGGCGAGTGGCTGGCCGGCGGCGACTGGGCGGCCGGGCTGCCGGAGCGCCCGGCGAAACCGGCGGAACTGCTGGACACGGCCGCGGAGGTGCTGCGACTGGGCCGCGCCCGGCTGGCCGAACTGACCCCGCAGGAGCTGCTGCGGCTGGCCCGGGGGCCGCTGCCCGCGCCGGTGACGGACGACGGTCAGGCGGCGCCGGGTCACGGACCGCTGGCCGCCGGCGGCTGAGCCGGGCCGAGACCGGGCGGGGCCTGAACGCACGAGGGCGGGGGGGGGGGGGGGGGGGGGGGGGGGGGGGGGGGGGGGGGGGGGGGGGGGGGGGGGGGGGGGGGGGGGGGGGGGGGAGGGGGGGGGGGGGGGGG
>NZ_JBWKEQ010000098.1:0-11009 GCF_056435365.1 Kitasatospora sp. NPDC043949 | reverse complement strand
ACTGGGGGGGGAGGGGGTGGGGGGGCAAGGGTTGGTTCGTAAGACGGGCACCAGCGGTACCGACGGGCATGCTGGGGGGGGGGAAAAAACCCCCCCCCCCCCCCCCCCCCCCAACCCCCCCCCCCCGCCCCCGGAGCGGGCGGGCGTGAGCGTCAGTGGACGTCGCCCATGAGCGTGACGACCCGCTTGCGGTACATCGCCAGCGCGAGGCCGGCGACGATCGCCATGCCGCCCTGGACCGCGAAGTACCAGCTGCTGCCGACCACCTTGTCGCCCAGCACCAGCTGGAAGATGGCGGCCACGCAGTCACCGGCGGTGACGGCGAGGAACCAGACGCCGACCATCTGGCTGGCGTACTTGGCGGGCGCCAGCTTGGTGGTCACGGACAGGCCGACGGGGGAGAGGGCGAGCTCGCCGACGGTCTGGACCAGGTAGACCATGGCCAGCCACAGCGGGGTGACCTTGGTGTCGCCGGTGGCGGCGGCCATCGCCAGCATCATGACCATGAAGGAGGCGCCGATCATCAGCAGACCGAAGGCGAACTTCATGGTGGTGCTGGGGTTCTTCGACCGGCGGGCCAGGGCGACCCAGAGCCAGGCGAAGACCGGGGCCAGCGCCATGATGTACAGCGGGTTGAGCGACTGGAACCAGCTGGACGGGAAGTTGATCCCGAACAGCGTCGAGGCGGTGTGGTCCTTGGCGAAGACGTTCAGCGTCGAGCCGGACTGGTCGTAGATCATCCAGAACACGGCGGCGGCGACGAAGAACCAGATGTAGCCGCTCATCTTGGACTGCTCGTCGGCGCTGAGGTCCTTGTCGCGCTTCACCTTGGCGAACACGAAGAAGGGGATCGCCAGGCCGGCGATGGACAGCGGCCAGACGGCCCAGTCGATGGTGAAGTGGCCGGTGGAGACGACGATGCCGTAGAAGACGACCGCCGCGGCCAGCCAGATGCCGGCCTTGCGGAAGATCTTGCGCTTCTCGTCCGCGCCGATGGGCGAGGTCACGATGTCGCTGGTGGGGCTCAGGTGGCGGGTGCCCAGCAGGAACTGGAGCAGGCCGAGTGCCATGCCGATGCCGGCCAGGGCGAAGCCCAGGTGCCAGTCGACCTTCTGGCCGACGGTGCCGACCACCAGCGGGGCGAAGAAGGCGCCGAGGTTGACGCCCATGTAGAAGATCGTGAAGCCGCCGTCGCGGCGCGGGTCGTTCGGGCCGTCGTAGAGGTGGCCGACCATCGTGGAGATGTTGGCCTTGAGCAGGCCCGAGCCCACCGCGATGCAGACCAGACCGGCGAAGAACGCGCCGGTGAACGGCACGGCCAGCAGGAAGTGGCCGAGCATGATGATCGTGCCGCCGATGGCGACCGTCTTGCGGGCGCCGAGGAAGCGGTCGGCGATCCAGCCGCCCGGGAGGGCCAGCAGGTAGACCATGGCCGTGTAGACGCTGTACACGGCGCCGGCGGTCGCCAGCTTCATGCCGAGGCCGCCGTCCGTGACGGAGGCGGTCATGTAGAGCACCAGCAGGGCGCGCATGCCGTAGTAGCTGAAGCGCTCCCACATCTCGCTCAGGAAGAGCGTGGCGAGCCCTCGGGGGTGACCGAGGAAGGTCTTGCCGCTGGGCGAGGCCGGGGTGAGGCCGGCTTCCAGGGTGGTAGACGCCATGAGTAGGGGTTCCTTGCCTGACAGCGTCCGCCAAGGGGGGTGGCGGCGGACGTGGACGGAACCACTCTACGTGGCGATATTTAGCGTTATCAGATGACAAAAGCCACGAATCAGGTATGGGAATGGCAAAGTCCGTGACAGATCTGCCCGATCTATCCATGGTAGACGGGCAAATTTCCCTTCAATTTCAAGATTGAAGGCCGGATTCTTCGCCGAACGGGCGGTCTGCGACGGCGTGTTGAGCCTGGAGGGGCTCTTGTGTAACGATCACGCTCTGTGAACTACCTCACAAGGCAGTCCGCCATACCCGGGCGGACTACCATCACCACATGACCTGTGTGCTGCTCGCCGAGGACGATCCGGCGATCTCCGAACCGCTCGCCCGAGCCCTGCGACGTGAGGGCTATGAGGTGCTCGTCCGCGAGGACGGTCCGACCGCACTGGCCGCGGGCCTGACCGAGGAGGTCGACCTCGTCGTCCTCGACCTCGGCCTGCCCGAGATGGACGGCCTGGAGGTCTGCCGTCGCCTGCGCGCCGACGGCAAGAGCTGCCCCGTCCTGGTGCTCACCGCCCGCGCGGACGAGGTGGACACCGTGGTCGGCCTCGACGCCGGTGCCGACGACTACGTGACCAAGCCCTTCCGCCTGGCCGAACTGCTCGCCCGCGTCCGCGCCCTGCTCCGGCGCGGCAACGTCGACCAGCTCACCACCGGCGCGCACGGGGTGAAGATCGACATCGAGTCCCACCGCGCCTGGCTCGGCGAGGAGGAGCTCACCCTCTCCGCCAAGGAGTTCGAGCTGCTGCGCGTCCTCGTCCGGGACGCCGGCCGGGTGGTCACCCGCGAGGAGATCATGCGGCAGGTCTGGGACACCACCTGGTGGACCTCCACCAAGACCCTGGACATGCACATCTCCTGGCTCCGCAAGAAGCTCGGTGACGACGCGGCGAA
Source organism: Kitasatospora sp. NPDC043949 (assembly GCF_056435365.1). Lineage (NCBI taxonomy): Bacteria > Bacillati > Actinomycetota > Actinomycetes > Kitasatosporales > Streptomycetaceae > Kitasatospora > Kitasatospora sp. NPDC043949. The sequence goes on along the minus strand of NZ_JBWKEQ010000098.1, from coordinate 8,399 downwards.
CCCGCGGTACATCGCCACCGTGCGCGGAGTGGGGTTCCGGTTCGAGAAGAATTAGCCCCGTACGGAGAACGCGGCCGGGAGTCGGCCGATGAAGCGGAGCACCTCGGGGAGCGGCAGCGTGAAACGCCGGATGATCAACTCGCTGCTGGGCGTCGTCCTGGTGGTGGTCGTGGTGTTCTGCGTGCCGCTCGCCCTGGTCGAGAAGCGCACCATCGTCAACTCGGCCCAGGACCGGGTGGACGCGTCCGCCGTCCGGGTGCTCGCCCTGGTCGAGAACCGGCTCTCCGCGGGCGAGCCGGTCACCGGCCGGGCCTTCGACAACCAGGTCACCGAGGGCAGCTACGTCGAGGTGCAGATCCCCGGCCAGGACGTCGTCTCCAGCGGCGAACGCCTGGCCGGCGGCCACCTGCTGAAGGCCGTCGAACGCGGCAACAGCGGCGAGGTCGTCACCGTCGAGCAGTCCCGCGCGGACGTCGACCACGAGATCGCCAACATGCTGCTGCTGCTCGGCGTCGTCGCCCTGCTGGCCGTCCAGGCCGCCGTGGCGCTCGCCGTCTGGCAGGCCAAACGGCTCGCCCGGCCGCTCACCGACCTGGCCGAGACCGCCGAACGGCTCGGCTCCGGCGACCCGCGCCCCCGCGACCGCCGCTACGGGGTGCCCGAACTCGACCGGGTCGCCGAGGTGCTGGACACCAGCGCCGAGCGGATCGCCCGGATGCTCACCGCCGAACGCCGGCTCGCCGCCGACGCCTCGCACCAGTTGCGCACCCCGCTCACCGCGCTCTCCATGCGGCTGGAGGAGATCACCGCCCTCGCCGAGGAGCCGGAGACCGTCAAGGAGGAGGCGACCATCGCCCTCCAGCAGGTCGAACGGCTCACCGACGTCGTCCAGCGGCTGCTCACCACCCAGCGCGACCCGCGCAGCCCCACCGCGGTGGCCTTCGACCTGGACGAGGTGATCAAGCAGCAGGTCGAGGAGTGGGGCCCGTCGCTGCGCGAGACCGGCCGGGTGCTGTCCCTGGAGGGCCTGCACGGGGTCACCGCCGTCGGCACCCCGGGCACCGTCGCCCAGGTGCTGGCCACCCTGATCGAGAACTCGCTGATGCACGGCGCCGGGACGATCACCCTGCGGGTCCGGCCCTCCGGCACCTCGGTGGTGGTCGAGGTGCAGGACCAGGGCGCCGGCGTGCCGCCGGACCTCGGGAACCGGGTGTTCGAGCGCGCCGTCAGCGGCCGCAACTCCACCGGCATCGGCCTGGCCGTCGCCCGCGACCTCGCGGAGGCGGACGGCGGGCGGCTCGAACTGCTCTCGCTGAAGCCCGCGGTGTTCGCGCTCTTCCTCGGCCGCAGCCACGCGGACTGAGCCGGGGCGGGCACGGTCGGGAGTGCGGCCGTCCAGAGCGGACGGCCGGCCGGCTACTCGGCCTTGGCGTAGCGGATCTGCTCGGCGGCCAGCATCAGTTCGGCCTGGGCGGCCAGCTCCTGGCCGCTGGTGTCGCTGGTGCCGGTGGTGTCGCCGGTGCCGCTCGCTTCCTGCGCGACCGGCTCGGGCAGCGCCTTGAACACCCAGGTCCGGTACGAGAAGAAGCGGAACACGGTGGCCACCGCGAGGCCGGCCACCTTGGCGCCCAGCTGCTCGTAGTGCGAGTCGAGGCCGAGCACGTACACCGAGAAGCCGAGCACCCCGGTCTCGATCAGCATGCCGATGCCGCTGTACACCAGGAACAACGTGATCTCCCGCTTGCGCGAGGCGGCGTCGCGGTCCCGGTACAGCCAGTAGCGGTAGCCCAGGTAGTTGGTGGCGATGGCGATCAGCGTCGCCGCGATGTTGGACCGCAGCGAGGCCAGGCCCAGCCCGTTGAGGCACACCCAGAACACGGCGAAGTTGACCACCACGCCGCTCAGGCCGACCAGGCCGAACTTCACCACTTCGCCTGACAGCCCCCGCAGTTTCTGCGAGAGCGAAGGGCTCGAAGCTGCGGTCGTCGCCATACCGGGCTGCCTCCATGTGCCTGCGGGTCGAAGAGCGGATCGCGTGGACGCGTCCACCCCTTGAGCCCTGCGTGCACGCACATGATCGGACTGCGCAGACCAGGACCTAGCCGTCCAGGCTACCCGCTTCCACCGAACGGCTCAGCCCCCAGGGCTTCGGGTTGACTGGGACGTCCAGCCCACCCCAGCGGTTCCACCGCCCCCGACCGGCCCGGATATCCTGGCGGGGTGACTTCCCCGGGCAATGTGAATTTTCCAGTGGTGGGCATGATCGGCGGCGGGCAGTTGGCCCGCATGGCACACCAGGCGGGCATCCCGCTCGGGGTCAGGTTCAAACTCCTCGCCGACACGCCCCAGGACTCCGCCGCACAGGTGGTCTCCGACGTCGTCCTCGGCGACTACCGCGACCTCGACACGCTGCGCCGCTTCGCGGCCGGCTGCGACGTGATCACCTTCGACCACGAGCACGTCCCCACCGAGCACCTGCGGGCCCTGGAAGCCGACGGCATCGCCGTCCGGCCCGGCCCGGACGCGCTGGTCAACGCCCAGGACAAGGGCGTCATGCGGGCCAAGCTCGACGCCATCGGCGTGCCCTGCCCCCGGCACCGGATCGTCGCCGACCCGGCCGACGTCACCGCCTTCGCTGCCGAGGGCTCCGGCTACCCGGTCGTGCTGAAGACCGTCCGCGGCGGCTACGACGGCAAGGGCGTCTGGGTCGTCGCCGGCGAGGAGGACGCGCAGGCGCCGTTCCTGGCCGGCGTCCCGGTGCTCGCCGAGGAGAAGGTCGACTTCGTCCGCGAACTCGCCGCCAACGTCGTCCGCTCGCCCAGCGGCCAGGCCGTCGCCTACCCGGTGGTGGAGAGCGTCCAGGAGAACGGCGTCTGCGCCGAGGTCACCGCCCCCGCGCCCGACCTCGACCCGGCCCTCTCCGACGAGGCCCAGCAGCTGGCCCTGCGCATCGCCGGCGACCTCGGCATCACCGGCCACCTCGCCGTCGAACTGTTCCAGACCAGGGACGGCCGGATCCTCGTCAACGAGCTCGCCATGCGCCCCCACAACTCCGGGCACTGGACCCAGGACGGCGCCGTCACCTCGCAGTTCGAGAACCACCTGCGGGCCGTCCTCGACCTCCCGCTCGGCGACCCCCGGCCGCGCGCCAAGTGGACCGTCATGGTCAACATCCTCGGCGGCGACTACCCGGACATGTACCACGCCTTCCTGCACTGCATGGCCCGCGACCCCGGCCTGCGGATCCACATGTACGGGAAGGACGTGAAGCCCGGCCGCAAGGTCGGCCACGTCAACGTCTTCGGGGACGACCTCGACGACGTCCGCGAGCGCGCCCGCCACGCGGCCGCCTACCTGCGAGGAACGATCACCGAATGACCTCCTCCCCTTCGAGCCCGCTCGTCGGCATCGTCATGGGCTCGGACTCCGACTGGCCCGTCATGGAGGCCGCCGCCCAGGCCCTCGACGAGTTCGAGATCCCCTACGAGGTCGACGTCGTCTCGGCGCACCGGATGCCCCGCGAGATGGTCGCGTACGGCGAGAACGCCCACCGGCGCGGCCTCAAGGCCATCATCGCCGGCGCCGGCGGCGCCGCCCACCTGCCGGGCATGCTCGCCTCCGTCACCCCGCTGCCCGTCATCGGCGTGCCGGTGCCGCTGCGCTACCTGGACGGCATGGACAGCCTGCTGTCCATCGTCCAGATGCCGGCCGGCGTCCCGGTCGCGACCGTCTCGGTGGCCGGCGCGCGCAACGCCGGCCTGCTCGCCGTGCGGATGCTGGCCGCGTTCGACCCCGAACTGACCGAGCGGATGACCGACTTCCAGGCCGAGCTGAACAACCAGGCCACCGAGAAGGGCAAGAAGCTCCGCGCCAAGGTGGCCGGTTCCTCCTCCTTCGGCTTCGGCAAGTAACCCCGGTGGTGGGGGTGGGGTAGAACAGCCGGTATGACTACCGATCCGGACTCCCCCACCCCGCTGGACCGCGCCCGGGCCCTGCTGCGCACCGCCCCCGTGGTCGACGGCCACAACGACCTCCCGTGGGCGATGCGCGAGCAGGCCGGGTACGACCTCGGCGCGGTCGACCTCGCCGCCGACCAGAGCGACCGCCTGCACACCGACCTCGCCCGCCTCGCGGAGGGCGGGGTCGGCGCGCAGTTCTGGTCCGTCTACGTGCCGACCCGGCTGGCCGGCGACCACGCGGTGAGCGCCACCCTGGAACAGATCGACTTCGTCCACGCCCTGGTCGAGCGCTACCCCGACCGGCTCCGGCTCGCCCGCACCGCCGACGACATGGAGGCCGCCCGCGCCGAAGGCCGGATCGCCTCCCTGATGGGCGCCGAGGGCGGCCACTCCATCGACTGCTCGCTCGCCACCCTGCGTGCTCTCCACGAGCTCGGCGTGCGGTACCTGACGCTCACCCACAACGACAACGTGCCGTGGGCCGACTCCGCCACCGACAAGCCGGCGGCCGGCGGGCTGACCCGGTTCGGCGAGGAGGTCGTCCGGGAGATGAACCGGCTCGGCATGCTCGTCGACCTCTCGCACGTCTCCGCCGACACCATGCGCGACGCCCTGCGGGTCACCGAGGCGCCGGTCGTCTTCTCGCACTCTTCGGCCCGCGCCGTCTGCGACCACCCGCGCAACATCCCGGACGACGTGCTCGCCCAGCTGCCCGCCAACGGCGGCGTGGCGATGGCCACCTTCGTGCCCAAGTTCATCCTGCCCGCCGCCATCGAGTGGACCCTCGCCGCCGACGAGAACATGCGCGCCCACGGCTTCCACCCGCTCGACACCACCCCGCCCGCGATGGAGCGCCAGCGCGCCTTCGAGGCCGCCAACCCGCGCCCGATCGCCACCCCGGCCACCGTCGCGGACCACCTCGACCACCTGCGCGAGGTCGCCGGCATCGACCACATCGGCATCGGTGGCGACTTCGACGGCACCGCCTTCCTGCCCGACGGCCTGGGCTCGGTGGCCGGCTACCCCAACCTGATCGCCGAACTCCTGCGCCGGAACTGGTCCGAGGCCGACCTCGCCAAGCTCACCTGGCACAACGCCGTCCGCGTCCTGCGCGACGCCGAGTCCGTCGCCGACGGGCTGCGGGCCAGCCGCCGCCCGTCCATCGCCACCATCGCGCAGCTGGACGGCGCGAAGGGCTGAGGTCAGCCCAGCCGCGGGATCTCGATGGCCGGGCACCTGTCCATCACCATGGCGAGCCCGGCCGTCCTGGTCCGCGCGTACGCGGCCTCGTCGACCACGCCGAGCTGGAACCAGACGGCCTTCGCCCCGGCCGTCACCGCCTGGTCGGCCACCTCCCCGGCCAGCGCGCTGTTCACGAACACGTCCACCACGTCGACCGGGAACGGGATCTCGGCGAGCGAGGCGTAGCCGGGCTCGCCGAGGACCGTCTCGGCCTTCGGGTGCACCGGCACGATGCGCTTGCCGTACCGCTGGAGCACCCCGGCCACCCCGTAGGCGGCCCGGGCGGTGTTGTCGGACAGGCCGACCACCGCCCAGGTGTCGCCGGTGCCGGTGAGGATCTCGCGAACCGTCGCGTCGTCGCCGTAGCTCGTCATGCCGGTGCCAACGACGACCACGGGCGCCGGATTCCCGCGAGCCCCGTACGGAGAGGTCAGTCGAAGTACGCCTGCACCTGGCGGATGAAGGCGGGCCAGCGGCTGCCCGGCGAGCGCGAGCCGAGCTTCGCGTGGTTGAGGCTCGCCCGCAGGTTGTCCTTCAGCCGGACCGGGGAGTTCATGACGGCCTCGTTGCGACGGGCCAGCCGGTTGAGCTCCTCAGGGGTCGGCCAGCGGTCGCTCTTGGCGCTGTTGCACGCCCCGTGGGTCGGGGCGAGGTTCCACGGGCGGTCCAGGTCCGGTTGCGACCCGCCCGGCACGAAGTCGAATCGCCTCATGAGCGAGAACGGGAAGACGTGGTCGACGGCGGCCTTGTCCTCGGCGGTGATCGGCTCGTCGCAGATCAGGCAACGTCCGTACTGGAAGCCGATCAGGGCGTCGATGACCCCGGTGACGGGTCGGCGGCGGCGTCGGTCCATGAGGAGCCACTGCTCCACGTCCACATCGAGCTCGTCGGCGAGCAGGCCTCGGCCGATGCCCAGGGCGAAGGCGGACTCCACGATGCTCCAGCGTGCCGCCAACTCCGTCCGTAGCCCGGCGGCCTGCTCCGACATCGCGATCTGCTGGAGGGCGGGAGTGAGCAGGACGACGCGATCCCGTCCACGCCCGGACAACTCGTAGAAGCGGTGTGCGACCTCGGTGCCGCCCGCGAGGTTGTGGAACCGGTCCATGACCATGTCCGGCATCGACTTGCAGGCGGCTTGGAGGAGTCGCTCGGTAGGGCGTCCGGCGGCCAGGCACTCGTCGGTCTCCTGCGCGGAGACGGCGAGGAAGTCGTCGTCCCCGCCCATGGCCGGTGCCTGCGGGGCGTCGCGCAACCGGGTGACCAGAGCCATGGAGTACGGCTCGGCCAGCTCCTGCAGCGGCACCTCGGTGTGTCCGGCGGCCGCGCACTCCAGCAGGGCGGATCCCAGCGCGAACTTGTACGTGCGGGCGTTGCGGCCCATCAGGACGGCCTGTCGCCAGGCGGTGCGTGGCGTCGGCTCTCGCCGGTAGAACTCTGTCGTCATCGCGTGCTCCGGGTCGGTCGAACGGGAGGCGTAACTTCAGAACGAAGGGCGGAATTCCAGACGCGCCCGCCCCCAGGGGCCTGGGGGCGGGCGCGGGAAGTGTCGGCCAGGCGTCAGCTGGGGCGGCCGAGGGCGCGGTAGGTCCAGCCGGCGGCGCGCCAGGCGTCGGCGTCCAGGACGTTGCGGCCGTCGAGGAGGCGGCGCTCGGCGACCACGGCGCCGAGGTCGGCCGGGTCCAGCTCGCGGAACTCGGCCCACTCGGTGAGGTGCAGGACGACGTGGGCGCCCTCGGCGGCCTCCAGGGCCGAGTCGGCGTAGGCGAGCGAGGGGAACATCTTGCGGGCGTTGTCGACGGCCTTCGGGTCGTAGACGGTGACCTGGGCGCCCTGGAGCTGGATCTGGGCGGCGACGTTGAGCGCGGGGGAGTCCCGGATGTCGTCCGAGTTGGGCTTGAACGCGGCGCCGAGGACGGCCACCCGGCGGCCCAGGAAGCCGCCGCCGCACTGCTCGCGGGCCAGCTCCACCATCCGGGAGCGGCGGCGCATGTTGATCGAGTCGACCTCGCGCAGGAAGGTCAGCGCCTGGTCGGCGCCGAGTTCGCCGGCCCGGGCCATGAACGCCCGGATGTCCTTGGGCAGGCAGCCGCCGCCGAAGCCCAGGCCGGAGTTGAGGAACTTGCGGCCGATCCGTTCGTCGTGCCCGAGCGCGGTGGAGAGCAGCGTGACGTCGGCTCCGGCCGCCTCGCAGACCTCGGCCATCGCGTTGATGAAGGAGATCTTGGTGGCCAGGAAGGAGTTGGCGGCGGCCTTCACCAGCTCGGCGGTCGCGTAGTCGGTGACCAGGAACGGCACCCCGGCCGCGATCGGCTCGGCGTACACCTCGCGCAGCAGCTGCTCGGCGCGCTCGCTGTGGGCGCCGACGACGATCCGGTCCGGGCGCAGGGTGTCCTGGACGGCGAAGCCCTCGCGCAGGAACTCCGGGTTCCAGGCGAGCTCGGCGCCCGCGCCGACGGGTGCCAGCGCGGCCAGCCGTTCGGCGAGCCGGCTCGCCGAGCCGACCGGCACGGTGGACTTGCCGACCACCAGGACCGGGCGGGTCAGGTACGGGGCGAGGCCGTCGATCGCGGTGTCGACGTACGACATGTCGGCGGCGAACTCGCCCTTGCGCTGCGGGGTGTTGACGCAGACGAAGTGCACGTCGCCGAACTCCGCGGCCTCCTGGACGGAGCTGGTGAAGCGCAGCCGGCCGGTCGAACCCTCGTGCCCGGCGACGTGCTTGAGCAGCAGCTCGGACAGCCCCGGTTCGTACATCGGGACGCGGCCGGCGGTCAGCGTGGCGATCTTGTCGGGGTCGATGTCCAGGCCCAGCACCTCGAAGCCGAACTCGGCCATCGCGGCCGCGTGCGTGGCACCGAGGTAGCCGGTGCCGATCACGGAGATGCGGAGGGTCACGGGTTCCCCTTTGTGCGGACTCGACCTGTACGGGTGCCTCTGATGCTATCCGCCCCGACGGATCCGGCCTCGATCGCCTGTGCGCCGGGGACGCTAGGCAGCCGCAGGTCGGAGCCCTAGGATCTCTACTGAACGGTAGTTAACCCCGGATTGACTTCGATCACTGGACGAGGCGGGCATCATGGCGGGCAGCGCAGGGGCGGCTGACTTCGATCTCTTCCGTATCTCCGAGGAGCACGAGATGCTCCGTGAGGCGGTGCGTTCGCTGGCCGAGGCGAAGATCGCTCCGTTCGCGGCGGAGGT
>NZ_JBWKEQ010000097.1:6552-12133 GCF_056435365.1 Kitasatospora sp. NPDC043949 | reverse complement strand
ACGGCCGCATCGTCGACGAACTCCACCACCCCACCGCCGACACCGTCCTGGACCGCATGCGCCGCTTCGACGCCAAGGGCCGCACCAGCTAGAGCGTCCCGCTGGCCCCGGCGCCCCCGACCTTCGAGAACCCCCAGGACTGACACCCCCTCATGTACCGCACCGCTTTGCGCAACGTGCTGGCCCACAAGGGCCGACTCCTCATGACGATGCTCGCCGTGCTGCTCGGCACCGCCTTCGTCTCCGGCGCGCTCGTCTTCACCGACACCCTCGGCGACGCGCTCAGGACCCAGAGCTCCAAGAGCTACACCGACATCGCCGTCACGGTCAGCGACCGCGACGCCGTCGGCCGGGGCTACGACCACACCGGCCGGACCTCCTCCGGCGCGGCCCTCACCGAGGACACCCGCAAGGCGGTCGCGGCGCTGCCCGGCGCCGCCGAGGCGCGCGGCGTGGTCAGCGGCTTCGCCGGCATCGCCGACAAGAAGGGCGCGCTGATCGGCGACGGCTTCTCCACCACCGGCACCAACTACGTGCCGGGCGCCGACGGCACCGACCCGCGCTATCCGCTGGTCGACGGGCGCGGCCCGCGCACCTCGGGTGAGATCGCGCTGGACGCCAAGACCGCCGAGAAGGGCGGCTACAAGGTCGGCGACACCGTCCGGGTGGCCGTCAACGGCCCGGTGATGGAGCTCAAGCTCACCGGCACCCTGCACACCAACGACCCGCGCGTGCTGGCCGGCGGCTCGCTCGCCGCCTTCGACACCGCCACCGCCCAGCAGCTCTACCTCAACCCGGGCCGCTTCGCCGAGCTCGACGTCAAGGGCAAGCCGGGCGCGGACGACACCGCGCTCCTCGCCGCCGTCAAGCAGGCCGTCCCGCAGGACGACTCGATCGAGGCCAAGACCGGACGCGCGCTCGCCGAAGAGCAGGACCGGATGATCGCCCAGGGCACCAGGGTCCTGAGCACCTTCCTGATGGGCTTCGCGGCCATCGCGCTGTTCGTCGGGATCTTCATCATCGCCAACACCTTCACCATGCTGGTCGCCCAGCGCACCAAGGAGCTCGCCCTGCTGCGCGCCGTCGGTGCCAGCCGCAAGCAGATCACCCGCTCGGTGCTGGTCGAGGCGCTGCTCGTCGGCCTGACCGCCTCGGTGGCCGGTCTGCTCGCCGGCATCGGCATCGCCGCCGGGCTGCAGGCGCTGCTGAACGGCCCGGTGGACGCCAACCTCCCGGACGGCCCGCTGGTGGTCAGCCCCTCCACGGTGATCGCCTCGATCAGCGTCGGTGTCCTGGTGACCGTGCTGGCGGCCTGGCTGCCCGCCCGCCGGGCCTCCCGGATCGCGCCGGTGGCCGCGATGAGCTCGGTCGAACAGCCGGCCACCCAGAAGAGCCTGCGGATCCGCAACACGATCGGCCTGCTGTTCACGCTGGCCGGTGCGGGCGCCCTGGCCGCCGGTGCGGGCGGCAAGGAGGTCAAGCTGGTCGGCCTCGGCGCGGGCGTCCTGCTGATCGGCGTGTTCGTGCTGACCCCGCTGCTGGCCCGGCCGCTGATCGCGCTGTTCGCCCCGCTGCTGCGCAAGCTCTACGGCACGCCGGGCAAGCTGGCCCAGGAGAACGCGATCCGCAACCCGCGCCGGACGGCGGCCACCGCCTCGGCGCTGACCATCGGCGTCACCCTGATCACCGCGCTGACCGTGGTCGGCGCCTCGGTGAACAAGGCCGTCGACGCGGCGACCGCGAACGACCTCAAGGCCGACTTCACGGTCGCCATGCAGAACGGCTCGATGCTCTCCCCCGACGTCGCCGGCCAGATCGCCAAGGCGCCCGGCGTCAGCGCGATGAGCGTGACGCGCAGCGTCCCGGTGGAGACCGGCCGGGGAGAGTCCGACCGCGAGTGGCTGACGGCCGTCGACGCCGCGACCATCGACCAGCTGGCCACCATCAAGGTCAAGGACGGTTCGGCGGACGCCCTCAAGCAGGGCCGGCTGATGGTCAGCTCGGGCACCGCCGAGCGCAACGGCTACAAGGTCGGCGACGCCGTCACGGTCACCTACCCGGACAAGACCAAGGGCTCGCTCACCGTCGGCGCCGTGCTGGAGGCCAACACCGCACTGGCCGGCATCGTCGCCCCGGACAACGTGGTGGGCCCGCACGCGCTGCCCGGCGCCGGACCGGACAAGGTCCTGGTGAAGGGCGTCCACGGCGCGGACGAGAAGCTGAAGCAGGCGCTGCGCGACGCGACCGGCGGCAACCCGCTGATCGCGGTCAAGGGCGAGAAGGACATCAAGGCGGAGAGCCGCAAGCTGGTCACCGACATGCTGAACATGATGTACGGGCTGCTCGGGATGTCCGTGGTGATCGCGGTGCTCGGCGTGGTCAACACCATGGCGATGTCGGTGTTCGAGCGGCGCCGGGAGATCGGCATGCTGCGGGCGATCGGCCTGGACCGGATCGGCATCCGCCGGATGGTCCGGCTGGAGTCGCTGCTGATCGCGCTGTTCGGCGGCGCGGTCGGGATCGGGCTCGGGATCCTGGTGGCCTGGGCGGGCAACCGCACGATGGCGGACTCGTTCAAGAACATGACCACCGTGGTGCCGCCGCTGCAGATCGTCGGCTTCCTGGTCGCGGCCGCGGTGATCGGCCTGCTGGCCGCCCTCTGGCCGGCCCACCGGGCCGCCCGGATGGACATCCTGGGCGCGATCAAGAGCGAGTAGACGCCCCCCGCAAGCGCGCCGGAGCCCCGGACGGTCGAGGACCGTCCGGGGCTCCGGCGTATCCCGGTCCCACCGGGGTACGGCTGTCGGTGGTGCGTGCAAGGATGCTCGCGCGCACAGGGGCGAGGCGAAGGGGGCCAAGGCATGGAGACCAGCCGGTTCACGGGCGAGGACCCGCACGGGCACCAGCACGCGGTGAAGGTCGTCTCGGGGCGGAACAACACCCGGCGCGTGGTCTGCGAGAGCTGCGGCTACCGCAGGTCGGCGACGTTCGGTGCGCAGGCGAAGGCCTCCGAGCACCTGTCGCAGACGCACGACGCCGGGTACGTCCGACAGGAGTTCGCGCCGGGCCCGTGGATCGCCGCGGCCGTCGGGCTGGTCGCCTTCATCGTCTTCCTCTGCGTGTACGGGATATAGCGCCGCGTGCCCGTACGGGACATAGCGCCGCACACGACACCGCCCCGCCCGGCGGGGTGCCGGACGGGGCGGGGCGGTTCGCCGAACGGAGGGGTCAGGCGGCCGGCTTGGCGGCGACGGGCTTCGCCTTGCCGCCGAACAGGCCGAAGAACACGGCGAGGGTCGGCACCAGGTAGAGCAGCCAGACCACGAGCTGCAGCACGGTCGGGTCCGGCTGGAAGTTGAACACGCCCTTGAGCAGGGTGCCGTACCAGCTGTCCTTGGGAATGGTGCTGCTGATGTCGAAGGCCACGCTGTGCAGGCCCGGCAGCCAGCCGGCCTCCTGGAGGTCGTGCACGCCGTAGGCGAGCACGCCGGCCGCGACGACCACCAGCATCGCGCCGGTCCAGGTGAAGAACTTGGCCAGGTTGATCTTCAGCGCGCCGCGGTAGAACAGCCAGCCGAGCACCACCGAGGTGAGCAGGCCGAGCGCGGCGCCGATCAGCGGGTTGTAGCCGTCGTTGGTGGCCTGCACCGCCGACCAGATGAACAGCGCGGTCTCCAGGCCCTCGCGGCCGACCGCCAGGAAGCAGGTGACCACCAGGGCCGTGGTGCCCATGGCGATGGCCGCGTCCAGCTTGCCGTGCAGTTCGGTCTTCAGGTGCCGGGCGGTGCGGCGCATCCAGAACACCATCCAGGTGACCAGCCCGACCGAGATGATCGACAGCGAGCCGCCCAGCGCTTCCTGGGCCTCGAAGGTGAGCTGCGAGGAGCCGAACTGCAGCACGGCGCCGAAGGCCATGCTGAGCACCACGGCGGATGCAACGCCGATCCACACCGGCGGCAGCTTGTCCCTGCGGCCGGTCTTGACCAGGTAGGCGATCAGGATGCAGACGACCAGGCTGGCTTCGAGGCCTTCGCGCAGGCCGATCAGGTAGTTGCCGAACACGGCACTCTCCTCGGGGGGTTGAACGGGGCGGGGGATCAGCCGAAGAGCGCTTGGCCCCACCACTCCCCGGGCTTGCGGACGCCCGCCGGGCAGGCGAAGTGGGCGGAACCGACGTGCTGGATGTACTCGTTGAGCTTGTCGCCGGCCGCGAGCCGCTGCTGGAGCGGCACGAAGGCCTTGCGGGTGTCGCGCTGGTAGGCGAGGAAGAACAGGCCGGCGTCCAGGCGGCCGAGGCCGTCGGTGCCGTCGGTGAAGGAGAAGCCGCGGCGCAGGATCATCAGGCCGTTGTTGGCGTCCGGGTGGGCCAGGGCGACGTGCGAGCCGGCGGGCATCGCCTTGAGGTCCGGCGCGTCGTGCTCCTTGGCCTTGCCGTAGGGAGCGCCCTCGCCCTTGGTCCGGCCGAAGGTGTCCTCCTGGTCCTTGAGCGAGGCGCGGTCCCAGGTCTCGATGTGCATCCGGATCCGCCGGGCGACCAGGTAGGAGCCGCCGGTCATCCACTCGGGGCCGTCGCCGGGGGCGGCCCAGACGTGCTCGGCCAGCCCGGCGCCGTCGGTGCCCGCGATGTTGTGGGTGCCGTCCTTGAAGCCGAGCAGGTTGCGCGGGGTCTGGGCGTCCGGGGTGGTGGAGGAGGTCTTGCCGAAGCCGAGCTGGGACCAGCGGATGTTCACGGTGCCCATGCCGATCCGGGCCAGGTTGCGGATCGCGTGCACGGCGACCTGCGGGTCGTCGGCGCAGGCCTGGACGCAGAGGTCGCCGCCGCTGCGCAGCGGGTCGAGCTTGTCGCCCTTGAAGTTCGGCAGGTCGATCAGGGCCTCGGGGCGCTTGGCGCGGAGGCCGAAGCGGTCGACGCCGTCCTGGTCGAACAGGGTGGGGCCGAAGCCGATGGTGAGGGTGAGCCGGGAGGCGGGCAGGCCGAGGGCCTCACCGGTGTCGTCCGGCGGCGCCTCGGGCAGGCCGTCGGCGGCGCCGGTGCCGACCTCGCGGCCACCGGTCATCGCGGCGGCGGCCTTGGTCCACTCCTTGAGCATCTTGACCAGCGACTCGCGGGTCGCCTTCTCGGAGACGTCGAAGGCGGCGAAGTGCAGGCGGTCCTGGACCGGGGTGGCGATGCCGGACTGGTTCTCGCCGTAGAAGGGCACCTCGGCGCCGGTCTGGGCGGCCGCCGCCGGGGCGGGGTCGTCCTGCCGGGTGGCGGCGGCGACCGAGCCGACGGCGGCGGCGCCGAGCGCGACGCCCGCGCCGGCCCAGCCGATCACGGCCCGTCGGCTGACGGCGCCCCCGGCGGCAGCGGCCGGGGCGTTCGCGGTGCCCTCGGGGTTCTCGGGGTTCTCGGTGCCCTTGGCGTTCTCGGCGTCCATCGGCGGGCGGATCCTTCTCTGTGCTGACTCGCCGATGCCGTGGGGGGGGGGTTGGGGGGGCGGGGGGGGGGGGGGGGGGGGGGGGTGGGTGGGGGGGGGGGGGGTTGTTGGTTTTCGGGAGCCGCGGGTGAGACGGTCTGCAACCGGGCCTCCCCCCGAGG
>NZ_JBWKEQ010000097.1:0-6542 GCF_056435365.1 Kitasatospora sp. NPDC043949 | reverse complement strand
TTTTGTTTGTTTGTGTTTCGTGCTGTTTTCCGCTGTTCGGTAGTCAGTCTGCCCTCGTGCTCGCGCATCAATCCGCTGCGTCCCCCCCCCCCCCCCCCCCCCACGGCGTCGGTGGGGTGGGGACGGTGCTCGGGTGGGGCCGCGGTCGTTACTTGACGACCACGGCGGCGGCCAGCTTCGACAGCGGCTCGCCCAGCGAGTTGACCGCGTCGGAGAAGGTCTTGCGCTCGGCCTCGGTGACCTTGTCGTAGGAGGTGAAGGTGCCGTCGGCCTGCTTGTACTTGGCGAGCAGGGCCTGGATCGCGGTGAACTCGGAGTCCAGGGTCTTGGCCAGCTCCGGGTCCTTCTCGGCGGCGACCGGCTTCAGCAGCTCGTAGGCCTTCTGCGCGCCCTCGACGTTGGCCTGGAAGTCGGCCAGGTCGGTGTGGCTGTAGCGGTCCTCCTCGCCGGTGATCTTGTTGGTGGCGACCTCGTCCAGCAGCTCCTTGGCGCCGTTGGCCATGCTGGTCGCGGTGATCTCGGCCTCGGGGATCTTCTTCTGCCAGTCCTTGAGGTCGTTGACCAGCTGGTCGGCGAGCTTCTTCTCGTCGTCGCCGATCTTGGCGTCGGCCCAGAGCGACTTCTCCAGCTTGTGCCAGCCGGTCCACTCCTGGCCGGCCTCCAGCTTGTCCTCGCGGGTGTCGGTCTTGGGGTCGACGTCGCCGAAGCTCTCGGCGACCGGCTCGGTGCGCTCCCAGCCGGTGCGCGACGGCGCGTACAGCGACTTGGCCTTCTCCACGTCGCCGGCCTTGATCGCGGCGGCGAAGGCCTCGACGGCCGGGATGGTGGCGTCGGCCTGCTGCTGGGCGTACGTGCGGTACGCGTCGACGGCGGCGGTCAGGCGCGGGTCGGCGGCGGCGGCACTGGCGCCCTCGCCGGTCACGGTGATCTTCTGGCGGATGCCGTCGCCGACCATGCCGGGCTTGCAGGCGATCTCGTAGGAGCCGGCCTTGATCTCGGCGTTGATGGTGGCCTTGGTGCCGGGGCCGATGTTCTCGCGCTCGGTGATGATCTTGTCGCCGGCGCCGTAGACGTAGACCTCGGTGGTCTTGGCGCCCTTGTTGCTGATGTCCAGGACGACGTGGCCGGCCGGGAAGCTGGTCTTGGAGACCTCGCAGGCGGTGTCGGTCGCGTTGATCTTGACCGCGTCCGCGCCGCCCGCCTTGTCGTCCTTCTTCGCCGCACAGCCCGCCAGGGTGGCGGTCGCCACGGCGAGGGTGAGCAGCGCGGCTGCGGTGGAACGGCGACGGGCGGACATGCGGGCTCCAACGGAAAAGGGCATGGGTGTGCCAGGGCGGGGCAGGGCTGAGCACCGGTGGGGGCGTCGAACCAGCGACAACCCCGCCTTAGCTAAGGCATACCTTACGTAAAAACTTTTTTACGTCCATACCCGCCCCCGTCGGAAGCGGGCCGACCGCCCAGCCCGCCCAGCCTGCCCATGCCCCGACCGGGACCCGTCAGCGCCCCGGCGTACGCCGCGCGGCCGCCCGGGCCGTCCACCGGCCCTCGTGCCGGCTGATCCGGATCGGGTGGCCGAAGGTCACGCTGATCAGCTCGGTGGTCATCACCTCGTCCACCGGCCCGGCCGCCACGCACTCCCCGTCCCGCAGCAGCAGGGCGTGGGTGGTGCTCTCCGGCAGCTCCTCCAGGTGGTGGGTGACCAGCACACTGGCCAGCTCCGGGTGCTGGTGGCGCAGCAGGTCCAGACTGTCCAGCAGCAGCTCGCGGGCGGTCAGGTCCAGCCCGGTGGCGGGCTCGTCGAGCAGCAGCAGGCGGGGGCTCGGCATCAGCGCGCGGGCGATCAGGGCCCGGCCGCGCTCGCCCTGGGACAGGGTGGTCCACGCCGACTCGGCGATCGCGCCCATGCCGAGCGTCTCGATCAGCTGCTCGGCCCGCTCCAGCACCTCGGGGCCGGGCTTGCGGTGCAACTCCGGCTCGATGGTGTTGGTGTGCCCGGTGAGCACCACCTCGCGCACGCTCAGCGGCGAGCGCAGCGGGTGCCGGGGGTTGACGTGCCCGAGGTGGGCGCGCAGCTCGCGGATGTCCACCCGGCCGAGCCGGCGGCCGAGCACGTCCACCTCGCCCCGGGTGGGGTGGGAGACCGCGCCGAGCAGGGCGAGCAGGGTCGACTTCCCGGCGCCGTTGGGGCCGAGCAGCGCCCAGTGCTCGCCCGGCTCGATGGCGAGGGTGATCCCGCGCAGCAGGTGGCGGCCGTCGCGTACGACGTCCACGTCCTGGGTGCGCAGCAGCGGGCCGTCGAAGGACGGGACGGACGAGCTCATGGGGGCGGACCTCCGAGGTGCGGCGCCGGACAGGGCGCGGGCGAAGCGCCGTACCGGACGGGCCGGCGCCGACCGTCTGCGTGCAGAGTACAACCGTCACCGCACGCGGGTCCGGGCCGTCCGAGGAGTGGACGCTCCAGAACCCTGTCACCCTGCGGGAGTTGGGAGGATGATCTGGGCATTCGGAGGGGACGAGGGGAGCGCCGATGCCGACCGACGGGGAAGCGGCCGAGGACCGGGCGGCCGACACGCTGCACGGGCTGGTCGAACTGCGGGCCGGGCAGGCACCGCAGGCGGTGGCCGTCCGCTGCGGCGATGCCGAGCTGACGTACGGGGAACTGGACGCGCGGGCCGACGCCCTGGCCCGCCACCTGGCGGCGCGCGGCCTGGCCCCCGGCGGCCGGGCGGCGGTGGCCCTGGGCCGCGGCACGCAGGTGTACGTCGCGCTGCTCGCGGTGCTGAAGGCGGGCGCCGCGTACGTGCCGCTGGAGCCGAGCGCGCCGGACGCGCTGCTGCGGCACATCCTGACCGACGCCGCCCCGAACCTGGTGGTGACCGAGGAGAGCCACCGGGTGCGGCTCGCCGACGCGGGCCCGGCGCGGATCGTCTGCCTGGACACGGCCGACCTCACCGAAGAGCCGTCCGACCCACCGGGGGCGCCCGCCGGCCCGACGGACCTCGCCTGCGTCCTCTACACCTCGGGCTCCACCGGCCTGCCCGCCGGGGCCCTGGTCGAGCACCGCAACCTGCTGTCCGCGTACCGGGGTTGGCACGAGGTGTACGGGCTGTCCCCGGCGGACCGGATCCTGCAGACGTCGAGCCTGGAGTTCGACGTCTTCACCGCCGACTGGGTCCGCGCGCTGGGCTCCGGCGCCACCCTGGTGGTCGCCCCGCGCAACCTCACCCTGGACCGCCGGCGGTGACGGCCGCTCGGCGCTGACGACCTGCGCTGACGGCCTGCGCTGACGACCGGTCAGCGCAGCGCCTCGAACATCCCGGCCAGCCCGTGGTGCGCGGCCGTGAGCAGCGCCTGCGCGGCGTCCAGCGCCTCAGCGCTCGGCCCGGCGAGAGCGAGGCCGACGGCGGGCTCCGGGTCGTGGCCCGCCGTCGGGATCAGCGGCAGGAGGGTGACGTCGAGCCGGGCGCAGCGCGGCCGCAGCCGGTCGAGGTGGTCGTGCAGCGTGCCCGGGGCGAGCCGGGCGCCGAGCGGCATCGCGTCCAGGGTGCGGACGAGGTGGCCCGGGCCCCGCACCTGGTCGAGGCGGGCCCGCAGCATGAAGGCCACGGCCGGGCCGGTGAGCCGCAGGTTGATCTCGGTGGGGGCGAGCCGGCGCCGCCGGTCGGTGACGAAGTCCACGTCGTACCAGCCTCGGTAGCCCTCGGCGGCCAGCCGCTCCCCCACCGCGAGGGCGAACCGGCGGGCCGTCGCGGCGGCGCCCCGGGGCACCGCGTCGGGGCCGACGGTGACGCCCTGGTAGCGGGTGCCGGTGACGCGCATGTCGCCGGCGCCCACCGGGTGCACGGCTCCGTCGGGGCCGACCAGCGCGTCGTAGGTGAGGTCGCGCAGCCGGGCGGCCGGGCCCGGGTCGACGTGCTCCTCCAGCAGCAGGCCGCCCTGGGCGGGCAGGAGTTCGGAGCGGACCAGGCGCCGCAGCAGGGCCCGGCCGCCGCCGGCGGCGAACAGGTCGGCCGGCTCCACCACGACGGTGCCGTAGCCGCCGACGCCGTGCGGGCTCTTCAGCACGGTGGTCAGCCCCCGGGCGGCGCGGGCGGTCAGCCGGCGGGCCGCCCGGCCCCGGCCGGCCGGGCGTTCCTGCCGGGGGACGACGACGCCCGGGTGGTCGGGGGCGAGTTCGGCGAACAGGTCGTGGGCCGCCGCCTTGGACTCGTAGCGGTGCACCGCGGCCAGTTCGGGGCCCTCGCCCTGGGCGGCGGTGCGGCCCCAGGTGACCACCGGCCGGCCGAGGGCGGCGATCCGCGCGGCCAGGGCCGGCCGTTCGGCGAGCGCCCGGGCGACCGTCCGCTCGGGCGCGACGCCGCCGTGCACCCCGACCGGGCCCCACTCCAGCTCCCGGGCCAGCCAGTCGGTCCACTCCGGGCCGACCTCGGCGGGCAGCACCAGCAGTGCCGGTTCGGGGCTGTAGCAGGTGGCCAGGCAGGCGTAGTGGTGTGCCTGCCGCAGCCGTCGGGCGCGCTGGGCGGCGTCCATGCCCGGGGCGAAGAACTGCTCGTTGAAGTCCGCGACGTTGCCCACGTGGACAGCCGCCCGACCGCCGGTCCAGGCCCCCACCCATCCGTCCATGGGGGCGAGCCTAGGGCCTCGTCAGGTCGTGCGTCATGCGTCGGAACGCGATCGGCCATATGCGGCACGGGTGTTGATTTCTGCTCACTTTTGATTTGAACAGGACACAACTTGGCAAAGATATGACCATTCCTCTAGCTCTACCTGACTGATCGCCGTCAATGTCGGTCGCAGCTCTTTTCCCTGCAGCTACCCCGACTGGAGTCCGAGTGAGCCCCACCTCCTCCTCCCGCCGCCCCCTCGCGGCCGGAGCCATCGCGGTCGTCGCCGCCCTCGTCGCCGTCGCCGTCCCCACCGGCACGGCCTCCGCCGCCCCCGGCATGCGCGAGGCCGCGATATCCCAGGCCCGCGCCAACGTCACCCACAACGCGGGGGTGTTCGGCTTCGGCGCCGGCCAGGACCTCGTGGTCAAGGACGTCGTCCTCGACGCCGACGGCACCCAGCACGTCCGCTTCGACCGCACCTACCAGGGCCTGCCGGTGGTCGGCGGTGACCTGGTCGTCCACCAGGACGCCCGCGGCCGGCTCAAGGACTCCTCCCGCGCGGCCGCCCACGACGCCGCCGTCGGATCCACCGTCCCGAAGGTGCCCGCGCAGGCCGGCGCCTCCGCCGCGCTCACGGCCGCGCCCGGCGTCCAGGACGCCACCAGCACGCCCGAACTGGTCGTCTGGGCCGCCGACGGCACGCCCCGGCTCGCCTGGCGCACCACCGTCGAGGGCACCGGCGAGCACGGCCAGCCGGCCGGCAAGGTGGTCGTCACCGACGCCACCACCGGCGAGCAGATCGAGACCTACGACGCCGAGCACCAGGCCTCCGGCACCGGCCACTCCGAGTACACCGGCGACATCACGATCGACACCACCGCCCAGAGCGGCGGCGGCTACACCCTCAAGGACTCGGTCCGCGGCCACGTCACCAAGGACGCCAACAACGTCGCGGCGAGCGCGCTCAAGGCCGGCTCCGGCACCGCGTTCACCAGCACCACCAACGTCTGGGGCGACGGGAAGAAGTTCTCCACCGACCGCTCCACCGCCGCCGTCGACGCCCACGCCAACACCGCCTGGACGTACGACTACTACAAGAACACCTTCGGCCGGAACGGCATCAAGAACGACGGCAAGGGCGCCACCGTCTTCGTCCACGTCGGCACCAACTGGGACAACGCCCAGTGGTCCGACAGCTGCTTCTGCATGATGACCGGCGACGGCGACGGCAGCACCGACCCCGAGCAGGTCGACCTCGACACCATGGGCCACGAGATGACCCACGGCGTCACCAGCGCCACCGCCAACCTGCGCTACAGCGGCGAGTCCGGCGGCCTCAACGAGTCCACCAGCGACATCTTCGGCACCATGGTGGAGTGGTACGCCAACAACAAGGTGGACACCCCCGACTACCTGTTCAGCGACCAGTCCACCCCGCCGTGGCTGCGCCGCTTCGACAAGCCCTCGCTCGACGGCCGGTCGGCGGACTGCTGGAGCAGCTCGGTCGGCAAGCTCGACGTGCACAACTCCTCGGGCGTCGGCAACCACTGGTTCTACCTGGCCAGCGAGGGCAGCGGCAGCAAGACCATCAACGGCTACACCTACAACAGCCCCACCTGCAACAACTCCACGGTGGCCGGCATCGGCAACCAGAAGGTCGCCAAGATCTGGTACCGCGCGCTGACCGTCTACATGACCTCCACCACCACCTACAAGGGCGCCCGCACCGCTTCCCTGAGCGCGGCCAAGGACCTGTACGGCCTCAACAGCACCGAGTACAAGGCCGTCGCGGCGGCCTGGAGCGGCGTCAACGTCAACTGACGCGCACGGTCCGGGGGGGGGGGGGGGGGGGGGGGGGGGGGGGGGGGGGGGGGGGGGGAGGGGCGAACCAACCCAAACACCCAAAAACAGGAAGGGGGGGGGGAGTGGTGTGGA
>NZ_JBWKEQ010000096.1:0-12339 GCF_056435365.1 Kitasatospora sp. NPDC043949 | reverse complement strand
CGCGGTCGTGTCGGTAGAATAGCAGCGCATATTGATAACCGCCGGTGCCTCCGCCGCGCCACTCGCCCGCCCCCCCCCCCCCCCCCCCCCCCCCCCCCGCACCCCCCCCACCCCCCCCCCCCCCCCCCCCCCCCCCCCCCCCCCCCCCCGGGGCCCTGGGGCCTGACGGGATCAGGCGCCGCGCAGCACCGCGCCGGTGCGGGCGACGGCCTCGGCGACGGCCGCCTCGCGGGCGGCGGTCGCCTCGTCGGCGGTCAGCGTGCGGTCCGCGGCGCGGAAGCGCAGCGCGTACGCCAGCGACTTGCGGCCCTCGCCGACCTGCTCGCCGGTGAAGACGTCGAACAGCCGGATGGCCTCCAGCAGTTCGCCCGCGCCGGAGCGCAGCGCGGCCTCCACGTCGGCGGCCGGAACGGCGGCGTCGACGATCAGCGCGACGTCCTGGGTGGCCACCGGGAAGCCGGAGACCGCAGGGCCGTTGACCTTCTCGGCGCCGTCCGCGGTGAGCAGGTCGACGTCGATCTCCATCGCGCTGGTGCGGGCCGGCAGGCCGAGCGCCTTGACGACGCGCGGGTGCAGCTCACCGGCGTGGCCGACCACCCGGTCGGTGCCGGTGACGACCAGCTCGGCGCAGCGGCCCGGGTGCCACGGCGCCCGCTGCCCCTGCCGGACGGTCAGCTCGACGCCGGCCGCGCGGGCCACCGTACGGGCCGCCTCGACGGCGTCCGCCCAGGACGCCACGGCGCCCTGGCCCCACCAGCCGGACGGCAGCCGCTCACCCGCGAGGGCGACGGCGACCCGGCGCGGCTGGTCCGGCAGCGCGGCGTCCAGCGCGGCCAGCTCCTCGGCGCTCGGCCGGCGGTCGACGGCCGGACGCGGGGCCACGGACAGCTCGTCCTTGGGCAGGAAGACGGTGCCGGTCTCGTAGATCGCCAGGTCGGTGTTGCCGCGGCCGACGTTGCGGCGCAGCGAGCCGAGCAGGCCCGGCAGCAACGTGGTGCGCAGCGCCGGCTCCTCGTCGTTGAGCGGGTTGACCAGCTTGACGGTGCGCCGACGCCGGTCGTCCGGCTCCAGGCCGAGCGCCTCGAAGGCGCTCTCGCCGAGGAACGGGTAGTTGTTGACCTCGACGTAACCGGCCCCGGCCAGCGCGACGCCGATCCGGCGGTGGACGCGCTGGGCCTCGGTCAGGCCCTTGCCCGGGGGCACGTTGGGCATCCGGGCGGGGACGTTGTCGTAGCCCTCCAGCCGGATGACCTCCTCCGCGAGGTCGTACGGGTCGGTGAGGTCGGGGCGCCAGGTCGGCGGGGTGACCTCCAGGACGTCGGCGCCGGCGACCGAGCAGCCGATCTCCTGCAGGCGCCGGGTCACGGTCTCGCGGCCGTACGCGGTGCCGGCGACCCGGTCGGGCAGGTCGGCGGAGATGGTGATGGTGCGCACCGGGTGCGGGGCGGCGATGTCGGTGACCCCGGCCTCGGCGGTGCCGCCGGCGATCAGGACCAGCAGGTCGACGGCGCGCTGGGCGGCGGCGCGGGCGGCCTCCGGGTCGACGCCGCGCTCGAAGCGCTTGGACGCCTCGGAGGGCAGCTTGTGCCGCTTGGCGGCGCGGGCGACGGCGACCGGCTCGAAGTGCGCCGCCTCGATGATCACCTCGGTGGTGCCCGGGCCGGCGGCCGGGTCGAGGATCTCGGTGGAGGCACCGCCCATGACGCCGGCCAGGCCGATCGGGCCGCTGTTGTCGCAGATCAGCAGGTCCTCGGCGGAGAGCTTGCGCTGCACGCCGTCGAGGGTGGTGAGGCTCTCGCCCTGCTCCGCCCGGCGGACCGTGATCGGGCCGCTCACGCGCTGCTTGTCGTAGGCGTGCAGCGGCTGGCCGACCTCCAGCATCACGTAGTTGGTGATGTCGACGGTCAGCGAGATCGGGCGGATGCCGGCCTTCTGGAGGCGGCGCTGCAGCCAGATCGGGGACTTGGCGGTCGGGTCGATGCCGACGACCGTGCGGGCCACGAAACGGTCGCACCCGGCCGGGTCGTTGACCTTGACCAGGTAGCCGAAGGAGTTGGCCGGCGGCACGTCGAGCAGCGCCGGGTCGGCCAGCGGCAGCCCGTACGCGGCGGCGGCCTCGCGGGCGACGCCGCGCAGCGACAGGCAGTAGCCGCGGTCCGGGGTGACGGCGATGTCCAGCACCTCGTCGACCAGCTGGAGCAGCTCAATCGCGTCGGTGCCGGGCTCGAACTCCGGCGGGAGCACGATGATGCCGTCGTGGTCGTCGCCCATGCCGAGCTCGCGGGCCGAGCAGATCATGCCGGCCGAGGTGCGGCCGTAGGTCTGGCGGGCCGCGATCGGGAAGGGCCCGGGCAGCACGGCCCCCGGGAGCACCACGACGACCTTGTCGCCGACGGCGAAGTTGGTGGCGCCGCAGACGATCTCCTGCGGCTCGCCGGTGCCGTTGGCGTCGCCGACGTTGACGAGGCAGTGCCGGATCGGCTTCTTGAAGCCGGTCAGCTGCTCGATGGAGAGCACCTCGCCGACGACCAGCGGGCCCTTGAGGTCGCCGCCGAGCTGCTCGACGGTCTCGACCTCCAGGCCGGCCCGGACCAGGCGCTCCGCCACGTCACGGCCGGTCTCGCCGGCCGGCAGGTCGACGTACTCACGCAGCCAGGAAAGCGGGACGCGCATCAGATCTCCATCCCGAACGGGAGGGTGAAGCGCACGTCACCCTCGACCATGTCGCGCATGTCGGCGACGTTGTGACGATTCATCAGGATCCGCTCCAGGCCCAGGCCGAAGGCGAACCCGCTGTAGCGGTTGGGGTCGACGCCGCAGGCGACCAGCACGCGCGGGTTGACCACGCCGCAGCCGCCGAGCTCGATCCAGCCCTCGGAGGAGCAGGTCCGGCAGGGGCGGTCCGGGTTGCCGACGCTCTCGCCGCGGCACACGAAGCACTGCAGGTCGATCTCGGCGCTCGGCTCGGTGAACGGGAAGTACGAGGGGCGCCAGCGGAGCTCCAGGCCTCCGCCGATCAGCTTCTCGACCAGCACCTCGATGGTGCCCTTGAGGTCGGCGAAGGTGATGCCCTCGTCCACCGCGAGGCCCTCGACCTGGCGGAACACCGGGGTGTGCGTGGCGTCCAGCTCGTCGGTGCGGTAGACGCGGCCGGGGCAGACCACGTAGACCGGGGGCTCGCGGTCGAGCAGGGTGCGGGCCTGGACCGGGGAGGTCTGGGTGCGCATCACCACGCCGGAGTCGGCGGAGCCGTCCGGGGCCTGCACGAAGAAGGTGTCCTGCATCGAGCGGGCCGGGTGGTCCGGTCCCAGGTTGAGGGCGTCGAAGTTCAGCCACTCGGCCTCGGCCTCGGGGCCCTCGGCGACCTGGTAGCCCATCGCGACGAAGGTGTCCTCGATGCGCTCGGCCAGGGTGGTCAGCGGGTGCCGGGCGCCGCGCGGGGCGCGGTCGTACGGCAGCGTGACGTCCACCGCCTCCTCGACCAGCACGCGGGCGTCGCGCTCCGCCTCCAGCTCGGCCTGCCGCTTGGCGAGAGCCTTGTTGACGGCGCCGCGGGCCTGGCCGATCAGCTTGCCGGCGGCGGCCTTGGCGTGCGGGGGCAGGGCGCCGATCTCGCGGTTGGCGAGGGAGAGCGCGGAACGGTCGCCGGTGTGGGCGACCTTGGCCTCCTTCAGCTCGTCGAGCGTGCTGGCGGCGGCGAAGGCGGCGACGGCCTCGTCCCGCGCCTGCTCCACCACCTCGGGCTTGAGGGCCTCGACCTCGACCGGGTCGTACGACTTGTTGGGTGCCGACATCTCTATCTTCCCGTGCTCCTGCTCGTCCGTGCTCAGGTAAGGGTGGCTCTCCCCTGCGGTACGCCCGGCGTGGCCGGGGCACGGGCAGCCGTTCTCCGTACGACGGGGAAGAGGGGTGTCCGCGGCTCAGCCGCACAGGGCGTCCCACAACGCCAAAGGTCGAGTGTAGTCGCAGCGCGTAGCGCGGCTGCCTGGAAGCCCGTCCAGCGGGACCGCGGAGCATGCGTTCATGCTCTTTCAGAGCATGCCCCGCTCGTCGTTCATGCTCCTTCAGAGCATGCTCTGCTTGTCGTTCATGCTCCTTCAGAGCATGCTCTGCTTGTCGTTCATGCTCCTTCAGAGCATGAAGTCCGGAACGCTGGCGGGCAGGATAAATCGGAACCGGGCGCCGCCGCAGGGGGCCCGGTCGACCCGGATCGAGCCGCCGTGGGCCTCCACGATGCCCTTGACGATGTACAGGCCCAGGCCGGTGCCGCCGCGCTTGGAACCGCGCCAGAAGCGGGTGAAGACGCGCGGCATCGACTCCTCGGGGATGCCGCTTCCTTCGTCGCTCACGGTGACCGCGGTTCCTTCCACGATGCGGGGAGGGGTGCCCGAGCGCTCCCAGAGGGGCGCCTCGACGACCTCCTTGGCCGGTGCCACCTCGATCGTGACAGTTCCCTCGCCGTGGCGCACCGCGTTTTCCAGCAGGTTGGCCAGCACCTGGTCGACCTTGTCCGGGTCGGCCCACAGGACGGTCAGCGACTCGCTGATCCGGACGTCGAAGCGCTCCTCGGGGATGCCGGTGGCGACCTTGCGCTCGACGTGCCGGCGCACCGCGGCGGCCAGGTCGACCACCTGCTTGCGCAGTTCCAGCCGGCCGGCGTCGATCCGGGAGATGTCCAGCAGTTCGGCGATCAGCCGGGTGACCCGGTCGGCGTCGGCGTCCACCGTCTCCAGCATCAGCCGCTTCTGCCCGTCGGTGAAGCGCTCCCACTTGGCCAGCAGCGTCGCCGTGAAGCCCTTGACGCTGGTGAGCGGCGAGCGCAGCTCGTGGGCGACGGTGGCGATCAGCTCGGCGTGGCTGCGCTCGGTGCGGCGCCGGGCTTCGGTGCCGCGCAGCGCGATCACCACCCGCTGCGGCGGCCCCAGCGGCACGTCCCGGACGTACCGGGCGGAGACCAGCACCTCGCGGCCGCCGGGCAGCAGCAGGTTGCGCTCCGGCTGGCCGGTGCGGGTGGCCAGGCCGCCGTACGGGTCGGTCAGCTGCCACCAGCGGCGGCCGTCCAGGTCCTCCAGCGGGAGGACGTCCTCCAGCCCGCTACCGAGCGCGGCCTCCGGGGGCAGGCCGGTGAGCCGGGCCGCGGCCCGGTTGAAGCAGACCACCCGGCCCAGCGCATCGGCGACCACCAGGCCGTCCGGTAGGTCGTCCGGGTCGAGCTCTGGCCCGCTGCCGACCATGGGTGTCCTCCCCGATTACCCACCGTGCCGTTCCCCCCACAGAGGCAGACCCTAGCGCCTCGCAGCCCCCTGTAGTAGGCCCTCGGCCGGTGGCGCCGGGAGCGTGCGGGTCAGGCGTTCGAGCGGCAGCCGCCGGGCGAGCGCTGCGCCCGGGCCGAGGCGTACAGGCAGACGGCCGCGGCGGTGGCCAGGTTGAGGCTCTCGGCGTGCCCGTGGATCGGGACGCGCACGACCTCGTCGGCCAGCGCGCGGGTCTCCTCCGGAAGCCCCCAGGCCTCGTTGCCGAACACCCACGCGCCGGGCGCGCCCAGGGTGCCCTCGTCGAGCTCCTGGTCCAGGTCGCGCTCCCCCGCGCCGTCCGCGGCGAGCACCCGGACCCCGGCCGCGCGCAGCTGCGCGACGGCCTCCTCGACCGGTACGCCGACCGCCACCGGCAGGTGGAACAGGCTGCCGACGGAGGCCCGGACGGCCTTCGGGTTGTACAGGTCCACCGAGGCGTCGGTGAGCACCACGGCGTCCGCGCCGGCCGCGTCGGCGGTGCGCAGCACGGTGCCGGCGTTGCCGGGGTCGCGGACGTGGGCGAGGACCGCGACGAGCTTGGGGCGGGCCTTGAGCACCTCGGCGAACGGGGTGTCGATGAAGCGGCAGAGCGCCACGATGCCCTGCGGGGTCACCGTGTCGCAGATGTCGGCGATCACCTCGTCGGTGGCGGTCAGCACCGGCAGCCCCTCGGCCAGCGTCGCCTCGACGATGGCGGCGTGCCGCTCGGCGGCCTCCGGGGTCACGTACACCTCGACCACGGCGTGCTCGGCCGAGCCCGGCAGCTGGCCGAAGGCGACGGCCTCCCGGACGGCCTGCGGGCCCTCGACCAGGAAGCGGCGCTCCTTGGTGCGCTGGTTCCGCTTGGCGAGCCGGCGGGCGGCGACGACGCGCGGCGAGCGCAGGGAGGTGAGCAGGGGGGTGTCGGTGCTCGGCATGGTCTCGTTCTCTGTGGCGGGCGGCGCTGAAGATCCGGGGAAACGCAGAACCGGACCCGCAGGGAGCCTGCGGGTCCGGTCAGAGCTCGACTGATCTCGGAAGATCAGGCGGCGTCGGCGGCAGCCTTGGGGGCGTTCACGTCGGCCGGCAGCGCCTTCTGGGCGACCTCGACCAGCGACGCGAACGCGCCCGGGTCGTTGACGGCCAGGTCGGCCAGCATCTTGCGGTCGATCTCGACGCTGGCGGCCTTCAGGCCCTGCACGAAGCGGTTGTAGGTGATGCCGTTGGCACGGGCCGCAGCGTTGATGCGCTGGATCCACAGCTGACGGAAGTCGCCCTTGCGCTTCTTGCGGTCGTTGAAGTTGTAGACCAGCGAGTGGGTGACCTGCTCCTTGGCCTTGCGGTACAGGCGCGAGCGCTGGCCACGGTAGCCGCTGGCGCGCTCCAGGATGACCCGGCGCTTCTTGTGGGCGTTGACTGCCCGCTTGACGCGTGCCACTTGATTACTCCTTGGGTTGGACCACGGACTACTTCACGTGGTCCGTCATTCGAATGGGTCGGGAAGGATCAGCTGCCCCGCTCACGGCTCGCACCGGGCGGGAGGGCGATCACTTGCCGAGAAGCTTCTTGATCTTCTTGGCGTCAGCGGGGGCCAGCTCGACGGTCCCGGCCAGCTTGCGGGTCAGCGTCGAGGGCTTGTGCTCCAGGAGGTGGCGGCGGCCGGCGCGCTCGCGGAGCACCTTGCCAGAGCCACTGATCTTGAAGCGCTTGCTGGCGCCACTGTGCGTCTTCTGCTTCGGCATTTCGCCGTATCTCCTCGTCGGTCCCGTCCGCGCCCGCGCGGCCTGCGCCACGCGGGCGTGAACTGGATGGATCTGTGTGACCGGGCGGGGCGCCCCGTCACCTTGGGGCCGGTCTCCCGGGCCGCCCTGGCCGGTGAAGGCTCAGGCGCCCTGGGAGGCGGCCGGCTGCTCGACCGGAGCGTCGGCCTCGACGGCCGGTGCCTCGGCCGGGGCGTCCTCTGCCTCGGTCGCCTCGTCGTCGGCGACCTCGTCGTCGGCGACCTCGTCGTCGGCGACCTCGTCGTCGACCAGCAGGTCGTCGTCCACCAGGTCGTCGTCCGCGGCGGCGTCGGAGCCGGGGGTACGGCCCTGACGCTCGGCCTTGCGGGCGTCGGCGAGGGCGCGGGCCTCGGCCATCGCCTCGGTCTTCTTCTTGTGCGGGCCAAGAACCATGATCATGTTTCGGCCGTCCTGCTTCGGCGACGACTCGATGAAGCCCAGGTCCTGGACGTCGTCGGCGAGCCGCTGCAGCAGGCGGAAGCCCAGCTCGGGGCGGGACTGCTCACGACCACGGAACATGATCGTGATCTTGACCTTGTCGCCCTGCTTGAGGAACCGGACGACGTGACCCTTCTTGGTGTCATAGTCGTGCGGGTCGATCTTCGGCCGGAGCTTCATCTCCTTGATGACCGTGTGCGCCTGGTTCTTGCGCGCCTCACGGGCCTTCATGGCCGACTCGTACTTGAACTTGCCGTAGTCCATGAGCTTGCACACCGGCGGCCGGGCGGTCGCCGCGACCTCGACCAGGTCAAGGTCGTACTCCTGCGCGAGCTCCAGCGCCTTGGCAAGCGGCACGATGCCGACCTGCTCGCCGCTGGGACCGACGAGTCGCACCTCCGGGACGCGAATCCGGTCGTTGATGCGGGGCTCGGTGCTGATGGGGCCTCCTCGGTTGCACCTTCTGCGATGCGGCCGTCGGACGGCGGACGCACGTAGTGGACTCGACCACTGGGCGGGGCTTCATTCGTGCTGCGCTGCCCGGCACCTGTTCGGCACCGTGTGCACCGCGACACGAAAAAAGCCCCGCTCGGTACAAGCGGGGCTCCACACAATCCGGGGACAACACCCTGGTGAGGAGCGCTGCTGCGACTCGGCGCCGTGGCGCCCGTCGCGGACCGGGACCCGTCGACCCTGAGGTCGACCAGGTGGGAGACTTTCGCGGTTGCCCTCTCGGGCCTCCTGGGTGGAGCCTCCTCTTGCTGGCCAGGTGCCCATACGGGATCCCGGCCGGTCAGTCTCGAAGCATACAGCGCTGCGGAGTCGAACGCTATTCCGCCCCACCTCACCACCTTTGTCCGCCTCCGGAAGGGCCCTTGTACGCTCCAGGGGTACGGACACCGGCACGACGGAACGAGCCCCCCTTGAGCAGCGAGCCCACCAAGACCCCCGGCGCGGACGACGACGCGATCGGCTTCGACGACCTCACCCGGGACATCGCCGAGGTCCCGGCCGTCGAGGTGATCACCACCGTCGCGGTGCACCTGATGAGCGCCGCCGCGGTCAAGTGCGGCCTGGCCGAGGGCGGGGACAAGGACAAGGACCTCGACGAGGCCCGCAAGCTGATCACCGCGCTGGCCGGACTGGTCACCGCCGGCGCCCCGGAGATCAGCAACTTCCACGCGGCGCCCCTGCGGGACGGCCTGCGCTCGCTGCAGCTGGCCTTCCGCGAGGCCTCCATCGTCCCGGACGCGCCGGGCACGGGCCCGGGCGAGAAGTTCACCGGGCCGGTCTACTCCTGACCCGGACGCGACTCGGGGGCGGTGCGTCACGCGACGCACCGCCCCCGACGCACTTCCTACGGCTCCCCACCGCTCCCTACCGCCTGTAGAGCGGCTCCCCCGGCAGCTCCGCGCTCGCCGGCAGCACCGCGAGGTCCAGCCCCCGGTCCAGCCGCACCCGCAGCACCGGGTCGGCGGCCACCGCCCGCCCGACCCGCTGCACGGCCGCCTGCAGCCCGTCCTGCTCCAGCGCCGGGTCGAACACCACCGCGAGCACCCCGTCCGAGCCCTCCGAGGCCGCCAGCAGCCCGGTGAGCACCTGCGGCTCGGCCGCCAGCAGCCCGCGGACCGCCTCGCGCACCTCCGGGTCCCGGACCGGCGGCAGGAACGGGCGGTTCTCCGCGAGCGCCCGCAGCCGGGCGCCGCTCAGCTGGAAGGGCACCGGCCCGGCCGGGTCGACCAGCAGGGTGTCGGCGCGCTCGGAGAAGGCCACCATCGCGGCCTGCGGGGCCGCCGTCGGCGCCGGGCGGGCGTCGGCACGCCAGCGGGCGAGCGAGTCGAGCGAGGTGAAGGCCGGCAGCGCGCGGCGCCCGTCCGGGGCCTCCAGCACCGGGACGGCCATGTCGCTGGTCTTCTCGTGCTGGTGCCCGTGCTCGTCCACCTCGACCTCGCCGAGGATCGCGACGATCGGGACCATCAGCCGGGTGGGGGTCAGCGCCGCCAGCACCTCCGGCTCGGCCGCGCGGTCCTGCGACCAGCGGGCGAGGGCCTCGGCGAGCGCCGGGTCTGCGGTGCCGTCGTCGTCGGAGAAGCCTGGGTTCGGGATGCCCTTGCCGACGAACGCCGGGTTGGAGAAGTCTTTGCGGTCCACCCGCCCGACCCTATGCCACCGCGCGCGAGCCGCCCCATTTCCCCGCACGCGGGGGCTACCCACCGGTAGTGCGGTGTGGCACCCTGCGCCCATGGTGATCCTCGACGCACCCGCGACCGCTCCCGCTCCGGTCTCCGACCGCCTCCGGTACGACCGGGCCACCGCGCACCTGGACGGTCCGGTGGCCGTCGTCGACCTCGCCGCCTTCGACGCCAACGCCGCCGACCTGGTGCGCCGGGCCGCCGGCAAGCCGATCCGGGTGGCCAGCAAGTCGGTGCGCTGCCGGGCGCTGCTGGAACGCGCGCTGGCCGTGGACGGCTTCGCCGGGGTGATGAGCTACACCCTCGACGAGTCGCTCTGGCTGGCCCGCACCGGCGTGCGCGACGTCCTGCTCGCCTACCCCTCCGCCGACCGGGCCGGGTACACCGAGCTGACCGCCGATCCGGCGCTCGCCCGCGAGGTCACCGTCGTCCTCGACGACCCCGCCCAGCTGGACCTGATCGACAAGGCCCGCGGCGGCGACGCCGAGGTGCGGGTCTGCCTGGAGCTGGACACCGCGCTGCACCTGCTCGGCGGGCGGGTCCGGGTGGGCGCCCGGCGCTCCCCGCTGCGCACCCCCGAGGACCTCGGCGCCTTCGCCGAACTCGTCCAGTACCGCCGGGGCTTCCGGGTGGTCGGCCTGATGGCCTACGAGGGGCACGTCGCCGGGGTGGGCGACCAGGTGCCCGGCCGGCCGCTGCGCTCGCAGCTGATCCGGCTGATGCAGGCCAGGGCCAGGACCGAACTGGCCGAGCGGCGGGCGGCCGCGGTCCGGCGGCTGCGGCGGGTGGCCGAGCTGGAGTTCGTCAACGGCGGCGGCACCGGCAGCGTGGAGTCCACCGTGGCCGAGCGCGCGGTCACCGAGGTCGCGGCCGGCTCCGGGCTCTACCTGCCCCGGCTGTTCGACAACTACCGCTCGTTCCACGGCCGTCCGGCCGCGCTGTTCGGCCAGCCGGTGGTGCGCCGCCCCGGCGTCGGCGTGGTGACGGTGCTCGGCGGCGGCTACCCCGCCTCCGGCGCGGCCGGCCCGGACCGCTCGCCGGTGCCGTACCTGCCGCAGGGGCTGCGCTACGACCCGATGGAGGGCGCCGGGGAGGTGCAGACCCCGCTGCTCGGCGCGCCCGCGGACGACCTGCTGATCGGCGACCGGGTCTGGTTCCGGCACGCCAAGGCGGGCGAACTGTGCGAGCGCTTCGCCGAACTGCACCTGATCGAGGGCGATCGGATCGTCCGGACCGTCCCGACGTACCGGGGCGAGGGGAAGGCGTTCCTGTGACCGGTCGGCGGCCGGCGGCGGCCTGACCGTCCGAACGGCCGTCCGACGACCTTTCCGGAGCCTTAAGCGGGCCCGATGGAACGCCTAACCCGGCCGTTCCGTCGGGCCTTTGCCCTGTTCGGGGGCCTACAGTCCGTCAGAAAGCGTGGCACGCGCGACTATTGCCAGCTGGTCCAGACCAATCATACGCTCTGGCCAGGGGTCCGCGGTCCGGGCCGGCGGCCCCCGAACGGGCAGGCGTGTCCGCTCCCCCCACACTCGCCCGGAACGACGGTCAAGGAGTCCCCACCCCATGTCCATCAAGCGAAGTGCCCTGTCCGTCGGCGCGGTCGGCGCCGCGGCCCTCGCGGTGGCCGTTTCCACCGCAGGCACCGCCAGCGCCCACGGCACCATGACCAACCCGGTCAGCCGGGTCGCCGCCTGCTACGCCGAGGGCCCCGAGCACCCGGTGTCCCAGATCTGCAAGGACCTCGTCGCCGCGAGCGGCACCCAGCCGCTGTACGACTGGAACGAGGTGAACATCGCCAACGCGGCCGGCAACCACCAGTCGCTGATCCCGGACGGCAAGCTCTGCTCGGCCAACCGCGACAAGTACCAGGCCCTGGACTGGCCGCGCACCGACTGGCCGGCCACCGCGGTCAAGGCGGGCGCCTTCACCTTCCAGTTCCGCACCACCGCGCCGCACGTGGGCACCCAGACCGTCTACATCACCAAGCCGGGCTACGACGCCACCAAGCCGCTGAAGTGGTCGGACCTCGACCCGACGCCGGTCGCCCAGGTGCAGGTCGACCGCACCGCCACCAACGGCTTCTACACCTACGCCGGCACCCTGCCGCAGCGCACCGGCCGCCAACTGCTGTACACGGTCTGGCAGCGCAGCGACAGCCCGGAGGCGTTCTACAGCTGCTCCGACGTCGACTTCGGCGCGGCCACCGCGGCCGGTGCCCCGGCGGTTCCGGCGCTCGCCGCGCAGGCCCCGGCCGCGCCCAGCGACGCGCAGATCGCGGCCGACGCGCCCAAGTCCACGGTCGCCCACCACGGCCACGGCGGCGACCCCAACTCCCCGGCCGGCGCCGTGATCCCGACCGCCGCCGCGGCCGTCGGCACGTCGGCCACCGGCCCGCTGCTGCTGGCCGGCGCCGCCGCGATCAGCGTCGGCTGGGCCGGCATGGTGCTCCGGCGCCGTCGCATCGAGGCTGTTCGACGCGACTCCTGACGCCGGACGCGGGGCCGGGGCGGCCAAAACCCCCGTCCGGCCCGGTTCCGCGGCTCCACCCCGTCCGGAACGAACGGCGGGGGGGGGGGGGGGGGGGGGGGGGGGGGGGGGGGGGGGGGGGGGGGGGGGGGGGGGGGGGGGGGGGGGGGGGGGGGGGGGGGGGGG
>NZ_JBWKEQ010000095.1:0-14102 GCF_056435365.1 Kitasatospora sp. NPDC043949 | reverse complement strand
GAGCACGTAGTCCTGCCGCTGTCTCACGTCGGCCCCCCCCCCCCCCCCCACCTCCCCCCCCTCCCCCCCCCCCTCCCCCCCCCCCCCCTCCCCCGGGCGGTTACGTCGTGGAGGTCAGCGCTTGACCGCGCCGCGCAGGCGGGCCAGCCGGTCGGAGACGCCCCAGGCGGTCACCCGCCACAGCGCCTCGACCACGATGTTGCGGCTCATCTTGGACGCGCCCAGCTCGCGCTCGACGAAGGTGATCGGCACCTCGGCCACCTTGAACCCGGCCTTCACCGTGCGCCAGGCCAGGTCGACCTGGAAGCAGTACCCGGCCGAGGCCACCTCGTCCATGCCCAGGCCCAGCAGGGTCTCCTTGCGGAACGCCCGGTAGCCGCCGGTGACGTCCCGGATCGGCACGCCCAGCGCCAGCCGCGAGTAGGTCGAGCCACCGCGGGAGAGCAGCAGGCGCGACTTCGGCCAGTTCACCACCCGGCCGCCCGGCACCCAGCGCGAGCCCAGCACCAGGTCGGCGCCGCGCAGCGCGCCCAGCAGTCGGTCCAGCTCCTCGGGCTGGTGCGAGCCGTCCGCGTCCATCTCGACCAGGACGTCGTAGCCGTGGTCGATGCCCCAACGGAAGCCCGCGAGGTAGGCGGCGCCCAGGCCCTCCTTGCCCTTGCGGTGCATGACGTGCACGTTCGGGTCCTCGGCGGACAGCTTGTCGGCCAGTTCGCCGGTGCCGTCGGGGCTGTTGTCGTCGGCGACCAGCACGTGGGCCTCGGGGACCGCCGCCCGCACCCGGCCGACGATCCGCTCGACGTTCTCCGCCTCGTTGTAGGTCGGAATGATCACCAGGACCCTGCCGAGATCAGCAAAACTCTGCTGGTTCACGGTCACGTACAAACCTCTCGGCCGATGGCGGGGAGTGTCAGAACACCATCGCCCGCACTCTGGAACGCGGCTCCGCCGGCAGCCCGCCGACGGGGTGACCACGGTGGAAACTGCTGTGCAGGGCGGAGACTACTGCGTCCTGGCATCCTACTACCGCGCCCGGGAACCACCGGTCCGGCCAGGGCACTCCCCTCCGGTACCCGTCGTTTCCTCGCGGGCGACACCGGTCGGCTAGGGTCGATGACCTTGCCCGTGCCCGGCCCCCCGCACCGCCGGGCCCGTTGCCCCGACGATCCGGCACACCCGCCACCCAGCGAAGGAGTAGGACCGCGCGCATGGACAGGCTCATCAACACCGTCCGCCCGTACGCCTGGGGGTCGCTGACCGCCCTGCCCGAACTGCTCGGGCAGGAGCCGACCGGCGAACCGCAGGCCGAGCTGTGGATGGGCGCCCACCCCGGCGACCCGTCCCGGGCCGACCGGGGCGAGGGGCCCCGCCGGCTGGACGAGCTGATCGCGGCCGACCCCGAGGGCGAGCTCGGCGCCGCGACCGTCGCCAGGTTCGGTCCGACCCTGCCGTTCCTGTTCAAGATCCTGACCGCGGGCATCCCGCTGTCCATCCAGGCCCACCCCACGATCGCGCAGGCCCGCGCCGGGTTCGCCGCCGAGAACGCCCTCGGCGTCCCGCTGGACGCCCCCGAGCGGAGCTACCGCGACGCCAACCACAAGCCCGAGATGGTCTGCGCGCTGGGCGCCTTCGAGGGGCTCTGCGGCTTCCGGCGGCCCGCCGAGGCGGCCGGGCTGATGGCCGGGCTCGCGGTGCCCGGGCTCGGCCCGCTGATCGACCTGCTGGCCGTCGAGGACGAGGCCGAGGCGCTGCGCGGCACGCTGGCCGCCATCCTCACCATGGACGGGAAGGCCGCCGAGGAGACCGTCCGGGAGACGGCCGAGGCCCTGGCCCGCACCGACCCGGCCGGCGACTACGGGCCGTACGCCCGGATCGCCGAGGACTTCCCGGAGGACCGCGGCCTGATCGCCGCCCTGCTGCTCAACCACTTCCGGCTCCGGGCCGGCGAGGCGCTCTACCTGGACGCCGGCGTGCCGCACGCCTACCTGGCGGGTGCCTGCGTCGAACTCCAGGCCAACTCCGACAACGTGCTGCGGGCCGGCCTCACCCCCAAGCACATCGACCTGCCCGAGCTGCTGAAGGTCCTGGTCTTCGAGGCCGGCGCCCCCGAGCTGCTGCACCCCCGCCCGGTCGACGGCACCGCCGGCGAGGAGCTCTACCCCGTCCCGATCGACGAGTTCCGGCTCTCCCGCTTCGTCCTGGACGGCCGGGACCGCGAGATCGACGGCCGCGCCCCGCAGATCCTGCTCTGCACCGAGGGCACCGCCCGGCTCACCGCCGCCGACGGCAGCACCCTGGACCTCGCCCGCGGCCGGTCGGCCTTCCTCCCCGCCACCGGCACCCCCACCCGGCTGTCCGGCACCGCCACGACCCTCTTCCGCGCCACCGTCACCGTCTGACGGCGCCCGGGGGCCACGCGCCGAGGGCTCGCCTCCCCAGTGGGAGGCGAGCCCTCGGTGTGTCCGTGCGGCGGTCAGCCGACCCGTTGCCCCGGGCCGCCGGCTCCGACCTCGACCGGCACCTGTTCCTGATCCTGGCCCCCGCCCTGGCCCTTCTCCCCGGACTGAGCCGGAACAGCCCCGGCGGCCTCGCCGGTCGCGGGCACCCCGATCGACGCGGCGACCGCCGGCTGCGGGGCACCGCCCGGCCAGCGGCGCTCGACCGCCTTGGCCACCTTGCGGCCCAGCTTCTGCACGGGCAGCTCCACCAGCCGGTACATCACCCAGCTCGCCAGCATGATCACGGCGAGGTACTCGGCCGTCCAGATCAGCTTGCCGCCGGTCGTCGGCGGCACCTTGGGCACGTGCAGCAGCGGCTGGATGGTGTGCACCAGCGGGACGTGCAGCAGGTAGAGCGAGAAGCTGATCCCGCCGAGCCAGGTGAGCGGCTTCGGGAAGCGGCGCTTGCGCAGCGCCATGCCGATGCCGAACGTGATCCAGGCCCCGAGGTAGGAGCCGGCCCAGGCCATCCAGCCGGCCGTCCAGGTGTTCTGCTCCATGCCGTCACGGTTGTACATCCAGGCGACGGCCACCCCCGCGACGACCACGAAGCCGCAGCACAGGATCGCCTGGAGGCGGTCGATCTGGCGGTTCTCGGCCCGGTAGATCGCGGTGCCCGCGAACATCGTCGCGAAGATCATCAGGGTCTCGAACATCGGGGCCCGGCTGTTGTTGTACATCAGCACGAAGCCCAGCAGACCGAGCGTGATCGCCCCGACCCGGGTCAGGTTCGGCCGGCCGCTCAGCACGCAGGCGAAGCCGAACAGCACGATCAGGACGGAACCCCAGACCAGGTTGCGGGTCGAGGTGATGTCGCTGGTCAGCGTGTGGGAGGCGATGGAGGTGCCGAAGAGCAGCGCCACGCCGGCGAAGCCGACCGCGATCGGGCCGCTGCGGCGGTGCTGGCCGACCGTGAAGAGCGCGGTGACCATGTAGTAGAAGACCATCTCGTAGCTGAGGGTCCACATGACGCCCAGGCCGTTCCAGACGCCCATGAAGTCCTGCAGCATGGTCGAGTTGGCGGCCACGTAGATCAGGTCGTGATCGGTGGCGAAGAGCGCGACCGAGCCGTCGCCCTTCGGGATGATGGCCAGCGCCACCGTGATACCGATGATCACCGGCGGCCAGAGCCGGAAGATCCGTCCGATCCAGAACGCCCGCACGTCCCCGCGGCGCTCCAGCGAGGCCGGGATGATGTAACCGCTGACCAGGAAGAACAGCATGACGCCGTAGAGGCCCAGGTCCGCGTGCCACCAGATGAAGGACGCCACCCCGTCCGGCAGCATCTTCAGGACGTCGAAGTGGTGGAGCGCCACCACCAGGGCGGCCACGCCGCGAAGCGCGTCGAGCCAGCCCAGCCGACTGGCCGACCCGCCCGCCCGAGCCTGCTTGCTTCCCCCGGCCCGGCGGGCGGACAGCTGTCGTATCGTTTTCACCGCACGGACAGTAGCTCATCACACTGATGCGTTCGCCTCGGTGACGGTCGGACGAGGCCCCCCGATGCCCCCCGGCCGCTCCTAGTCCCGGGTCATGTCGACGAAGCGCGAGTAGTGGCCCTGGAAGGCCACCGTGATGGTGGCGGTGGGGCCGTTACGGTGCTTGGCGACGATCAGGTCGGCCTCACCGGCGCGCGGGGACTCCTTCTCGTAGGCGTCCTCAC
The DNA here is from genome assembly GCF_056435365.1 of Kitasatospora sp. NPDC043949. NCBI lineage: Bacteria > Bacillati > Actinomycetota > Actinomycetes > Kitasatosporales > Streptomycetaceae > Kitasatospora > Kitasatospora sp. NPDC043949. The sequence continues at coordinate 9,944 of NZ_JBWKEQ010000095.1, read as the reverse complement.
GGTGGAGCAGGATGACCATGTCGGCGTCCTGCTCGATCGAGCCGGACTCGCGCAGGTCGGAGACCATCGGCCGCTTGTCGGTGCGCTGCTCGGGGCCACGGTTCAGCTGGGAGAGCGCGATGACCGGGACTTCCAGCTCCTTGGCCAGCAGCTTCAGGTTTCGCGACATGTCGGAGACCTCCTGCTGGCGGTTCTCCGCCCGGCGGGAGCCGCCGGACTGCATCAGCTGGAGGTAGTCGATGACGACCAGCTTGATGTCGTTGCGCTGCTTGAGCCGGCGGCACTTGGCCCGGATCTCCATCATCGACAGGTTCGGGGAGTCGTCGATGAACAGCGGTGCCTCGCTGACGTCGGGCATCCGGCGGGCGACGCGGGTCCAGTCGTCGTCCGTCATGTTCCCGGAGCGCATGTGGTGCAGCGCGACCCGGGCCTCGGCGGACAGCAGGCGCATGGCGATCTCGTTGCGGCCCATTTCGAGCGAGAAGATCACGCTCGGCAGCTTGTTCTGGATCGAGCAGGCGCGGGCGAAGTCCAGCGCCAGGGTCGACTTGCCCATCGCGGGGCGGGCCGCGATGACGATCATCTGGCCGGGGTGGAGGCCGTTGGTGAGCGCGTCGAAGTCGGCGAAGCCGGTCGGGACGCCGGACATCTGGCCGTTGCGGGAGCCGATCGCCTCGATCTCGTCGAGGGCGCCCTCCATGATGTCGGCGAGCGGCGCGTAGTCCTCGTTGGTGCGCTGCTCGGTGACGGCGTAGATCTCCGCCTGGGCGGCGTTGACGATCTCGTCGACGTCGCCCTCGGCCGCGTAGCCCATGCCGGCGATCCGGGTGCCGGCCTCGACCAGACGGCGCAGGACGGCGCGCTCGTGGACGATCTGGGCGTAGTACTCGGCGTTGGCGGCGGTCGGGACGGAGTTGACCAGGGTGTGCAGGTAGGAGGCGCCGCCGACGCGCTGGAGCTCGCCACGCTTGGTGAGCTCGCCGGCCACGGTGATCGGGTCGGCCGGCTCGCCGCGGGCGTACAGGTCGAGGATCGCACCGTGGACCATCTCGTGCGCGGGCCGGTAGTAGTCGGCCGGCTTGAGTACCTCGACCACGTCGGCGATGGCGTCCTTGGAGAGCAGCATGCCGCCGAGGACGGACTGCTCGGCCGCGAGGTCCTGCGGGGGAACGCGCTCGAAGCCGTCCACGCCGCCCTGGCCCTCGTCGTCGCGGCGCTGCCAGCCGCCGCCACCGCTCTGCGAACCGTCGCGCTGGGAGCCGCTCCGGCCGCCCTTGCCGCCCTTCTGGAAGCCGCCCTCGCGACCGCCGCCGTCCCGGTTGCCCTCCCGGCCGCCGCCCTGGCCGGAGCGGCTGCGGGAGACCGGGAGCCGGTCGCCGGGCCCGTCGGGGAAGGACGCGTCGTCGAAGGCGCCGGCCGGGAAGGGGTCCTCGGCGGGCTGCCAGTCCTCCTCCGGCGGCGGGGCGTCGTGGTCGTCGTACTGGGGGCCGGTCACGCGTGTTCCCCGATCAGCGAGTGGTGCGAGTTGGAGCGGGCCTTGCCGGTGGCTGGGTGGAGCGGAGCCGCTCCTCTTTGTACGCCACGGCACCGACAAATCGGACGCCGGGGCGGGCGGGAGTGTCGGGCGGAGGGCCCACGCTAAGGCGCCGGGAGCCGTTCAGCCAAGGCGGTTATCCACAGGGGGTGTGGACGAGCGGCCCTGGGCTGTGGAGAAGTGCCGCAAAGCTGTGGACGCCCCTGTGGAAGGCCCTGTGGATAACCAGACCATCTGTCCACCGTCAACCTGTTGACCAGGTATTACCTCTTACCGGGCCTGTGCATGAGAAATTCTTCACACGCAGCCGGACGCCCGCGGGCGCGAAGCGGGCCGAGCGCCTCGCTCAAGAATTCGAGTAATGGCTAACTGCCACTAGCAGTCATTACCTGTGGATGAGTAGCCTGGAGCCCATGACCGCCCCTCCCGCAGCCCCGACCCCCTCCAGACGCCGGCACGACCGGGAGATCCTCGCACTGGCCGTCCCGGCCTTCGGCGCGCTGGTCGCCGAACCACTGTTCCTGATGGCCGACTCGGCGATCGTCGGCCACCTCGGCACCCCGCAGCTGGCCGGGGTCGGCGTCGCCGCCGCCGCACTGTCCACCGCGACCGGCGTGTTCGTCTTCCTCGCCTACGCCACCACCGCGGCGGTGGCCCGCCGGATCGGTGCCGGGGACCGCCGCGGCGCCGTCCAGCAGGGCGTCGACGGCATCTGGCTCGCCCTCGGCCTGGCCGTCCCGGTGGTGCTGCTCACCGTGCTGCTGGCCCCCTGGGCGGCCGACGTCCTGGGGGCCTCGGAGACCGCCGCCCCCTACGCCGTGACGTACCTGCGGATCAGCGCCCTGGGCATCCCCGCGATGCTCATGGTGATGGCCGCCACCGGCGTGCTGCGCGGCCTCCAGGACACCCGCACGCCGCTGCTGGTGGCGATCGCGGGCTTCACCGCCAACATCGGCCTGAACGCCGGCCTGGTGTACGGCGCCGGGCTCGGGGTGGCCGGCTCGGCCTGGGGCACCGTGCTCGCGCAGACCGGGATGGCCGCCGTCTACCTGGTCGTGGTGGTGCGCGGGGCGCGGCGCGAGCACGCCTCGCTGCGGCCGGACGCGGCCGGCATCCGGGCCAGTGCGAGGGCGGGCGGTCCGCTGCTGGTCCGGACGGTCAGCCTGCGCGCGGTGCTGATGATCGCCACTGCGGTGGCCGCCCGGCTGGGCGACGACCAGGTGGCCGCGCACCAGATCACCATGACGCTGTTCAGCTTCCTGGCCTTCGCCCTGGACGCCATCGCGATCGCCGGCCAGGCGATCATCGGCCGCTACCTGGGCGCCGAGGACGTCCCGGGCGCCAGGGCCGCCACCCGCCGGATGGTCGAGTGGGGCATCGGCTCGGGCGTGCTGCTGGGACTGCTGGTGGTGGCCGCCCGCCCGCTGTACGTCCCGCTGTTCACGCCCGATCCGGCGGTGCAGGGGCAGTTGGACACCGCCCTGCTGCTGCTCGCGCTCAGCCAGCCGGTCGCCGGCCTGGTCTTCGTGCTGGACGGGGTGCTGATGGGCGCCGGGGACGGCCCCTACCTGGCCTGGGCGGCGATCGCGACCCTGGCGGTGTTCACCCCGGCGGCGATCGCGGTGCCGGCCACCGGCACCGGGCTGGCCGGACTGTGGTGGGCGATGAACCTGTTCATGCTGGTCCGCGCGGCCTTCCTGGTCGGGCGGGCGCGCGGCGGCCGCTGGCTGGTCACCGGGGCCGTCCGGGGCTGACGGCGCCGGGGCCGAGGGCGCCGGCAGCGAATGCTCCAGCACCGAACGCGCCGGAACACGACCGAGGGCCGGACTCCCGGAGGAGTCCGGCCCTCAGGCCACTGCTACGGAACTCAGGCAGCGACGACGGCGACGTCGAGGTTGGCCTGGACGTCGGCGTGCAGCTTGACCGAGACCTTGTGGGTGCCCACGGTCTTGATCGGCGAGGCGATCGCGACGGCGCGCTTGTCCACGGCCGGGCCGCCGGCGGCCTTGATGGCCTCCACGACGTCGGCCTGGGTCACCGAACCGAACAGACGGCCGGCGTCGCCCGAGCGAACGGCCAGCTTGACCTGGACGCCCTCGAGCTTGCCCTTGACCTCGTTGGCGGCCTCAAGGGTCTGGATCTCGTGGATCTTGCGGGCGCGACGGATCGCGTCGACGTCCTTCTGGCCGCCCTTGGTCCAGCGGATGGCGTAGCCACGCGGAACCAGGTAGTTGCGGGCGTAGCCGTCCTTGACCTCGACGACCTCGCCGGCGGAGCCGAGACCCGGCACCTCGTGCGTGAGGATGATCTTCATTACTTGGTCACCCTCTCTTAGCGCGCGGTGCTGGTGTAGGGCAGCAGCGCCATCTCACGGCTGTTCTTCACGGCCGTGGCGACGTCACGCTGGTGCTGGGTGCAGTTGCCGGTGACCCGGCGGGCACGGATCTTGCCACGGTCGGAGATGAACTTCCGCAGCAGGTTCGTGTCCTTGTAGTCAACGTAGTTGACCTTGTCCTTGCAGAAGACGCAAACCTTCTTCTTCGGCTTGCGAGCAGGCGGCTTCGCCATTGTGTGCTCCATTTGGGGTTCACGGCCCGGCCGGCGTCCTCAGGACGCCGGCGGCCGGGCCGCACGAAATCTGTCAGCTCTTAGAACGGGGGCTCTTCCGAGAAGCCGCCACCGGACGGGGCGCCCCAGCTGCCGCCGCCCTGCTGGCCGCCGGACGGAGTGCTGGACGCCCACGGGTCGTCGGAGGGGCCGGACTGGCCGCCGCCGCCGGAGTTTCCACCCCAGCTGCCGCCGCCCTGCTGGCCGCCACCGCCGCCCCAGCCGCCCTGCTGGCCACCGGCGCCGCCCTGCTGGCCGCCGAAGCCGCCACCGGAGCCGCCGGGGCCACCGGACCGGTTGGCCCGGGTGACCTTCGCGGTCGCCGAGCGCAGGCTCGGGCCGACCTCGTCGACCTCGACCTCGAAGACCGTCCGCTTCTCGCCTTCCTTGGTCTCGTAAGACCGCTGGCGCAGTCGGCCCTGCACGATGACGCGCATGCCGCGCTGCAGCGACTCGGCCACGTTCTCCGCCGGCTGCCGCCAGACGTTGCACGTGAGGAAGAGGCTCTCGCCGTCCTTCCACTCGTTCGTCTGACGGTCGAAGGTGCGGGGGGTGGACGCGATACGGAACTTCGCGACCGCCGCACCCGACGGGGTGAAGCGCAGCTCGGGGTCGTCGACGAGATTGCCGACGAGGGTGATGACGGTCTCGCCTGCCATGGTGGTGATGACCTCTCGGGAAGATGTCCGTTCACCGCTGTTTCACGTGAAACAGCGGACGCGAGCTACCCGAGACCCGAAGGCCTCAGAGGTGGCTCAGTGGGTGTCCGGGCGCAGGACCTTGGTCCGCAGAACCGACTCGCTCAGGCCCATCTGGCGGTCGAGCTCCTTGACGACCTCAGGCGTGGCCTTCAGGTCGATGACCGAGTAGATGCCCTCGGACTGCTTGTTGATCTCGTAAGCCAGACGGCGACGACCCCAGGTGTCGACCTTCTCCACCTTGCCGCCGGCGTTCCGGACGACGGTGAGGAAGTTCTCGATCAGGGGGGAGACAGCGCGCTCCTCGACCGAGGGGTCGAGGATGACCATCACCTCGTAGTGACGCATGGGTAACCCACCTCCTTTGGACTCAACGGCCACGGTCTCTCCGTGGCAGGAGGGTTGTGCAGCGTCGGCACCGGAGCAGTGACGACACCGGCCACCGTAGCGGCCGGGTCCGACAATCGGGCCCCGCTCACCCGACGGGGTGGTCGCCCGGAAGAGGGCGCAAGGGGGCACAACTACACCAGTGCAGACGGCACAGCCTACCCGCACCCGGACGGCCGAACAAAACGCATAGGGGTTGTGAGACCGGCCCAACCGCCGCAATCTGGACGGAACGGGATTCCTGCCCGTTCGTCTCCACGCCAGGAGGTGGGACTCATGGCCCAGTCCGTCCACCGCATGCCCGCGCTCACACTGAACACCGACGGCCACCCGCACCCCCGCGAGAACGCCCTGGTGGGCCTCACCGCCGTGCTGGGCGTGATCGCCTTCACCACCTCGTTCTTCCACAACCTGCACCTGCTGACCTCGTGGACCGGTCTGTTCGGGATCATCACGGGGCTGCTCGGCATGTTCGTCTCGGTCACCACGGCCGAGCGCTTCGTGCTGATGATCACGCTCGGCGCCTCCGCCATCGGCTTCTACCTCGGCATCGCCCGGGGCGGCCTCTGGGGCTGAGCCGCCCCGGTCGCACCGTTCCGGAACCCTCGGCGCCCCCGTGGCGTATCTGCAAGGAGACAGGTACGCGACGGGGGCGCCGTCGCGCCCGCAGCGGCGGGCGCCCGGGCCCCGGACGATAGGGTCAGCCCGAGAACCTGGGCCCACCGCAGCCCGACCGACGAGGAGCACCGAGCAATGAGCCTGCGCCTGAGGACGATCACCCGCGAGGAGCACCTCGCCTTCATCAGGAGCCGCGCCTCGGCCAGCCACATGCAGGTGCCGTCGTGGGGCGACGTGAAGGCCGAGTGGCGTTCGGAGTCGATCGGCTGGTTCGACGAGGCCAACCAGCTCGTCGGCGCCGGCCTGGTGCTCTACCGGCAGCTGCCCAAGCTCAAGCGCTACCTCGCCTACCTGCCCGAGGGCCCGGTCATCGACTGGTTCGACCGGGACCTCGACCGCTGGCTCTCCCCGATGCTCGCCCACCTCAAGTCGCAGGGCGCGTTCTCGGTCAAGATGGGCCCGCCGATCGTCATCCGCCGCTGGAACGCCCCCACCATCAAGGAGGCCATCGCCGGCAAGCAGGCCAAGCGCCTGCGCGACGTCGAGGCCGACTGGTACGAGGCGCGCGCCTTCGAGGTGGCCGACCGGCTGCGCAAGGCCGGCTGGCTGCAGGGCGAGGACGGCGGCGCCGGCTTCGGCGACGTCCAGCCGCGCTACGTGTTCCAGGTGCCGCTGGCCAACCGCTCGCTGGACGACATCCACAAGAACTTCAACCAGCTCTGGCGCCGCAACATCAAGAAGGCCGAGAAGAGCGGCGTCGAGGTGTACCAGGGCGGCTACGACGAGCTGCCGATCTTCCACCAGCTCTACCTGGTGACCGCCGAGCGCGACAAGTTCACCCCGCGCCCGCTGTCCTACTTCCAGCGGATGTGGAAGGCCCTCACCGCCGAGGACCAGAACCGGATGCGGCTCTACATCGCCTACCACGACGGCGAGCCGCTGGCCGCGACCACGATGCTGGTGGTCGGCGAGCACGTCTGGTACTCCTACGGCGCCTCGGCCAACCACAAGCGCGAGGTCAAGCCGTCCAACGCGATCCAGTGGCGGATGATGCGCGACTCCTACGCGCTCGGCGGCGGCGTCTACGACCTGCGCGGTATCAGCGACACCCTGGACGAGAACGACCACCTGTTCGGCCTGATCCAGTTCAAGGTCGGCACCGGCGGCCAGGCCGCCGAGTACCTCGGCGAGTGGGACTTCCCGCTCAACAAGCTGCTGCACAAGGCCCTCGACCTCTACATGTCCCGCCGCTGAGGAGGCTGACCCGATGACGCTGTCGCTCTACCTCGACACCGAACGCTGGCGCACCCACCAGCGCTCCGTCCTCGCCGAGTTCCCCGGCCTGGTGCCGGTCGCCAAGGGGAACGGCTACGGCCTGGGCAACCACCGGCTGGCCGAGGAGGCGACGCTGCTGGGCACCGGTGTGCTGGCCGTCGGCACCGCGTACGAGGCGGCCGACGCCGCCGAGTGGTACGGCGGCGAGCTGCTGGTGCTCACCCCGTACCGGGTCGGCGAGGAGGTCCTGCCGCTGCCGCACGCCCGGGTGATCCGGACGGTGGCGAACCTGGACGCGCTGCGGGCGCTGCGCGGCGCCCGGGTGGTGGTGGAGTGCATGACCTCCATGCGCCGCCACGGGGTGAGCGCCGCCGACCTCACGGCCGTCGCCGCCGAGCTGGACGGCGTCGCCTTCGAGGGCCTGGCGCTGCACCTGCCGATGGACCGGCCGGACGGCTCCAGCCCGACCGAGGAGGTCGTCCACTGGGTGGACACCGCCCGGGCGGCCGGGGTGCCGGTGCACACCGTGTACGTCAGCCACCTCGGCGCGGCCGGCATGGAGCAGCTGGCCCAGCGCTACCCGGACATCGTCTTCCGGGCCCGGATCGGCACCCGGCTCTGGCTGGGCGACCACGGTGCGCTGGAGGTCCGGGCCACGGTGCTGGACGTCACCCCGGTGAAGAAGGGCGACCGCTACGGCTACCGCCAGCACCCGGCGCCGGCCGACGGCCACATCGTGGTGGTGGCCGGCGGCACCGCGCACGGCATCGGCCTGGAGGCGCCCAAGTACGTGCAGACCATGGCCTCCCGGGCCAAGGGCATCGCCCGGGCCGGCCTGGCGACCGTCAACAAGACCAAGTCGCCGTTCCACTGGGCCGGCAAGCAGCTCTGGTTCGCCGAGCCGCCGCACATGCAGGTCTCGCTGCTGTTCCTGGACGGCGAGACCAAGCCCCCCGCGATCGGCGAGGAGCTCGGCCTCCAGGTCCGGCACACCACCACGCACTTCGACCGCGTGGTGGACCGCTAGAGCGACCGAAGCGCCCGTGAGCGCCTACGCCTTCTCGGCCGGTTCCGGCAGTCCTGGCTCGTCCAGCCACTGCTCGGAGCCGGCCGGCGCGTATCCGGCGTAGCTCTCCTCCTCGCGCAGCGTCCGGGCGGTGCCGAGCACGAACACGTCCGGGGCCCGGTCGAGCACCCCGCCCGACGGGTCGTCGCTGCCGTCCCAGCGCACCGGGTCGCGGTCCGGCTGCAGGGCGTCGCGGACCACCATCACCACCAGGTAGAGCGTGCCCAGCAGGTGCAGCACGACCGCGAAGTGGTACCAGGCCTCGCCGATCCCGTGCTGCTTGGGCCCGGTGACGAAGCCCAGGTGGGACCAGATGCCCAGGGTGTACAGCACCTCGCAGGCCTGCCAGATCAGGAAGTCCCGCCAGCGCGGCCGGGCCAGCACCGCGAGCGGCAGCAGCCAGAGCGCGTACTGCGGCGAGTACACCTTGTTGACCAGCACGAACAGGGCGACCACCAGGAAGGCCAGCTGCGCGAAGCGCGGGCGGCGGGGCGCCGAGAAGCCGAGCCACGCTATGGCCAGGCAGCCGAGGACCATCAGCACACCGATGTAGAGGTCGAGGTCGGCCAGCCCCGTGCCCCGGCTCTGCATCAGGATCAGCCAGAACGAGCCGTAGTCCTCGGCGCGGTGCTTGCTGAACACGTAGAAGGTCGACCAGCCCTGCCAGTTGGCCGCCATGATCGGCAGGTTGACCAGCAGCCAGGAGCCGGCCGCGCCGGCCAGCATCACCCGGAACTCGCGCCACTTCCCGGCTCGCCAGCAGAGCACCAGCAGCGGGCCGATCAGCAGCACCGGGTAGAGCTTGGCCGCGGTGGCCAGGCCGATGAAGACACCCGCCCAGCCGGGCCGGGAGCCGGACCACCAGGCCATCGCCACGGCGGCCAGCGCGACCGCGAGGAGGTCCCAGTTGACCGTGCCGTTCAGCAGCAGGACGGGCGCGAGCGCGAACAGCAGGGCGTCCCAGGGGCGGCGGCGGTGGGTGCGCGAGAGCGCCACCACGGCGACCACCGCGCAGGCCATCAGCAGCCCCGCGTTGATCGCCCAGAACCACCGCTCCTGGTCCTGCGCGGTGCCGGCGCCGGGCGTCAGCCAGGCCGCGACCTGCATGAACAGGCCGGTCAGCACCGGGTATTCGAGGTACTGCAGATCCCCCGAGGTGCCCGGGACGCGGTCCACGTACGGGTGCAGCCCGGCCGAGAAGCCGCGGCCGGAGAACAGGTGCGGGATGTCGCTGTAGCAGGCGTGGATGTACTGCGGCGAACCCGGCTGGAACCAGGCCTGGTTGTAGCAGGGCGCCTTCTGCACCATGCCGAGCACCGAGATCACGATCACCGCCAGCGCCAGGAAGCGCGCCGGGATCCACCAGGAGACGCCCAGCAGCGCCCGGCGGCCGGGCGGGCCGCCGATCACCTCGCTGCCGGCCGCCGCCACCGGGTCCTCGTCGGCCGGGACGACCACGGTGTTGACCGGCGGCGCGGCCGTGGCGACGGCCGGCCCGACCGGTCCTGCGGCGTCGCCGGGCCCGGCCGGCCCTGCGGATTCGTCACGATCGCTCGACGTCATGCCGGACATCCTGCCGCACCGGCCCCACCGGGACGAGGAGGACCCCGCAACGGGCCCGGCCTCCGTCGCCCGGCGGCACGGCGAATCATGACGAAACGGCGGTGGGGGGGGGGGGGGGGGGGGGGGGGGGGGGGGGGGGGGGGGGGGGTGGGGGGGGGGGGGGGGGGGGGGGGGGGGGGGGGGGGGGGTGTTCTCC
>NZ_JBWKEQ010000094.1:0-14685 GCF_056435365.1 Kitasatospora sp. NPDC043949 | reverse complement strand
ACTCCCCCCCCCCCCCCCCCCCCCCCCCCCCCCCCCCCCCCCCCCCCCCCCCCCCCCCCCCCCCTCCCCCCCCCCCCCCCCCCCCCCCCCCCCCCCCCCCCCCCCCCCCCCCCCCCCCCCCCCCCCCCCCCCCCCCCCCCCCCCCCCCCCCCCCCCACGGCAGCACGGTCCGGCTGACACACGTGTGGGCGGGCGGGACCGGGTCGGCCCGTTCTCCTCCGCTGCGTACCGCGCCCCGGCACCGCTTCTGCCGGGGCGCGGCGACGTGTCCACCCTGGCGCGTTCACCCGTCCGCGTTCACCCTGGCGCCTTCATGCGGGCGGGGTCCACCCGAGCTCCGCGCCGCCTCCATGGACGACGCACACCCTGTTCGTCAACACGCTGCTGATCGATCGTCAATCCAGTCCTGGTGTCCTGACCGCGTTCCGCAGTCGCATCCGCACGCGGTCCACCGACAACAGGAGATCCCCGTGTCCCACCCGTCCGCCCGGACCCTCCGCCCCCGCCCGAGCACCGGCACCCGCCGCCGCACCCGGCTGGCAGGCCTGGCGCTCGCCGTCTCCGCCATATCCGCGAGCAGCATCACGCTGCTCGCCGCGCCGGCGAACGCCGCCGTGGTCGAGCAGATGATCACGATCCAGGACCACCAGAACCACAACTCGCTGGCCAGCGCCGACGGCGAGGGTTCCCGGATCGTCGCCCGCAACTACCAGAACGCCTCCACCTCGTTCTGGATCTCCAACAAGCCCGGCGACCGGGTCGACTTCGCCCGCAACGTCAACGGCACCGAGCGCGTGCTGGAGATGGACACCAACGACGGCCGGTCCACCCAGTTCATCCACTGGTGGGCGGGCGCCAACCAGCAGTGGACCCTGGAGCCCGTCGCCGGCGGCGGCACCTACCTCCACAACGCCCGCGACAACCGCTGTCTGACCTACCACGGCCTCGACCAGGAGGTCACCGTCGAGAACTGCGACGGCAGCATGTCCCAGCGGTTCGACCTGATCGGGTCGGGCACCGGCCCGGGCCCGGGTACCTCCGTCGAGCAGCGCTTCCTCGACCGGCTCAACACCGTGCGCGCCCAGAACGGCAAGCCGGCGGTGCGCCTCAACCAGACGCTCTCCCAGGCCGCCAAGTGCAACGCCGACCAGATGGACCAGCGCCGAGTCTCCGGCCACTTCTGTGACTCGAACGGCATCGCGCGCAACCTCGGCTACACCGGGAGGGGATTCGGCGAGATCGCCTTCTACGGCCCCACCGACATCGACGCCGCCGTCGACGGCTGGATCAGGTCGCCCCTTCACCTGGGGATCATGCTCGGCGACTACAACGAGGTCGGCCTGGCCCGCACCGGCAACGCCTCCTGGAACGCGGACTTCAGCACCCGCTGACCCCCGCCACGACCGGTCCGCCGGGGCCACCCACCCCGGCGGAGCGGCCCCGGCCAGAGCCTCCGCCAGTGACGGCACTTCCGGGAGGCCGGCCGGCACACCGAGGTGTACGACCAGACCGCGCGCGGCTGGCCCGGGAGATCCGGCACTACCACTTCCCGGGGGACGGCTGCCTCGGCGAGGAGGCTGACCGGTCCGAGGTGAAGCTGGCCGGGGTGGCGATCCCGCGGCCCGGGGCGATGCCGGAGAGCGTGGGGGAGAGCTACGAGGAGGTGTGCTCGCGCCTCGGGGTCGAGGCCAGGCCCGAAGGATGGGCCCTGTGGAACACCTGGGGTGACGGGGATCTCCAGGTGACGATGCTGGTTTCGGCGGTCGACACCACGGAGGGCCTGCTCGCGAACTGGTCGCGGGGCAGGGAGCTGTACCCGGTGATGCCGGTGCCCTCGCAGATCGCGCTGATTCACCGCGGTTGGGCCGCGCACATGGTCTTCTCCCCCTTCGGGGTCCGGAAGTTGGGGCTCGGCGGGCAGCCGTGACACCACATGCCGGCGCCGGCCAGCCCCTGGAGGGCATGGCCGGCGCCGGTGGACCGGAATTGAGCGAATTTACGTCACAGAAAATTCGACGGCGATCAAAGCGCTGCGGGGACTTACGGTGATGCGGCCGGGCGAATTTCCGTTCGGGTCCCGCTCCGCCGGTTCGTCAGAGGATTTGGATGGAGTTGACCCTCGGCGGGCGGTTCGGGTACGTGATGTCGGTCCAGCGGTTGACCCTCACCGAGTCGCCGTTGGCATCGGAGTAGACCAAGTCGTTGTTCCCCGTGGAGATCCGGTCGATCCACCACCCGCCGAAGCCGATCGTCCCCCCGTTCGCGTAGCAGTCGACGCTGTCACGGCCGTCGAGGTGCGACCAGATCTTCAGGAAGTCATTGCGGCTCCCGTCACACTGGACGTGGTCGATGGCGAAGGCGGTGCCGGACGGCACGGCCACGGTGAGCGTGGCCGCCGCGGCGAAGGCCATCGCCATCGAGCTCACGACCTTCTTCGCTTTCGAGATCATGGATTCTCCTCAGTCGGATAAAATGTCGAATCGGAGTCCGCTTCGCAACGAGTTTCGGTTGCGTCGTGCTCGATCAGTATCCAGACCGCCTTTGTGAGGGTCAATCGAACGAACCTCGACCTTACGTGTTCTCGGTCATTTCCATCCGGACTTTCGGCGAGGCGTGGGGTGCGTTGTTCTGGTGTGTCGCGAGTGGTTCCGGGGCCGGGCGGACGGGCCGTCGACCGAGATCGCCTACCGGCCGCTCTGACGTGGGGTGATGGTCCGACCGCCGACCGCGCGCGACAGGTGTTGGGGGCACCTGGCTGGGAGAGGGGGGTGGGGCTGGCGAGTTCGCGCATGACGTGTCGGGTGTTGCCGGGGAGCTCCGGGGCGGGGAGGTGGTTGCCCGGGTAGCCCTGGACGGCGCCGAAGCGGTCGGTGGCGGCCTGCCACTCGTCGCGAGCCTGGACGATGTCCTCGTGGGACCGCCCGATGAAGTTCCACGACAAGGCGATCCTGCGCCTGGCCGGCGGGGAGGTGCACGTGAGCACCATGCACGAACGCACCGTCCCCAACCCCGGAAGGCAGTTCCCGGTGGCGATCGTCGGCGGCACCGGCGCCTACCGGACCATCACCGGCGACGGCACCCTGGAGTACACCACTGCCGACGACACCACCATCATCCTGAACTACAGCGTTCAATAGGGCGTCGGGAGTTGAACCGCGAGCCGCGCTCGTTGCGTGACCTCGCAGGTCACCGGACCTGTTGATCTGCTGACGGGCCGTCCCCCCTCCCGGCCGCCATCGCGCGCAGGGCGTCGACGGCGAGGCGGGCGGTGGTGCCGATGGCGGCGTCGGCGGCGGGGAGGGTGATGGTGGTGGCGGCGGCGCGGGTGAAGACGGCGAGGGCGTAGCGGCCGCCGTCGGGGTATTCGACGACGCCGACCTCGTGGCGCAGCGTCGGGAGGGTGCCGGTCTTCCCGTGGACGCGGACGTCGTCGTAGGGGAAGCCGGAGGCGAGGCGGTGCGGCCAGACCTGGAGGCCGAGCAGGCGGCGGAGTGCGGCGCCGTGTTCGCCGGGGCAGGCGTCGCCGTGCCAGAGGGCGGCGAGCAGGGTGGTCATGTCGCGGGCGGTGCTGCGGTTGGTGAAGGCGGGGTCGAGGACTCTGAGGCGGGCGACGACGGCGGGGTCGACCGGGGAGTCCCGGCCGGTGTCCTCGGCGAGGGCGGCGATGAGGTCGCGGAGCTTGTGGACGGCGACGGTGCGGGTCAGGCCGAGGTCGGCCATGGTGCGGTTGACGGTGTCGAGGCCGATCTCGTCCCAGAGGACGTCCGCGGCGGCGTTGTCGCTGACGGCGACGGTCAGGTAGGCGAGGTCGCGCAGGGAGAGCCGGGCGGCGTCGAGCATGGCGGCCAGGCCGGTGCCCCCGGAGGTTCGGCCGGCGGCGGGGACGTCCACCTGGCGGGTCAGGTCGATCCGTCCGGCGGCGGCCTCGCGGAAGAGCGTGACCAGGAGGCAGAGCTTGTGAACGCTGGAGGTGCTGACCGGGGTGTCGGCGTCGAGGGCGATCTCGGTACCGGTGTCGAGGTCGCGGGCGTGCAGCCGGCCGCTGACGCCGGCGTCGGCGAAGGCGGCGGCGATGCGGGCGCGTGCGGTGCGGGCGCCGGCGGGGCGGTCGCCGGATGCGCGGTTGCCGTGGGCGCGGTCGCTGGTCACAGCGGGAACTCCATTGCGGGCCGGGGGAAGAGCGGGGGGTTGGGCGGCTGGGGCAGGAGGCCGCCGTGTTCGGTCAGCGCCTCGTGGGCGGCCTCGGCGAACAGCCGGACGGCGGGGCCGCCGCTCCCGGTCGGCCAGGCCGTGGAGGTGCGCCAGGCCAGCGGGGTGCCGGTCAGCGGACGCCAGACTGTACCCGGTGGCGGCGCGGTGCGTGGCACCAGGGCGACGGCGCTGCCGGTGAGCACGAGTGCGCCCGCGACGTCCGGGCCGGGCGGGTCGACGACGGCCTCGGGAGTGCAGCCGTGCCGGGTCAGGGTGGTGAGCATCTCGTCGTACAGCGCGGGGGCGGTGGCGCGGGGGAAGAACACCAGGCGCCGGCCGGTCAGTTCGGCCACCGCCAGCTCCGGGCGGTCGGCGTCCGGGCTCCCGGCGGCGAGCAGGACGCCGAGCGGCTGGTGCAGGACCGGCCCGAACGCCAGCCCGGCGGCCGGGCACGGGTGGCGGACGACGGCGACGTCGACCGTGTGCTGGGCGAGTTCGCGCGCCATGGCCGCGACCGGCAGTTCCCGCAGTTCGAGCCGGGTGCCGGGGGAGGCGCTCTCGAAGCCGGTGAGCAGCGCGGCCAGGACGGCCGGCCCCAGCTCGGGCGGCACGGCCGCGCGCAGGGTGCCCGCCCGGCCGGTGCGCAGGTCGGCGGCGGTGGCGAGGAGGCGGGCGGTGCTCTCCAGCACCTCCTTCGCCTCCGCGAGCAGCAGCAGGCCCGCCGGGGTGAGCTCGACTCCGCGCGGGCCGCGGTCGAACAGGGTCACGCCGAGCTCGCGCTCCAGACGTTTGATCCGCTGGGAGAGCGAGGGCTGGGCGATCCGCAGGCGCTCGGCGGCGCGGCCGAAGTGCCGGTCCTCGGCGACAGCGCGGAAGTGGCGTAGGTGCCCCAACAGGTCCATGGCCAGCAATCATAGGCATTCTCATATCGATCTCTTCACCATAGTGGTCTTGGACTGATGGCCCGGCGGCCTGTTTAGCTGAGGGTGACGACACGAACCACCTGGGAGACCACCGATGACGCCTGCCCTTCGCCGCCCCCGTACCGCGCTGCCCGCCGTGGCCCTGCTCGCGGCCACCCTGCTGAGCGGGTGCGGCTCTGCGGGACTCAGTAGCCATGCCGCTGCCGGCACACCCGCCCCGGCATCCAGCGCGACGCCTTCGACGGACACGACGAGCGCTTCCTTCAAGGGACTTGAGCAGCAGTTCGGCGCCCGCCTCGGCGTGTACGCGGTGGACACCGGCAGCGGCCGGGAGATCGCCTACCGGGCCGACGAGCGGTTCGCGTTCGCGTCCACGATCAAGTCGCTCGCCGCCGGCGCCCTGCTGCGCAAGGCCTCCGACGAGGAGCTGGAGAAGGTGGTCGCGTACCGCCAGGAGGACGTGTTGGCGTGGGCGCCGATCACCTCGCAGCACGTCGCCACCGGCATGAAGGTGCGTGATCTGGCCGCCGCCGCGATCCAGTACAGCGACAACACCGCCGCCAACCTCGTCATGGCCGAGCTCGGCGGTCCGGCGGCCGTCCAGCAGTCGCTGCGCGACCTCGGGGACCCGACCACCAGCGTCGACCGCACCGAGCCGACCCTCAACGAGGCGACCCCGGGCGACACCCGCGACACCAGCACCCCCCGCGTCTTCGCCGCCGACCTGCGCCGCTACGCCCTCGGCGACGTCCTCGCGGAGGACCGGCGCCGACTGCTGACCGACTGGCTCATCGGCAACACCACCGGCGCCCCCTACGTCCGCGCGGGCGTGCCCACCGACTGGAAGGTCGGCGACAAGACGGGCAACGGCGGCTACGGCACCCGCAACGACGTCGCCGTCGCGTGGCCCCCCGGCGGCCGGAGCCCGGTCGTGATCGTCGTCATGTCCGACCGCGGCAAGGCCGACGCCACCTCCGACGACGCGCTGATCGCCCAGGCGACGAAGACCGTCGTCGGCGCCCTCGGCTGAACACCCCCGACCACCAATACCCCCGACCACCAATACCCCCGACCACCAATACCCCCGACCGCCAATACCCCCGACCGCCAAGAGCCCCGACCACCAGGAGCCCCGACCGCCGTGATCCACCCCACCCGCCGGACCGCCACGGACGCCGACTTCACCAGACGCCGCTTCGCCCAGCTCGCCGTCCTGGGCATCGCCGCCGGAGCCGCGCCGATCGCCGCCTCGGCCCCGGCCGTCGCGTCGGCCCCGGCCTCCACCTCCGCGGGTACGCCGTCCGCCTCCCGCCCGCACTACGACCGCGCCCGCCGCCTCGCCGGCGACGACCCCGTGCTGCGTGCCCTGGTGACGGCGCTGACCCCCGGCTCCGACCTTCCTGACCTGCCCGCGCCGGCGCCCGTCAAGCTGTTCGACAACCTCGTGCTCCTGAGCGCGGGCTGGGTCTCCGCGATGGCGGTGCTGACGGACGACGGCATCGTGCTGATCGACGCACTCACCTCCCCGGCCGACGCCGACGGCATCATCGTCCCCGGGCTGCGCGCGGTCGGAGCCGATCCGGCGGCGATCAAGCGCGTCGTCCTCACCCACGGCCACTCGGACCACTTCGGCGGCGCGCAGACCCTCGCCGACCGCTACGGCGCCCGCGTGCACATGTCCCCGGCCGACTGGGACCTCCTCGCCCGCACCCGCCCGGCCGACGCCCCCGCCCGGGACCTCGACATCGCGGACGGCGAGCAGCTCACGCTCGGCGGCACGACGATCGAGCTGCACCACACTCCGGGCCACACCCCCGGCACCGTCTCCCCGGTCATCCCCGTCCGGGCCGGCCGCCGGCACCACAGCGCGATGCTGTGGGGCGGCCTCAACCCGCCCTCGACGGCGGAGGAGCTGCGCACCTTCCTCGCGTCCGTCCACGCCTTCCGGGCCGTCATGCGCCGGGCGAACGTGGAGGTCGAGCTCTCCAACCACCCGAACGACCACGGCCTCGAACGCGCCGAACTACTGCGCCGCCAGCCGCCCGGCGCCGCGAACCCCTTCCTCCTCGGCGGCCCCCGGACGCAGCGGTACATGGCGGTCATGGACGCGATGCTGCGCGGCCGGATCGCCGACGCCGAGGCGCCGACAGCCCGGGCCGTCGCGGCACCGCACACCTGCTGCTGACCGTCCGGACCGCCCGGCCAGGGGCAGTGCCGGTGAGTTCGACCTCCTGGCGTGGAGCCGGGGGGGGGGATCGCCGGTGAGCGGCTGGTCCGGGCGGGGCTCACGGAGTGCGGGCGGGGTGTGGTGGCAGGGGGAGTCGGAGGAGGAAGCGGGCGCCGGTGGGGGAGTCGGCGAGGGTGAGGGTGCCGTGGTGGCGGGTTGCCAGGTCGCGGGCGATGGCGAGGCCGAGTCCGGCGCCGCCGGTGTCGCGGGTGCGGGCCTCGTCGAGGCGGGTGAAGGGGGCGAAGACGCGCTCGCGGTCGGGGGCGGGGATGCCGGGGCCGTCGTCCAGGACTTCGAGGACGGCCCACTGACCGTCGGGGCCGTGGTCCTCGGTGAGGGTGACGGTGACGCGGTCGGCGGCGTGGCGCAGCGCGTTCTCCAGCAGGTTGCGGAGCAGGCGGTGGAGTTGGGCGGCGTTGCCGGGGACTTCCAGCGGGCGGTCGGCGTGGACGGTGATCCGGCTGGTGCCCTGCGGGAGTTCGGCGGCGACGTCGCGGGCGAGGTCGGTGAGTTCGACCCGGGTGTGGTGGGCCGGTGCGGCGAGGGGTGGGCGGGCGAGCAGGAGCAGGTCGTCGGCGAGGTGCTGGAGGCGGACGGTGTCGGCGCGTGCGGCGCGGACGACGGTGGGCCAGTCGGTGCGGTCGGGGTGGGTGAGGGCGACCTCCAGGGAGGTGCGCAGTCCGGCGAGGGGGCTGCGCAGTTCGTGGGAGGCGTCGGCGACGAAGCGGCGCTGGGCGGTGACGGCGTGGTCGAGCTTCTCGAGGGTCTGGTTGGTGGTGGTGGCGAGGTGGGCGATCTCGTCGGCGGTGGGCGGGACGGGGACGCGCCGGTCGAGGTGCTGGGCGGTGATGGAGGCCATCTGTGTGCGGATCGCCTCGACCCGGCGCATCGCCTGGGCGGTGACCGCCCAGGCGATGGCGGCCACCAGCAGGACGGCGAAGGGCCCGGCGACCAGCAGCAGCCGTTGGACGGATTCCTGGACGCGTTCGGCGTCCCAGGGCGGTACGAGCAGGTAGGCGGTGACGGTGCGCTCGCCCCGGTCGGGTTCGCCGAAGCCGGACCGCAGGGAGTAGCCGTCGATGCCGCCGGCGCTCTGCCCGTACAGGGGGAGGGTGTGGTGGGCCAGACGGCTCGCGGTGCCGGCGGCCGGGGCGCCGAGCGTGAGGGCGCGGGAGACCTGCTCGCCTTCGGGCAGCGGCGTGAGCTGGGCGGCGACCTGGGCACGGAAGGGTTCGAGGTCGGGGCTGACCTCCAGGAGCCGGCCGGAGTCCAGGACGAGGGCATAGGCGCGGTCGCCGCCGAGCAGCCCGCTCGCCGGGACGTGGCCGGTGCGCATGTCCGCGACCGCCACGTCGAGGCGGGCCTGCGCGGCGGCCTTCGCGTCGTCCGACTGGGAGTCGTAGAGGCTGTGGCTGAGCCAGAACGCGCCCGCGGTGAAGGCGGCGGCAGCGGCCAGGCCGGCCGCCGCCGCGGAACGGGCCCGCAGCGAGCGCAGTGAGCGCAGCAGCCGCGGCGGCCTAGCCACGGGAGTCCAGCCGGTAGCCGGTACCGCGCACGGTGACGATGGAGTTCCGGTCGAACGGGACGTCGATCTTGCGGCGCAGCGCGCTGACGTACACCTCGACGATGTTCGGGTCGCCCTCGTAGCCGCTCTCCCAGACCTGGTCGAGGATGGTGGTCTTGGCGACGACCTCGCCGGGGCGTTCGGCCAGGCACTCCAGGACGGCGTACTCGCGGGGTGTGAGGGCGACCGGGGTGCCGGCGCGGTGGCAGGAGCGGTCGGCGGGGTCGAGGATCAGGTCGCCGACGGTCAGCTCGGGCGGGCGCTCGGCGCCGCCGCGGCGGACCAGGGCGCGCAGCCGGGCGACCAGGACCGGATAGGAGAAGGGCTTGGCGAGGTAGTCGTCGGCGCCGGTGTCCAGGGCCTCGATCTCGTCGTACTCGCCGTCTTTGGCGGTGAGCATCAGGATCGGGGCGGTGATGCCTTCCTGGCGCAGCTGGGCGCAGACCCGGTAGCCGTTGAGGCCGGGGAGCATGACGTCCAGCACGATCGCCCGGTAGTCGCCGGTGCGCGCGTACCAGAGGCCGGAGCGGCCGTCGTGGACGACGTCCACGGTGTAGCCCTCCGCCTCCAACCCGTCCCGGAGGGCGTCGGCCATCCGGGTCTCGTCCTCCACCACCAGTACGCGCATGAGTCTCAGCATGTCACGGGGGGTGTCGCGGTTCCTGAAGGTGCTTTCAGGCTCTTTCAGCGGATCTTCAGAGGGCGGGTCGGACGCTTCGGGGGTCGCCCCACGTCCGCCCTACCGCGAGGTGAGCCCCGTGACCCTGACCCTGACCCGCGCACCCCGCGCCACGGTCGCACCCCAGTCCCAGCTCCACTCCCAGCTGCGGACCCGGCCCGGATCCCGGCCGCTGCCCGAGCCGCCGCGGCCGGGCCGGACCGTCCTGCTGCCCTGGGCGCTCGCCGCCGTGCTGTTCGCCGCCTACAGCGCGCTGTCCGTCTCCCGCCATCTGCACCTGCGGACGTCCGGCTTCGACCTGGGGATCTTCGAGCAGGCCGTCCGCGGCTACGCCGAGGGCCGCGCGCCGGTCTCCGAGCTGAAGGGGCCGGGCTTCCACCTGCTCGGGGACCACTTCCACCCGATCCTGGCCACCCTCGCACCGCTCTACCGGGTCTTCCCCTCCCCGATGACCCTGCTGGTCGCCCAGGCGGCGCTGCTCGCCGTGTCCGCCGTCCCGGTGACCAGGGTGGCGGCGCGGGCGGCCGGTCCGTGGGCGGGCGCGGGCATCGGCGTCGGGTACGGCTTGTCGGTCGGTCTGCAGCAGGCGGTGGCCTTCGACTTCCACGAAATCGCCTTCGCCGTACCGCTGTTGGCCTTCTCCCTGGAGCGGCTGACGCTGCGGAGGTGGCGTGCGGCCGCGTGGTGCGCGCTGCCGTTGCTGCTCGTGAAGGAGGACCTGGCGGCGACGGTCGTGGCCGTCGGCTGCTACCTGTTCTGGCACGGTCGCCGCCGACTCGGCGCGGGCGTCGTCGCGCTCGCCGCCGCCACCGTGGCGCTGGTGGTGCTGGTCGTCATCCCGGCCCTCAATCCCGACGGCGTCTACACCTACCTCTCCAACGTGGACGGCCCGGCCGGCGACCCCGTGACCAGGCTGCTCCTGCCCGCCCAGAAGTGGGGGACCGTCGCCGTGCTGCTGGCCCCCACCGCGTTCCTGGCGCTGCGCTCCCCACTGATCCTGCTCGCGCTCCCCACCCTGGGCTGGCGGTTCTGGTCCACCAACCCCGCCTACTGGGGGACGGGCTTCCACTACGGCGCCGTCCTGATGCCGATCGTCTTCCTCGCCTTCGCCGACGCCCTGGCCCGGCTCCGCGCGCGGCACGGCCTGCGGCGGTGGACGGCCTGCGGCCTCGTGGCCGTCGGGCTCGCGGTGACGGCCGCCGCCCTGCCCTTCCGCCCCCTCGCCGAGCTGGCCCGGCCCGCCACCTGGCAGCGCGACGCGACGGCCGACGCCGTGCGCGGAGTGCTGCGGGTGATCCCGGACGGTGCGCAGGTGGCTGCCGCCAACGGCATCGCACCCCAACTCACCGACCGCACCCGGGTCTTCCTCTTCCCGTACTACCCCGGAGGCCCGGGCGCGAAGCCCGACTGGGTCGCGGCCCCCGACCACCCGCGGGACGGCCTCTTCCCCGCCGGCCAGGAGGCCGAAGCCCTTCGCGCCCTCCCCGCCGCCGGCTACCGTCCCGTCGCGAGCGCCGGAGGCGTCACCGTCTACCACCTCGGCGCGCGGGAATGACAAGGCGGCCCAGCGGCCCTGCCGGCCCTGCCTGCGGGGCCGGGGAGGTCGGTCACGGTGCCCGGACCGGCCCACGCCCTACCTCCTTCTCCCGGAACTGCTGCGGCTGAGTGACAAAAGGAGGGCTCCCCCGAGATGTTCACGATATGACGAGTCGACTCCTCTTAACTTCTTCCGAGATTCGGATGCGTCGCCCAACAGGCGGTCCAGCGCGTTCGCCACCCATGGAGGTCGTTGGATGAATCGTCGTCCCCGGGTCGCAGCGTCGCTGGCGGGTGCGGTAATCGCCCTTGCGTCTCCGTTGGCGGACGTCGCTGCGCAGGCGTCCGCACGGCATGCGTTCGGCTCCATGTGGCTCCAGGACGGGGATGGGGAGGGGCGACACCATGACCACAATCCCTTGCGTGACTGCCACAGTTCCCGCCGTGTCGTACTCATCGACCAGAACTTCAGAATCATCCTGAAGAACGGCCGGCACGGGCCGGAGGCTCTCGTTCTCCAGGGGGACGCGTCATCCTCACCCTCGTCGCCGGCAGCACCGTGGGACAGCTTCAATGTTTCAACGTATTTGGACGTGAACTATCCCACCCAGACCAGCAACCAGTACGAGTGGCAGATTCGTGACTTCTTCAGGGAGCACCCGCTCTTCGTGGTGAAGGCATTCGACCGCCACGAGCGAGTTTTCTCCTTCCCGGCTGCCCACTGCATCGACAAGCACGACGACGGTGACCGCGGTGACGGCGCTCCTCCGTACGGGGGTGGAGCTGCCGACGGGAGCGGCGCGTCCGGCTCCCCGTCGCCCCAAGCAGGGGACAATCCCCAAGGCGGCCAGCCTGGGCCGGAGACTCCCAGCTCCGGGGCCACCATCCCCCCTCCTCCGCGCGATGCTGCGGCTGAAGGCAGGAACAACCGTCTGCTGAGCGCGAAGCACATCGGGATCGCGGTCGGCGGTTTGCTGGTGGTTCTGGGAATGCTGGCCACGGCATGGCTCCGACGTCGTTCTGACACGTGACAGTCGGCCGGAAGAGGAACCGGCAGCGCTGACGACGTGTCGAAACAAGAAGATGACATCGAAACCGGGGCGGTTAAACGGCGCCGGGATGAGCCCGGCGGGTTCCCGTCTATCGGTCAGGCGGTGTCCGGCATGGAGGCGGCGCGAGTCCGGTCTGCGGCCGCCGCCCCGCAGTCGCCGGTGCTGGGGACCCTGGACCGGCAGCAGAAGGCGGTTTGGGTGACGGCCCCGGGAGACAGCGCCACCTTGTGCTTCCCCTGGAAACCGAGCCGTTCCGCTGCGCCATGGGGTGGTTCACGCCGTGCCCCGCCCGGACCTGTGGGGTCGGCGGTGCTCAGCGGTCGTCGCCGAGTTCCTGGTGCATCTGCGGCTGGTCGTCCTGGTCGTGGGTGAGCGCGAACTTCTGGATCTCGTTGAACGTCTTGGAGGCCATGCCGAGGACGTCCTTGTAGGGGTTGACTCCGGTGGTCTTCTGGACGGAACCGCCGAGGAGCCCGCCGCCCAGGCCGCTGACCACGCCGTGGCCGGCGGCGAGCGGACCGGAGGCGAGGTCGAGGACGCCCTTGGGCACGCCGGCCATGTCGGCGTACTCGTCGGTGAGCGCGTGCCGGACCAGGGCCATGAGCGCGTCGTGCGTGGGGCCGGGGTAGAACTGCTTGTAGAAGTCGACGGCCTGCTGCGTCATGAAGACGCCGTCCTCGGACTTCTTCCACTCGTCGTTGCGCGCCTGGTTCCAGATGCGCGTGACCAGGTCGGCGTCCTTGGGCAGTTGCCACCGCTCGGGAGTGCCGAGGTAGTGGTTGACGTAGTGCCAGGCACACATGAACCCGTGGGCGTCTTCCTTGGAGACGTCGATGCCGAGGTTCTTCATCGCCTCCAGGATCTGCACGCTGAACACGCAGGAGGCGCCGGTGGTGTATTTGATCGACACCGGCTCGCCCCACTTGGCGTAGTCCCACGCGCCGCTCTTCTTGTGCAACTGCCGTACGGAGGCGTGAACCAGGCGGACCTTGGTGACGTTCGCCGCGAGGGTGCCGTCGCGCAGGGCGTTCTTGTTGCCCATGTCGAGGAACAGCCGGGACGACTGCGACAGGCGCCGGCCCGGGCCCTTGACGCCGCCGAGCCGCCCGGTCGAGCGGAGCGTGAACGCGCCGGTGGGGGAGAGGTAGGTACCGATCAGGCCGACGGTGCCCTGGAGCATGGTCACTTCGCCGTGGTGGTGGCCGAAGAAGCCCTCCGCGGCGTCGACGTCCGCCTCCGACCAGTCCGGCGGCGGCGCCGCGGCCTCCCGCAGGAAGTCCGCCAGCCGCTGGGGCAGTTGGGAGAGGTCCTGACCGGGCTTGAGCGTCCCGATGGTGCGGAAGAGGGCGTTGACGCCGTCGATTTCCTTGTGGTCGATCAGATCGGAGACGAGCTGATCGGCCTGCGGGTCACCTGCCTGGCCCGCGGCCTCCAGCTCTTGCGTCGCGTTCTGAGTCGTCAAAGCCACAGAAGGGCTCCTTCCTTCGCTGAGGGGGGAAGCCGCCGGTCGGCACGTGCCGGGAACCGTGGTCGACATGGCGTCCCGGACAGATGGATCAGCGAGCAGCGGCATGCCTCCGACTCTGGCGGAACGTCGTACCTCAGCTGAGCGAAAAAACGTTTCGCCCTCCCTCGAACGAGTGAAGGGCACCACGGTGGACCTGTCCGGCCACGGCGCGAGGCGCGGTGGCGGGCCGTCTGTCGTGCTACCGGGACGCCGCCACGACACTGTCCCGCAGCACCTCGATGGCGGGCGTCCACGTGTCCACTCCGTCCAGGGCGTGCAGCCAGTGCCCTGTGGGATTGGTGGACAGCTGCTGGGGCCGGGTGCCGTATCCGGGTCGGGGCTCGTGGCCCGGGGTGTAGTTCTAGGCGTGCTCCCGGTCCCGTCGTCCGCCTATCGCCCTGCGGATCGGCCTGTACCCGGCCGGACTGTGGGCCGAGATCGCGGCGAACGCTCCGGCGTCCGAGCCCGGGCCCGCCAGGGAAGCCGCCGGGTGAGGGCCTGCCCGGCGGCCCGGAAGGTTCGTACACCCTACTACCTTCTCTGACCATGAACATGGGGGAGTGGCTTGTCGCCCCAGCAACAGTGATCGTCGTGCTCGGGGGAGCAGCGGCCTGCACGTCGAGCGGGGCGCCGACGACGGCCGCCGTGCCCGTGCCGGCCTCGGCGTCGCCTGTTGCGGGCACCCCGGAGTGGGCCGCGAAGTGGCTCGGCGACCCCGAGAGGAGCCGCAATGCCTCCCGGGTCGTCGGCCGCTACGCCCGGCTCGCCATCGTCCAGAGCGGCGGGCGTCAGGGCGATGCGGCTCTGTGCGACGCGGCTTTGTGCGACGCCGAGTGGGCGAAGTCCACCCCGGCCCGGAAGGTGGTGCTGGACCGCGACGGCTTCGGCGAGGGCTGCCAGGTCGCCGCCTAGCTAGTAGGGCTTGGTCAGGTTTGTGCGGTAGTGGCGTGTCTGTTGGTGGGTTGTGTCGTTGGTGGTGTGTGACACCTGAGGAGATGGCCGGGGT
>NZ_JBWKEQ010000093.1:0-15183 GCF_056435365.1 Kitasatospora sp. NPDC043949 | reverse complement strand
GATGGTACTGCAGGGGGGACCCTGTGGGAGAGTAGGACGCCGCCGAACAATTATTCCGAAAAGACCCCCTCCCGTCCGGGAGGGGGTCTTTTTGCATTTCCCGGAGACAGGGCAGAAGGCTTTCACGCCGGCCCGGCCGAGGGGGGCGGGCGCCGTCAATATGTCGCTAAAACCGCATGATCAGTCCACTGATCAGCGGAAAATCGCCGCTCACGCCGTAGTCTCGAAGGGAAGGGGAACAGGTGTCCGGGGGTGGCCCCGGGGCAGAGCCGGATCAAGAATGGTGCTCATGGGACGAGGCAGGCTGCGCATCTACCTTGGGGCGGCCCCCGGGGTCGGCAAGACGTACGCCATGCTCGCCGAGGCGCACCGGCGACAGCAGCGTGGCACGGACGTCGTGGTGGCGTTCGTGGAGGATCACGGCCGGCGGCTCACCGCGGAGCTCGTCGACGGGCTGGAGGTCGTGCCGCGCCGGCAGCTGGTGCACCGGGAGGCCACGTTCGCCGAGATGGACGTGGACGCCGTCCTCGCCCGCCGCCCGCAGGTGGCGCTGGTGGACGAGCTGCCGCACACCAACATCCCCGGCTGCCGCAACGCCAAGCGCTGGCAGGACGTCGAGGAGCTGCTGGCGGCCGGGATCGACGTGATCTCCACCGTCAACATCCAGCACCTGGAGTCGCTCGGCGACGCCGTCGAGGGCATCACGGGGGTGCGCCAGCGCGAGACCGTGCCGGACGCGGTGGTGCGCCGGGCCGACCAGATCGAGCTGGTCGACATGTCGCCGCAGGCGCTGCGGCGGCGGCTGGCGCACGGCAACGTGTACGCGCCGGAGAAGATAGACGCGGCCCTGGCCAACTACTTCCGCCCGGGCAACCTGACCGCGCTGCGCGAGCTGGCGCTGTTGTGGACCGCCGACCGGGTCGACGAGTACCTGCAGAAGTACCGGGCCGAGCAGGGCATCGAGGGCACCTGGCAGGCCCGGGAGCGGATCGTGGTGGGCCTGACCGGCGGCCCCGAGGGGGCGACGCTGATCCGGCGGGCGGCCCGGATCGCGGCCCGTGTCTCGGGCGGCGAGCTCCTCGCCGTCCACATCTCCCGTTCGGACGGGCTCTCGGGCACCGGCTCCCCGCAGACGCTGATCGAACAGCGGGCCCTGGTGGAGAGCCTCGGCGGCTCCTTCCACGCCGTCCTCGGCGACGACCCGGCCGCCGGGCTGCTGGACTTCGCCCGGGGCGTGAACGCGACCCAGATCGTGCTGGGCACCAGCCGACGGCCGGCCTGGCAGTACCTCTACGGGCCTGGCGTCGGCACCACGGTGACCCGGGAGGCCGGCGACATCGACATCCACATGGTCACCCACGAGCACGCCGGGCACGGACGCGGGCGGGTGCCGGTGCGCCGGATCACCGACCTGGGCCGCCCCCGTACCATCGCGGGCTGGCTGATCGGGATGGCTGGTCCACCGGTGCTGGCGCTGGTGCTGACCGCGATCGGCGGGCTGGGCCTGTCCACCGACATGCTGCTGTTCCTGTCGCTGACGGTGTGCGCGGCGCTGGTCGGCGGGCTGCTGCCGGCGATCGGGTCGGCGCTGGTCGCCTCGTCGGTGCTGAACTACTACTTCACGCCGCCGATCCACACCTTCACGATCAACGAGCCGCAGAACATCATGGCGGTGGCGATATTCACCGTGGTCGGCATCTCGGTCGCCTCCGTGGTCGACCTGGCGGCCCGGCGCACCCACCAGGCGGCCCGCAGCCAGACGGAGGCGCAGACGCTCAGCGCGCTGGCCGGTACCGTGCTGCGCGGCGCGCCGAACGGGGACGGGGTGCTGACCGCGCTGATGGAGCAGGTCCGGGAGACCTTCGGGCAGGAGAGCGCCGCGCTGCTGGAGCGTCCGGAGCCGCTCGGTGCCTGGGTGCCGGTCGCCACCGCCGGGCCGCGCCCGCCGGAGCGGCCGGAGGAGGCCGACGTGGACGTCCCGGTCGGCGACAGCCTGGCGCTGGTGCTGCGCGGCCGGGTGCTGCCGGGGGCGGACCGGCGCCTGCTCGGGGCGTTCGCCGCGCAGGCGGCCGTGGTGCTGGAGCGCCGGCGGCTGGCCCGGGAGGCCGCGGCGGCCCGCCGGGAGGCGGAGGGCAACCGGATCCGCACCGCCCTGCTGGCGGCGGTCTCGCACGACCTGCGCACCCCGCTGGCGGGGATCAAGGCGTCCGTCACCTCGTTGCGGGCGGCCGACGTCGAGTGGGCGCCGGAGGACGAGGCGGAGCTGCTGGCCGGCATCGAGGCCGGGGCCGACCGGCTCGACCACCTGATCAACAACCTGCTGGACATGAGCCGGTTGCAGACCGGTACCGTCACCCCGCTGATCCAGGAGACCGACCTGGACGAGGTGGTGCCGTTCGCCCTCGGCGGGGTGCCGCCCGAGTCCGTGCGCCTCGACGTCCCGGAGACGCTGCCGATGATCCGGGCCGACGGCGGCCTGCTGGAGCGTTCGCTGGCCAACCTGGTCGAGAACGCCGTCAAGTACAGCCCGGACGGCGTCAAGGTGCTGGTCAAGGCCGACGCGCTGCGTCAGCCGGGCGGTTCCGGGCGGGTCGAGCTGCGGATCGTGGACCGCGGCCCGGGCGTGCCCGAGGACGCCAAGGAGCGGATCTTCGCGCCGTTCCAGCGCTACGGGGACGCGCCGCGCGGCGCCGGGGTGGGGCTCGGGCTCGCGGTGGCGCGCGGCTTCGTCGAGGCGATGGACGGTACCGTCACGGCCGAGGACACCCCCGGTGGCGGCCTCACCATGGTCGTCAGCCTGCCCGCCGCCGAACGGCCGCCGGAACCGGGGGAGGCGGCCGGTGACGGGCACGATCCGCTGTCGCGGCTGATCACGTGACAGCCGGTGGCCTGCCGCTCCGGCCTGTCGTTCCTCGCTTCCGCACGTCGTATGTTCAGCAAGTCCCACAGTCCGTAAGTCCGACAGCCCTGAAAGGCGGAGCCCGTAAATGACCCGGGTCCTCGTCGTGGACGACGAACCGCAGATCGTCCGCGCGCTGGTGATCAACCTCAAGGCCCGCAAGTACGAGGTCGACGCGGCCCATGACGGCGCGAGCGCCCTGGAACTGGCCGCCGCCCGCCATCCCGACGTCGTCGTCCTCGACCTGGGCCTGCCCGACATGGACGGCGTCGAGGTGATCCGCGGCCTGCGCGGCTGGACCAGGGTGCCGATCATCGTGCTGTCGGCCCGGCACGCCTCCGACGAGAAGGTCGAGGCCCTGGACGCCGGTGCCGACGACTACGTCACCAAGCCGTTCGGCATGGACGAGCTGCTCGCCCGGATGCGCGCCGCCGTACGCCGCGCCGAGCCGGTCGCGGGCGAGGACGACTCGCTGGTCGTCACCGAGAGCTTCACCGTCGACCTCGCCGCCAAGAAGGTCAACCGGGACGGCACCGACGTCCGCCTCACCCCGACCGAGTGGCACCTGCTGGAAGTGCTGGTCCGCAACGCCGGCCGACTGGTCAGCCAGACCCAGTTGCTCCAGGAGGTGTGGGGCCCCGCCTACCGCACCGAGACCAACTACCTGCGGGTCTACCTCGCCCAACTGCGCCGCAAGCTGGAGCGCGACCCCTCGCACCCGCGCCACTTCATCACCGAACCGGGCATGGGCTACCGCTTCGAGAGCTGACCCCCGGGGCGCCCCCGGTGGCCGTACGGCCTGCCGCCGGGGGTGCGGAAACCGGTACCCTTCCGGCATGAGTGGTGACAACAGCAGCGACCAGCCGCAGGGGCGATTCCGCCGCATGCTCAGCCGGCTGACCTCCTCGGCCGAGGAGCTGCAGGCCGAGGAGCTGCGCCAGGAGAGCGCGGCGGAGTCGGGCTGCACGCCGATCGCCGGCTGCGCGGACCGCGAGCTGGTCACCGTCGCGGGCACGCTGCGCACGGTGACGCTCCGCCCGCGGGCCGGGGTGCCGGCTCTGGAGGCCGAACTCTTCGACGGCACCGAGGCGCTGGACGTGGTCTGGCTCGGCCGCCGCTCGATCGCGGGCATAGAGCCGGGCCGCCGGCTCGTCGCCAGCGGCCGGATCAGCCACGCACGCGGGCGCCGCGTGCTGTTCAACCCCCGCTATGAGCTGCGTCCGGTCGGACACGGGAGCGAATGAGCGTGAGCAACCAGCCCGGCGGCGAGTCCGCCGCCCAGCTTGACCTGGCCGCGAACCACCACGCGCCGCCCGGCCCGCACGGACCCGGGGCCGCGGCCGACGCGGCCGTCCGCGAGGCCGTCGTCGCCAAGGAGGCCGCCGACAGCGCGGCCGAGGAGGCCGCCCGCAAGGCCGCCGCCTCCAAGGAAGCGGCCGACACCATTCTGCAGGCCTTCGGCGGCGTGCGCGGCATGATCGACATGACGCTGCCCGGCCTGGTCTTCATCGTCACCTTCAACATCACCCACCAGGTCAGCTCCGCCGCCTGGGCCGCGCTGGGCCTGTGCGCGGTGTTCGTGGTGACCAGGCTGGCCCGGCGGGAGACCGTCCAGCACGCCTTCAGCGGGGTGTTCGGCGTCGCCCTCGGCGCCTGGATCTCGATGAAGAGCGGCCGCGCCGAGGACTTCTACCTGCCCGGCCTGCTGTGGAACGTCGGCTACTGCATCGCCCTGGCGGTCTCCGCCCTGGTGCGCTGGCCGATGATCGGCGTGATGCTCGGCCCGGTCACCGGCGAGATGTTCACCTGGCGCAAGGAGAACCCGGGCCGGTTCGCCGCCTACACCAAGGCGACCTGGGCCTGGGTGGTGATCATGGGCCTCAAGCCGGTGATCCTCTTCCCGCTGTACTTCACCCACAACGTCAACCTGCTCGGCTGGCTCAAGGTCGCCCTCGGCATCCCGCCGATGCTGCTGGCGATGTACGTCACCTGGCAGATCCTGCTCAAGGCGCCGCCGCCGATCAAGGCGCAGTTCGACGACGACGAGGAGCCGGCCCGCTAGCCGGAGCCCCGGCCGGCCGGTCCGAACGCGACGGGCGAGGGCCCGCACCCACCAGGGGTGCGGGCCCTCGCCCGTGTCCGGTCCGCGCCTTCGGCCCTACTGGGCGCCGGAGGACGCCGACAGCAGGTCCTCCAGTTCCTCCTCGCGCTCCTGCGCGGCCACGAAGAGCAGCTCGTCGCCGCCCTCCAGGGTGTCGTCCTTGCCCGGCACCAGCACCCGGCCCTCGCGGATGATCGTCACCAGCGCGGTGTCCTGCGGCCAGGCCACGTCGCCCACCCGGGTGCCGACCAGCTCGGTGTCGGCGGCCAGGGTCAGCTCGACCAGGTTGGCGTTGCCCTGGCTGAAGCGCATCAGCCGGACCAGGTCGCCGACGCTGACCGCCTCCTCGACCAGGGCGGACATCAGACGCGGGGTGGACACGGCCACGTCCACGCCCCAGGACTCGTTGAAGAGCCACTCGTTCTTCGGGTTGTTCACCCGGGCGACCACCCGCGGCACCGCGTACTCGGTCTTGGCGAGCAGCGAGACGACCAGGTTCACCTTGTCGTCGCCGGTCGCAGCGATCACCACGTGGCAGCGCTGCAGGGCCGCCTCGTCCAGCGAGGTGATCTCGCAGGCGTCGGCCAGCAGCCACTCCGCCATGGGTACCCGCTCCACCGAGATGGAGTTGGGGTTCTTGTCTATCAGCAGGACCTCGTGCCCGTTCTCCAGCAGCTCGCCCGCGATCGAGCGACCCACGGCACCGGCCCCGGCAATGGCGACCCGCATCAGTGACCCTCCTCCTTCGGCCCCTGCGCGAACGCGGCCTCGACCGCCGTCAGGTCGCCCCGGCGCAGCATCACGTGCACCAGGTCGCCCTCCTGCACCACCATCTGGGGCGAGGGCAGCACGCCCTCGCCGAGCCGGGTGACGAACGCCACCCGGGCGCCGGAGGACTCCTCCAGCACGCTGATGCGGTGGCCGACCCAGCCCGGGGCGTAGGCGACCTCGGCCAGCTGGACGCCGCCGCTCGGGTCCTGCCACAGCGGCTCGGCGCCGCTCGGCAGCAGCCGGCGCAGCATCTGGTCGGCGGTCCACCGGACCGTCGCCACGGTCGGGATGCCCAGGCGCTGGTAGACCTCGGCGCGGCGGGGGTCGTAGATCCGGGCCGCGACGTTCTCCACGCCGAAGTTCTCCCGGGCCACCCGCGCGGCGATGATGTTGGAGTTGTCGCCGCTGGAGACCGCGGCGAACGCGCCGGCCTCCTCGATGCCCGCCTCGCGCAGGGTGTCCTGGTCGAAGCCGACGCCGGTCACCCGGCGCCCGTTGAACCCGGCGCCCAGCCGACGGAACGCGGTCGGGTCCTGGTCGACCACGGCCACCGAGTGGCCCTGTTTCTCCAGGGCTCTGGCGAGGGCCGAGCCCACGCGGCCGCAGCCCATGATGACGATGTGCACCGGCGCTACCTCACCCGTCCCGTAGGGTTCTTGACCTGCGCAAACACCGTTCATCTCCCTTTCCCGCCCGGCTTCCCTGGGCGAGCGTTCTTGTGGGGCGCCGACTCACAACGTGAGTGTTGCCCGCCGACTCGTATCCGACACGCTAGCCGGTCCATAGAACGCAGTCGCGACGAAGGGGGGGACAAACGGCGGAGCCCGGCCCGGGAAGCCCCTACGATTCCTTAACGTGCCTATGCCGACTGACCTACCGAAACGCATCCTGATCGGGCGCGCCCTGCGCAGCGACAAATTGGGCGAAACACTTCTGCCCAAGCGGATCGCGCTGCCCGTCTTCGCCTCGGACGCGCTCTCCTCGGTCGCGTACGCCCCCGAGGAAATCCTGCTGACGCTCTCCGTGGCGGGTGCCTCGGCGATCCACTTCTCCTGGCAGATCGGCGTCGTCGTCGCGATCGTGATGCTCGCGGTGGTCGCCTCCTACCGGCAGAACGTGCACGCCTACCCGAGCGGCGGCGGCGACTACGAGGTCGCGACCGTCAACCACGGGCCCAAGTCGGGGCTCGTCGTCGCCAGCGCCCTGATGGTCGACTACGTGCTCACCGTGGCCGTCTCGACGACCTCGGGCGTCGCCAACGTCGTCTCCGCCGTCCCCGCGCTGCGCGGCCACGAACTGACCCTGTCGGTCATCGTCGTGGTGGTGCTGATGGGCATGAACCTGCGCGGCGTCCGCGAATCCGGCACCGCCTTCGCCGTCCCGACGTACGCCTTCATGATCGGCGTCATCGGCATGGTCGGCTACGGCTTCGTCCGGCACTTCCTGCTCGGCCAGGACATGCCCGCCGAGAGCTCCGGATTCCACCTCGCCGCCACCCCCGGCAACGAATCGCTGGCCGGGTTCGCCATGGTGTTCCTGCTGCTCAAGTCGTTCTCCTCCGGCTGCGCCGCGCTCACCGGCGTGGAGGCCATCTCCAACGGCGTGCCGGCCTTCCGCAAGCCCAAGAGCAAGAACGCCGCCACCACCCTGCTGATGATGGCCAGCATCGCCGTGGTGATGTTCATGGGCATCATCTGGCTGGCCCGCCTCACCGGCGTGCAGATGGCCGAGAACCCGGCCGAGCAGCTCGTCGGCTCCTCGCCCGGCTACCACCAGAAGACCGCGCTCGCCCAGATCAGCGAAGCCGTCTTCAACAACTTCACGCCCGGCTTCTACTTCGTCGCCGCCGTCACCGGCCTGATCCTGGTGCTCGCCGCGAACACCGCCTTCAACGGCTTCCCGGTGCTCGGCTCGATCCTCGCCCAGGACCGCTACCTGCCGCGCCAGCTGCACACCCGCGGCGACCGGCTGGCCTTCTCCAACGGCATCATCCTGCTGGCGATCGCCGCGATCCTGTTCGTCATCGCCTTCGACGCGGACCCCAACCGGCTGATCCAGCTCTACATCGTCGGCGTCTTCGTCTCCTTCAACATGAGCCAGTCCGGCATGATCCGGCACTGGACCCGGCTGCTGCGCACCGAGACCGACCCGGCCAAGCGCCGCCACATGCAGCGCAGCCGGGCGATCAACACCTTCGGCCTGGTGATGACCATGGCCGTGCTGATCGTCGTCCTGGTCACCAAGATCAGCCACGCCTGGATCGCGATCGCCGCGATGGTCGTGCTCTTCGTGATGATGAAGGGCATCCGCCGCCACTACGACCGGGTCTCCGAGGAGCTCATCGCCGCCGAGGAGCCGGACGACGTGGTGCTGCCCACCCGGGTGCACGCCATCGTGCTGGTCTCCAAGCTGCACAAGCCCGCGCTGCGCGCCCTCGCCTACGCCAGGCTCGCCCGCGCCCACACCCTGGAGGCCGTGACCGTCAACGTCGACCCGGCCGACACGGCGGCGCTGCGCCGGGAATGGGATGAGCGCGGCATCGAGGTGCCGCTCAAGGTGCTGGACTCGCCGTTCCGCGAGATCACGGGGCCCGTCCTCGACTACGTGAAGAACCTGCGCCGCAGCAGCCCGCGCGAGGTGGTGTCGGTCTACATCCCCGAGTACGTGGTCGGCCACTGGTACGAGCACCTGCTGCACAACCAGAGCGCGCTCCGGCTCAAGGGGCGGCTGCTGTTCAAGCCCGGGGTGATGGTCACCTCGGTGCCGTGGCAGCTGGAGTCCTCCGAGCGGCGCAAGCCGCAGAAGGCCTGGTCGGCGCCGGGCGCCGTCCGGCGTGGCGAGCCTCGGGCGCCGAAGGCCGTAAAGTCGAAGGTCCCCGTTATGCCAGACGCCACCGCTGACAGCAGCAAGGACTCCGCCCAGTGACCCGCAACACCCCGTCCCGCTCCTCCGGATCCTCGGGCAAGGGCGCCCGCAAGGGCGCCGCCAAGCCCGGCAAGGTCGCCCGGCCGCGCTGGGGCAAGCCCGTGCGCCCGGCCGCCACCGACCGCGACGGCTTCACCGCGCAGACCGCGCCGCTCGCGCCGGGCGAGCCTGCTCCCGCGCGTCCGGCGGAAGCCGACACGGGGAAGCCGAAGGCCGCCCGTACGCAGAAGACCGACAGTGCGCAGAAGGCCGAGCGCACGCAGAAGGCCGAGCGCTCCAAGGACGGTGCGCCGAAGGGCGACCGTGCGCGGGGATCCCGCGCGCAGGCGTCCCGCACGCCGGGGGAGCGGCCGCGCAAGCAGGCGGTGCGGCCGCCGAAGGCGCTGCGCACCGCGCCGCGGGCCGCGCGGCCCGAGACGCCGTCCGGCGATCCGCTGGCCGGCCAGCGCTACGAGGTCGAGGTCGGCCCGGTCGCGCACGGCGGCGGGCACTGCGTGGCCCGGTACGAGGGCCGGGTGCTGTTCGTCCGGCACGCGCTGCCCGGCGAGAAGGTGGTCGCACTGGTCACCGAGGGCACCTCCACCTCCCGGTTCCTGCGGGCCGACGCGGTCGAGATCCTGGAGCCCGCCAAGGAGCGGATCGCGCCGCCGTGCCCGTTCTCCGGGCCCGGCAAGTGCGGCGGCTGCGACTGGCAGCACGTCACCCCGGGCGGGCAGCGCAAGCTCAAGGGGCAGGTGCTGACCGAGCAGCTGGCCAAGCTGGCCGGTCTCACCCCGGCCGAGGCGGGCTGGGACGGCAGCGTCGAGCCGGTCGGCGGCAAGCTGCCGGCCGGGCAGGTGCCGACCTGGCGCACCCGCGTGCAGTACGCCGTGGACCAGGAGACCGGGAAGGTCGGCCTGCGCAAGCACCGCTCGCACGAGGTGCAGCCGGTGGACCGCTGCCTGATCGCCGCCGAGGGCGTCACCGAACTCGGCATCGAGGCCCGCGACTGGCCGGGCATCGCCTCGGTCGAGGTGATCGCCGCGAGCGGATCCTCGGACCGCCAGGTGGTGCTCACCCCGCGCCCCGGCGCCCAGCTGCCGCTGGTCGAGCTGGACAAGCCGGTGTCGATCGCCCGGGTGGACGACCAGGGCGACATCCACCGCGTGCACGGTCGCAGCTTCGTGCGCGAGCGGGCGACCGGGCGGACCTGGCGGGTCAGCAACGGCGGCTTCTGGCAGATCCACCCCGAGGCGCCGGACACCCTGGTCGACGCCGTCCTGGACGGCCTGGACCCGCAGTGGGGCGAGAACGCGCTCGACCTGTACTGCGGCGTCGGCCTGTTCGCGGGCGCGCTGGCCGACCGGGTCGGCGAGGAGGGCGCGGTGCTCGGCATCGAGTCCTCCAAGCAGGCCGTGGCCGACGCCCGGCACAACCTGGCCGCGCTGGACAACGTGCGGATCGAGTGCGACCGCGTCGAGACGCTGCTGCCGCGCACCGGCATCACCGCCACCGACCTGATCGTCCTGGACCCGCCGCGCTCGGGCGCCGGGCGCGAGACCGTCGCGCACCTGGTCGGCCTGGAGGCGCGCCGGATCGCGTACGTCGCCTGCGACCCGGCGGCGCTCGCCCGGGACCTGGCGTTCTTCCGCGAGGGCGGCTACCGGCCGGTCTCGCTGCGGGCCTTCGACCTGTTCCCGATGACGCACCACTTCGAGTGCGTGGCGGTCCTGGAGCCGATCGGGAAGTGACCCGGCGGCCCTCCGGGGTGCCGGCCGGCTTCGACGGGCGCTGATCGCGTTCGAGGCGGTCCGGGGGGCTCCGGGGACTCCGAGGGCTCCGGGTAGTTCGGCGGAGGAGACGGCAGAGGAGGCGGCACCCGTTCACGCGGGTGCCGCCTCCTCGCCGTTCCGGTGCGGGACGGTCAGGGCCGGTTGTGCTCCTCTTCGTCGGCGCTGTGCGGAAGGTCGATCCCGTGCTGGGCGGCGAGCCGGAGCAGTCCGGCGATCCGGCCCTCGTACGCCTGGACGCCGTCGGCGTCCCCTTCGGCCCGGGCCGCTGCGAGGTCCCGGCGGGCCTGGGTGAGCTGCTCGCGCAGCTCCTGGTCGAACATGGCTGTCATTGCCGGCCTCCAGACCGGTCGGTGCCGCTCCGCGGAACGCTCAGGAGAGTTCAGAGTCCCGGAAGGTGAAGAACTCTTCAAGTCTCGCTCGCCCCGGCGGGGCGGCGTCGGGCGGGGTGGCCGCGGAGGGCCACGGGGGGCTTCGGAGGATCTTCGGAGGGGCTTCGCGGGGGGCCGGCGTCGGGCGGGGTGGCGGGTGCCGGGCCGGGCGGTCGCCGGGGTGGGGGTCAGGGAGTGGTCAGGGGGACGCAATGCGCCGGTAAAGGCCGCTGCCGGCGCCGCCGTTCGGCTCCCGGAGGGGGCTTGACGAGGTGATTCGCGCGGGGCGAAGGTGAGCGGCCGACATGTCATGTGTGCTGTTGCACAGCCACCGCCGGGGCCGCACCCTCCAGCCCGGAGCGGTCGGCCGGGAGGGTGCGGCCCTTGGGTGAGGGGGAGGGTCATGGAGCTGGAACTGCGGCACCTTCGCGTGCTGTGCGCCATCGCCGACACGGGGAGCGTCGGCAGGGCCGCCGTCCTGCTCGGCGCCTCGCAGCCCGCGACCAGTACGCAACTGCGCCGGATCGAACGCCACCTGGGCGCGCCACTGTTCGAGCGCACGGCCGTGGGCGTCGCGCCGACCTGCTTCGGTGTCGAGGTGGTGGCCGCCGCGCGCGACCTCCTCACCCGCGCCGACTGCCTCGGCCGCCGCCCGGCGGCCCCCGGCGAGCCGGCCCGCCAGGAGCTGCGCCTGGCCGCGACCATCTCGCCGATCCTGCCGGGACTGGTCACCAGGGCCCGGCACCAGCGGCCCGACCAGCGCTTCACGGTGACCTCCGTCTACCGCTCGTCGGACATCGTCGACCTGCTGGAGCAGGGTGACGCGGAGGCCGCCGTGGCCGTCGACTACCCGGGCCGGGAACTGCGCCACTCGCCGGCCGTCGCGCACCGTGGCATCGTCACCGAGCCCGCCTTCGTCGCACTCCCGGCGGGCCACCGGCTCCGGCACCGCACCGAGATCGCCCTGGTGGACCTGGCCGAGGAGGACTGGTTCCTCACCCCCGACGACGGGGCCGGCTGGCACGGCGTGTTCTACGGCGCCTGCGCCGCGGCGGGCTTCACCCCGGCGACCGTCCACGAGTTCCTCGGCGGGCGGCTGGAGCTGCAGGAGATGATCTCCGCCGGGCTCGGGATCTCCGTCGTCCAGGCGACCACCAGGCCGCTGGCCGAAGTGCTGGTCAAGCCGCTCGCCGGGACGCCGATCTGGGTCCGCCACCTGCTGGCCTGGCGGGCCGCCGGGGTGAGCGGCGAGGTGGTGGAGACGCTGTTCGGCGCGGCGGCCGCGGCCTACCGGGACCTGATCGCCAGTTCGCCGACCTTCCAGGCGTGGGCGGCGCGGACGTACCGGCCGGTCCGGCCGTAGGGAGGCCGGGTCCGGAGGTGGGGAGGCCGGGTCCGGCCGCGGGGCCGGGGCGGGCGGCCGGTCCCGGTGGGGCGGTGTTATGCCCGCCACAGTCGATGTCATATGACCTGTGACATTGTTCTGACGGGTCGCCCGATGGCAGGATCACGTCGACTTCCCCCAAGCCTCGGCAGTCGTCCAGTCACCTCCCCCACAGGAGAAGGACCCCGCAGTGCGCCTTCGCATACCCCTCCCCACGCTCATGGCCGGCGTCGTCGCCGGCTGTGCCACCGCCGCCACCCTGCTGCCCGTCCCCGCGCTCGCCGCGTCCGGGCCGGCCGCCCAGCCGCCGACCGGCGCCAGGTCGTCCGCCGCCGCCCCGGCGACGGCCGACGCCGCGTCGGCCGTCCCGAAGCCGCTGGGGGCCTTCCTCGCGGCCGATCCCTCCGAGGCCGCCGCCCCCGCCGCCAAGCCGCTGCCGCCGGCGCTGCTGGGCCAGGTCGTGATGGGCCAGCCGGCCGGCACCGTCGTGCAGACCGCGCCCCGCCCGGCCCAGCCGCACGCGCCCGCGGCCAAGCCGGGCAACTCCGCGGCCCAGCCGGGCAGTTCGGCCCGTGCCGTCGCCGGTGCGGCCGGTGCCGCCGCTGGTACGGCCGGTGCCGCCGCGCCGAGCTGCACCCCCGCCGACTTCGGCGGGCGCAGCGGCGCCGACCTGGTCTCCTTCCTCGAAGGCTCGACCACGGACTGCGTGAACACGCTGTTCAACGTCACCGGCACCGACGCGGGCAGGATCTTCAAGGAATCCCAGATGCTCACCGTCGCCAACGCCTACCAGGGCCTGGCGGCGAACTACACCGGGGACAACTCCACCGGCATCCTGCAGCTCGTGCTCTTCCTGCGGGCCGGGTACTACGTCCAGTCCAACAACGCGGACGCGGTCGGCCCCTACGACGCGGCGCTCACCACTGCCTCCAAGGCCGGGCTCGACGCCTTCTTCGCCGGCCGGCACTGGACCGACGTCACCGACAACAACGGCACCGTGCTCAACGAGGTGCTGGTCCTGACCGACAGCGCCAACGTGCAGGGCAGCTACCTGGGCGTCTACAAGCAGGTGCTGACCAGCTACAACAACTCGTACAACGCCTTCCCGAAGATGCTCAAGGCGGTCAACGCCGTGCTGTCCGCGCCGCTGTGGCGGGGCAACTGGAACAGCGACTTCGTCAGCGCGGTCGGCGCCGACCCGAGCATCGGCACCGTCCTGGGCGACTTCGCGCTCAACCACAAGGACCTGCTCGGCACCGCCAACGCCTACCTCGACGTCAACGCGGGCAACGACCTCGGCCGGATGGCCGGCGACGGCCCCGTCGTCGAGGCCGCGGTCAAGGGGAAGGTCAAGGCGGTGCTCGACGGCGCCCAGATCACCGGCGTCACCGGCCCGTTGTACGTCCACACCGCCTACCAGGCCAACGCCTTCGACCCCGGCCAGTGCTCGTACTACGGCACCTGCGACCTGCCGGCGAAGCTGACCGCGGCGGTGCTGCCGAACCAGCTGGTCTGCGACAACCGCACCATCCAGACCGAGTCGCTGTCGCCCGCCGACCTGGCCGCCGTCTGCACCAGCCTGCGCGGCGAGGACACCTTCTTCCACAACCTGGTGAAGGACAACGGCCCGGTCAACCCGTACGACAAGAACATGACCCTCGCGGTCTTCGCCAACCAGGCCGACTACCTGAACTACTCCTGGGCGATCTTCGGGAACTCCACCGACAACGGCGGCCAGACCGTCATGGACCCGACCGACCCGAACAACCGCGCCGTGTGCGTGATGTACCAGAAGTCGTGGAACGACGGCTTCACCGCCAACGTGTGGAACCTCAACCACGAGTACACGCACTACCTCGACGGCATCTACGACATGAAGGGCAACTTCTCCACCGAGATCTCCGTGCCCGACATCTGGTGGATCGAGGGCGTCGCCGAGTACGAGTCCTACGCCTACCGCGGCACCACCGACACCCAGGCGATGGCCGAGGCCGCCAAGCACACCTACAAGCTCAGCACCGTCTTCCAGAACACGTACGGCAACTCGGACTCGGTGCGCACCTACCCGTGGGGCTACCTCGCCGTCCGGTACATGTTCGAGAAGCACCCGGCCGACGTCTACGCCATGCTCGGCCACTTCCGCACCGGTGACTACCAGGGCGGCTACGCGGTCTACAACGGCATCGGCACCGGCTACGACGCCGACTTCGACGCCTGGCTCGACGGCTGCGCCGGCGGCGCCTGCTACGCGGCCGGCCCGACCGCGCTGTTCGCCCAGGCCGTCAACGGCGCCACCGTCACGCTGACCGACAAGTCCGTCCAGACCGGCCCCGGCCAGATCACCGCCTGGCACTGGACCTTCGGCGACGGGACCTCCTCCGACCAGCGGAACCCGAGCCACGGCTACGCCGCCGCGGGCACGTACACCGTCGCCCTGACCGTCACCGACGCCACCGGCAGGACCGCCAGCACCCCGGCCTCGGTCACCGTCACCACCGGCACCGGCGGCGGCACCACCCTGCCGACCTGCGCCGACCCGCGCACCGACGCGCTCGGCCAGAACTGCTCCCGGTCCAACCTCACCGCCACCGCCGGCAACCTCGACTACCTGTACGTCTACCTGCCGGCCGGCGTCAGCACCCTGAAGATCAGCACCTCCGGCGGCACCGGCACCGCGTACCTGTACTACAACGCGGACACCTGGGCCTCGCCGAACGCCTTCACCGCCTCCTCCACCAACGCCGGCAGCACGCAGAGCATCACCGTCACCAACCCGACGGCCGGCTACCGCTACATCAGCCTCTACGCCAACACCGACTTCAGCGGGGTGACGGTCAGCACCCAGTTCTGATCCGGTCCCGCGTCCGCTCCCGGGCGGGGGGGGGGGGGGGGGGGGGGGGGGGGGGGGGGGGGGGGGGGGGGGGGGGGGGGGGGGGGGGGGGGGGGGGGGGGGGGGGGGGGGG
>NZ_JBWKEQ010000092.1:0-16791 GCF_056435365.1 Kitasatospora sp. NPDC043949 | reverse complement strand
CTCGACCCCTGGCACACCCTCCAACGCTACTGGCACGCCTGGTCGCAAACGCCCCCGCCACCCGAACTCCAAGCCCTCATCACCTCGTTGGCCACCGGCCGAGCCCTTGATCTCTACTTACGGGTTTAACAAACCACCGCTAAGCTGAGCGTGAGGGCAGGAGCTGCGGCCGCGTACCTCGTTCGGGCACTCACGGTCGTGCCTGGCCACCGGCGGCTGGCCTCTGGCCCAGACTCGTTGCTGCCAGCGCACTTCGGGGGCCGAAGAGGTCCCCCTTCGGCAGTGAGAGGTCCAGCACGTGAAGATCCGACAGGCACTTGTCCCCGTTGTCTTGAGCGCCGTCGCGCTCGGCACCGTCGCGGCCACTGACGCCGCGGCCGCCCCGTCGCCTGCCAGGGCGACCACCTGCGGCCAGGCGGTCCGCAACACCCAGGGCGACCTCCGGCAGGCCGGAGCCCCGACCAACGCCACCACCTGGCAGGGAGTGCGCAACGCCGCGCAGAACTTCCTCAACAGCCACCCTTGGAGCAGTCCCGCCACCGACGTCATCAAGATCGACGTCAACGACCTGAACCGGTTGTGCGCGAAGTAGCAGGATTCGCGCTCAGCTGGTGACAGGCTCACTCCGGGGTCTGGAACACCAGACGCGCGATGTCCCGCCGGCTCGCGCTCACGTCTACGCGGTACCTGCGCGGTGCAGCGAAGCGTGGCCCGGTCGTCCCGTCGGTAGCCGCGTGGGGTGGTGGGGCCGCCGAGCCGCTCACGGCGGCCCCAACGATGCCGCCCGCCCCAACCGTCAGGCGGCAGACCATCCGGCACAGGCAGAACGCGCCCGGCCGGAGATCGCACCTTTCCGGTCGTGGGCCGAACGCGTTCTGGAACGATCACCGGGGTCGCGGGCAGGGGGCTTCGGGCAGGAGGGCTGCCGCGTGCAGCGGGTCCCGGGCTCGGGCGGAGCCCAGGTGGCGGACGGCGCTGACCTGCCAGGTTCCCACGCTATCGGGCAGAGCAGTGCCGAGCAGGGCGGGGCGGGTGATGGCCGTGACGTCGGTGATGGTGGCCGCCG
Organism: Kitasatospora sp. NPDC043949; assembly: GCF_056435365.1. NCBI lineage: Bacteria > Bacillati > Actinomycetota > Actinomycetes > Kitasatosporales > Streptomycetaceae > Kitasatospora > Kitasatospora sp. NPDC043949. The sequence continues at coordinate 15,725 of NZ_JBWKEQ010000092.1, read as the reverse complement.
GGGCCGTCTGTCTACGCGGTCTTGGCCAGGTGAGTCTCGAAAAAGTCGGTGAGCTTCGAGACCGCGGGGCCGACGTGCTGCTCCTTGTCGTAGAGGTCGACGTGGCTGGCTCCGTCGATGTCTCCGACGTCACGCAGGCCACGTCCGCCCGGCAGCCCGCCGGGCGAAGTGCCGACCCGAAACTGCACCAACTGCTCGACGGCATGTACGACATCCCCGCCATGATCCTCGACCGCCGCATGGATGTGCTGGCCTGGAACCGGGGCGCGGCAGCCCTGCTGGCCGACTTCGCCGCACTGCCCGAGCGCAAACGCAACCTGATCCGGCCAGCCTTCCTCGACGACGCCTACCGGTCCCTGTACGCGGACTGGGCACGCGCTGCCCGCGAGTGCGTCGAGGTCCTGCGGATGGAGGCCGGATGCACCCCAACGACCGGGCCTTGGCCGCCTGGTCGGCGAACCCACCGCCCGGGACGTGGACTTCCACACCTGGTGGGGAAGCCACCAGGTGCGCGGGCCCAGGCAGCTCACCAAGACCTACCGCCACCCGGTCATCGGCACCGTGACCCTGGACGTCCAGCAGTTCTCCGTCGACACGCAGCCCGACCAGCAACTCGTCGCCTACACGGCTCCTTTGGACTCGCCCTCCCAGGAGGCGCTGCGCTTCCTCCTCCAGTGGTCGGCCCGCCCACCCGCACGACCGGACGATCACACCACGGACCGTGGCCTCAGCCGGCGATGGGTTCTCCCCGGCTCCAGCGGACCTGGTCGTGGCCCCGCTGAACCTGAAACGGGAACAGGCGTTTTCGTTTAGAGTTTGGGGTATGCCCCGACTGAGTGACGAAACCCGGGAGGAGCGGCGGCGCCACATCCTCACCAGCGCCTGGCACTGCTTCTCCCGTGACGGATTCCACGCCACGTCGATGGACGACGTGATCACCGCGACCGGCATGTCCTCCAGCGCGGTGTACCGGTACTTCCGCAGCAAGGACGACCTCATCTTGGCCGCCGCGGACGAGTCCCTGGCGCTGGTCCGCAACCTGTTCAGCGGGCTGCTGGAGCAGCGTCCCACCCCGTCGCCGGCCCAGGTCGTGGCCGCGATGGTGGCCGAGCTGCGCGACCGCGACCCGGGGCAGGGTGACGACCTGCGGCGCATCGCCATCCAGGCGTGGGGGGAGGCGCTGCGCAGGCCGGAGCTGGCGGAGCGGACCCGTTCGTTCTACCTGGACGTGCGCGGCAGTCTCGCCGAGCTGGCCTGGCGGTGGCGCGAGGAGGGGCGGCTCGGGCCGCAGGCGGACCCGGAGGCGGTGGCGTCGGTGCTGATGTCCCTGATGCCGGGGCTGCTGGTCGGGCGCTACCTGGTGGACCCGGTCTCGGTGGACCGCATGGTCGAGGGCCTGTCGGCCCTCGCTTCGGCGTTCCCCCGGGAAGAGGGTGGAGACGGGCTGTGACCAGTGCGGCGGGTCCGTCGACTCGCGGGCGTTGAAGGGAAGTTCGGGCCTCCGGGTCGGGATGGCCCCGGCGGCCGCAGTGGTCCTGCGCGGCGGGGAGGACGGTCGCCGTGGTCGGCGTCGGCCGCGGCCGCGGCGGTTCGGCGGCCCGCCCCTCCGGCCGCAGGTGCGGCCGGGGCAGTGGAGGCGCTTGCCCCGGCCGGCGGCTGGCTGGCAGCCGCGCTTGGCTCCGTCAGCCCGGATGAACGCGCCGGCGTCTTCCGGGAGTTGCCGGTCACCAACGGACCGTGCCGAAGTCGTCCGACCGTAGTTCTGAACATCCCTTTCTCCGCCCGCGGCGCGGGGAGAGCGGGGTGTGGTGCCGCGGGCGGTCGGTCTGCCGGGGGCAGGGACCGGGGTTCACGGGGCGGGCGCCGTGCCCGGTGGGACGGGTGCGAGCCAGGGCGAGTCGTACTCGACGTGCTCGGGGCCCAGACCGTGGGGCGTGTTGGTGTAGAGGCGCAGGCGTAGCCCGTCGGGGTCGGGGACGACGAGGAGCCAGCCCGCGAGGGCGATGACCGGCGGTGAGTGGGGGACGTCGAGTGCGTCGAGGTGGGCGGTCCAGCGGTCGAGGGCGGGTCGGTCGTCGACGGCGAGGGTGAGGAAGTCGTAGCCGTTCAGGGCGGCGCAGGTGGCCGGGTCGAGGCGCAGTTCGAGGCGGGTGCCCAGGCCGGGGGCGTCGAGGATGACGGCGAAGAGGGTGCCGTCGGGGCGGCGGTGGTCGAGTGCCTCGATGCGGTGGGCGCCGAGGACCGCGGTGTACCAGCGGGCGCTGCGTTCCAGGTCGGTGACGGGTAGCTTGAGGTGGTGGATGCCCGCGTGGGGCGGGGCGGTGGTGGGGTTCATGGTCAGCTCCGGATCTCTTCGGCGCCGGTGGTGACGAGGGCGGGGCGGTCGACGGGGGTGCCGCGGCGCCACAGGTGGGTGATGGCGCGCAGGGCGGTGATGTCGCGGGTGGGGTCGCCTTCGACGAGGAGCAGGTCGGCGCGCAGTCCGGGTGCGATGCGGCCCCGGTCGGTGAGGGCGAAGGCGTCGGCGGGGGCGGCGGTGGCGGCGGTCAGTGCCTGGGTGGGGGTGAGTCCGGCGGCCACCAGCAGGGCGAGTTCGCCGTGGTAGCTGATGCCGTGGGTGGTGGGGTGGCCCATCCCGCCGGTGCCGTCGGTGCCGGCCAGCAGGGGGACGCCGAGGTGGAACATGCGTAGGGCTGCGTCGGCGGCGTGGGCCGGGTCCATCCGGATCGGGCCGACGCGCTCGGCGGGGTTCGTGGTGCGGATGCGGTTGAGTTCGGTGAGCCATCGTGCCTCGGCGTAGGGGCGCAGCCGGGGGTCGTCGGCGAGTGCGTACTCGGCCGGGGTGGGGGTCATGCCGGTGAGTGCGGTCAGGGTGGGGACGACGAAGACGCCGTGTGCGGCGGCTGCTTCGATCAGGTCGTCGCTGCAGGGGCCGTCGGCGGGGGCGTGGGCGAGGCCGTCGATGCCGCAGGCGATGGCCTGGCGGGTGGCGGTGCGGGTGAGGGTGTGGGCGACGGTGCGCAGGCCGTGTTCGTGGGCGGCGTGCACCAGGGCGGTGACGGTCTGCGGGGACATCAGGGGCATCGGGTGGCCGATGGCGGTGCCGTCCTCGATGAAGATTTTGAGGTGGTCGGCGCCTTCGGCGACCCGGGCCTCGACGAAGGCGTCGGCGTCCTGCCATCGGGCGAGGGTGGGGAAGGGCTCGAGCAGGCCGGATGCGACCAGCTGGCCGGGGTGTCCGCCGGGGGCGGTGGCTCCGGTGGTGGCGACGCGCAGGTCGGCGAGGTCGTCCCGGTCGCCTGCGGCGGCCCGCAGTCGGCGGGCTGTTGCGGGTGCGCCGCCCATGTCGAGTTCGGTGGTGATGCCGAACAGGAGGGACTGGCGGAGCTGTCCGGTGTCGGTGGCGTGGGTGTGGGCGTCGATCAGGCCGGGGAGCAGGGTGCGGCCGGTTGCGTCGATGACGTGCGCGTCCTCGGGCAGGGGCAGGGCGTTGCCGACGGCGGTGATGGACGGGCCCTGGATCAGGACGTCGCGGGCCGGGTGGAGGCGGGTGCCGTCGAAGACGGCGGCCCGGCGGATGAGGGTGGGGCGGGAGGCGGGAGTGGTCATGTCCGTGACTCCTTCGAGCGTGCGGTTCAGGCCGCGGGCTCCAGGGGCAGGTGGTCGGCCAGGTGGGCGAGGACCTCGCCGGGCGTGGCCGGCAGGCCGTGGGCGGCGAGGTAGCCGTCCGGGCGGACCAGCAGGGTGGTGTCCAGTGCGGGGATGTGCCGGACCGTCAGGAGGCCGTGCAGCGCGGACGTGTCCGGGGCGGCGGTCGGTTCGGCGGGTGCGCCGGGCAGGGCCAGGGTCCAGTGCAGGCCGTCCGGGGGGACGAGCCGTGGGCTGACCCGCGTGCCGGGGCGCGGGGTGCCGAGGTCGGGCTGGTCGGTGTAGCCGATGTCGAGCTGGGCGAGCTTGGCGGCGATCCAGTCGGTGATCCCCGGGGTGCCGGCGGCGGCGGACAGCAGGGCGTTGCGCCGCAGGCAGGCGGCCGGGTCGGTCAGGGCGGCGACCTCGGCGAAGCGGGCGGTGAAGGAGATGAGTGCGCGGGCGACGGGGTGCCGCTCCCGGTGGTAGCTGTCCAGCAGCTCCTCCGGTGCCATCGCGCTCAGGACGGCGTGCAGCTTCCAGGCCAGGTTCCCGGCGTCCTGGATGCCGGTGTTCATGCCCTGCCCGCCGGCGGGGCTGTGGGTGTGGGCGGCGTCGCCGGCCAGCAGGACGGGCCCGGCGCGAAACGACTCGGCGACCCTCTCCTGCACCCGGTACGTCGAGGCGGCGACCACCTCGGCGACCCGCGCCGCCTCCCGCGCGGGACCGCGCTCGGACAGCAGCCGCTCGACGTCCCCCGCGCACGGCGCGGCCGATCCGGGCGCGGCGGGGGCGACCAGCCGGTGCAGGCCGCCGGCGAGCGGCGAGAGCAGCAGCATGCCCGCCCCGGAGAGGAAGAACGTGGGGTCCTCGCAGGCCGCGGCCCGCGTGCCGGCCTGGAGGCGGACATCGGCGAGCGCGAACAGCTGCTCCCGCGCGTCGCCGGGGAAGGCGATGCCCGCCGCCGTGCGCACCGTAGTGTGCAGGCCGTCGCAGCCGACCAGGTAGCGGGCGGACACGGCGCGCACCACCCCGTCCGGGCCGGCGACCGTCGCCATCACGCCGGGATGGTCGGGGGTGATGCCGAGCAGGCGGTGGCTGCGGTGGACGGCGCCACCCAACTCCTCCAGCCGCGCGAGCAATTGCTCTTCGGTGGTCTGCTGGGAGGCCAGCAGCATGTACGGGTGGGGGGTGTCCAGCTGGTCGAAGCAGGCCCGCAGGAGCGTCCGGTCACGGTCGTGGAGGCAGAACCCGCGCGCCTTCGTCCCGGCCCGGACGAGCGGGGCGCCGACGCCGATCCGGTCCAGGTACTCCAGGGTGCGGGGCTGGACGGCCGCCGCTCTGCTGCCGGTCCCGATCCCGGCACCCCGGTCGATCAGGACATGGGCCACACCCAGCTGACGCAGGCTCACCGCCAGCGCCAGGCCGGCGGGACCGGCCCCGACGATCAGCACAGCGGTCTGGCAGGGAAGAGGCTCGACAGGCGGTAAGGCGGTCATGACACGCTCCTCGCCGTACAGGAGGGCGGCCGCCGGAGGGCTCCCGGCAGCAGCACACAACCAGCGAAAACGAACGTTTCCGTTCATCTCGACGGTAGCAACCCATCCCTCATAGCGCAAACGGTCGTTTCGCTTTGGGATGGGATCGCCAGCTCACCCTATGCCATTATCGTCATTTCGACGATAATGGCATAGGGTGAGGACACCGGAAGGCCTGTCCCGAGGGGGGACCCGCCGGTTGAGCGACAGAAGAAGGTCGGATGTCCAGGTCACGGCAGGTGGGGACGCTCCAGGACTCCTTCGAGGCGTTCGGCGAGCACGGCGCCCGGAGGACGAAGCCGACGGAGACCGGCGATCTGTACCACTACACGAGCGCCGACGCGGCGATCACCGGGATCCTCACCACGGGGACGCTGCGCCTGGGCCCGTTCGAGTCGATGAACGACCTGTGGGAGGCAGACCCGTTCCCTCCCGTTCTCAGCGTCCACGAGGACGACCAGGCCGACGTCGATGCCGCCGGCTGGGTCTGGGAGGAGATCGACCGCAGCATCCGGCTGCACACCAAGGTCGCCTGCCTCACCCGGGACTTCGTCTTCCCTCCCTACACCCTCGACCCGAACGCGCTGCGCGGGTGGGCGCATCTGTCGCTGTGGGCCCACTACGCGGGCCGTCACAGCGGTATCTGCCTGCGGTTCGACCGCGACAGGCTCATCGCCGCCTTCGACCGCGCGGGAATCGACGACGACCTACGGTTCCACGGGCCGGTGTCCTACAACCTCATGGACAAAGCGGTCGACGCCCGGGGGTTCGACCTCGGGCAGGCCAAGGCCTTCGGGGTGGACGCCCTCGCCCGCGTCTACGCCCGGGACACGGCGGAGCAGCTCTTCTTCCGCAAGCACTACGACTGGTCGAACGAGAACGAATACCGCCTGATCCTGGTGGACCAGTCCCTCCAACACAACAGCATCGACATCCGCGGCGCGCTGACCGAGGTGGTCCTCGGCCACCGGTTCCCCGCCGGCCGTGTGGCGGCACTGCGGGAAGCCCTGCAGCGCTACCCGGACGTGGAGGTCGTGCGGCTGCTGCACCACAGCCGAACGCTGTCCCTCGTGCCCGAACTTCCGCCCCCGCCGCCGGAGGCGCCGTCGTCCATGGCCAAGGACCCCGCCACCCTGCTCGACCGGATCGCCGCCCTCGACACGGCCGAGGAGGAGGCGATGCGCCTGCGCTACGAGGCGATCGAAGACTTCTCCCACCTGATCAGCGAGATCAGTGCCGGGGCGACACGCATCGCCGCCGACCTCGACGCCTGGCCGCGGACCGAGGTGACCAGCGTCGACACCGCCACGGCCGTGCCCGACGGGCAGCGGCGCCGACGTTCTGGGGTCCCTGGAGAACGGGTCTACCTCGAACGAGGCCAGCGGATCAGCGTTCACCACGTACTCGGCACCCAGGAGACGCCCGACGAGGCCCGCGAACTCGCAGTGTCGGTCGCCTTCCAGGTCCTCGACCAGAGGCGGCTCCGCCTCCACGCGCAGATCGCCCTCTCCCGGCCGGGCGGTCCCTCCGAAGAGAGGTGGCGGTATCAGCAAGAGGCCGAAGCGACGCAGGCCAAGGCCGCCCTGGCCTCGATCCTCACCGAACTGCACAACGCCGCCCTCGCCACCCACACGGCCTTCGATGCCGCGCGGGGCCTGCCCGTCGAAACCGCGAACCAGGGCTGACAGCCGCCCCGGACGGCGGTACCCCGCTATCCGCGGAAGCCCGGGTACTGGCGCGAGAGCCCCGGCGAGTCCGCCAGTACCCGAACAGCTGAGGTACTGGCCCTCTCGGCGTCAACCTTGGACAGTTGGCGCGCCGCTGGTCAGGTGAACAGTCGTCACCCGACACCCGGGGCCGGTACAGCTTGACCATGATCACCACTGCCGCGTGGCGCCGCGCCACCACCGTCCTCGCCACGCTCGTCCTGACCGCTCTGCCGGCCGCAGGTCCCGCCTTCGCCGGCACCACCGCCCCCGCCGCCGCGGCGACAGCCACCCACCGCACGCTGCCCGAGCCCCGCCCGTCGATGTCGCGCGCGATGAACTGGCCGACCTGACCGTGGCCGAGCCTCACTCCATGGAGGGCTACAGCCGTACCAAGTTCCCTCACTGGGCCAAGCAGTACGGGGAGTGCGACACCCGCGTTATCTGCACTGCTGGTTCCGGAGACTCACGGAAAGCCAGTGGCAGTACAGCAATGTAGCTGAAGATCGCTGTCTGAGGCACGTGAGGCACAGCAGCTCCGGAGAAACCTGCTGGCCAGGTGCGCGGTGACCTGTCATGGTGTCGCCGTGTCTGACGAATCGATAGAGCTGTCGCCGATGCCGGGCACGAAGTGGTCGGCTGGATCCCTGCGGATCACGAGCTGGACTGTCCGCGCGAGTGAGATCTCGGTGCGGCTGGGCATTACCCCTGATCACGAGTACGAGCGGGGAAGCCTCTCAAGTCCACGGAACCCACTCAGCCGTCGGCGTGGGGCCGCCGTCTGGATTCTCAAGAGTGGCCTGGACAACGACCGATGTCCAGAGGATCACGTCGCCGAACTCCTCCGTCGTCTGGTCGGCAAGCACGACGAATTGGCGAGCCTGGCCGCCGACTGCAAGCTGGAGTTGTTCCTCGGCTTCGGCAGTGAGAGCGGCCAGGGCGGATGCGCTCTCCCCTCCGCGCTCCTTCGAGAGGCCGGAGACCTCGGCCTCGACATCGCGCTGGACCTGTACCCACAGGCACCCGACGACTATGCCGGTCCCGATGACGCGGCCGATGATCCTGACCGGCCCGACGCCGAGGCAGGATGGCACGGCCCCTTCTATCGAGTCCGCAACAACGACTTCGAGATCCGCTTCCTCCCGGATCCGCACGAGGATCTCGACGACGTCTGCAACACCGATGCCGAAGTCCTCCTCCCTGACGGATCACGGTGGGGCGCGACGATCCTGACCGTCGACGAAGTCGGCCGGCTGATGAATCGGTGGGACGGCACCGGAGAGGCCCTGGGTGGCAGGTACTTCTCATGCTCTGACGGCCTGATCGTCCGTTCCCCAGGCATCGCGGGAATGGTGGATGTGATCGTCGGGCTGCTGGAGGCTGGAGAACTCCAGCACACCTTCAAACGACTGGACTGATTGGCATCTGATGCATGATCTCGAACGTGAACGAACCGGAACTGGACCTCCTCTCACGACTGTGGGAGGAGCACATTCGCGCGAGGTTCCCGGCCCATCTTCGTGGTCAGGACATCGAGGGCCAAGACATGGTGCTGCTGGACGCGGACACCGCTGGCTGTGTCTCCTCGTCACTGTCGGGGCCCCTTGATGAGAAGCGCCGCAGCATCCTCCTCGGGTGCCTTGGGGCCCTTGAAAAGGTCGTTCCGTCGATCGGTGATGAGGGCGGCGCGATCGAGTACTACGAGCGCTTGCGGGAGATGGCCGCGCTGGCAGTCGAGCTCGGAAATGCCAAGGCCGGGTAGTGTCCGGCAATTCGGGGTGGGCGCCCGTGTAGCCTGCCCGCTCGTTCGATTTGGGGGGCAGCTTTGTGATCCACCTTCCAGATGGGTCCTGGTGGGACTGGGACGTTGTCAGCGGGAACGCCGGTCGGCTGCGGCTGGGCGCCGGCCACGACCTGTCGTACCACCACGGCCTGGAGCTGGTCTTCAGCGACCCGGTCTTCGTCATATGTCCCGCTTCATTCCACGATCCGACGTTCCGCGAGCCGACACCCGCGGAGGCCCGGATCGTGTCTCGGCAGGTTGGTGAAACACCTGAGGTGTTGGTCGCCTTCGAGGCCGATGCGGGAGGACCTGAACCCGCCTCCGGCTTGATCGCGGCCCGGCAGCTCGACATCGTCCAGGGAACCGTCTTCCGGTACTGGCGCGAGAATCTGGAGGCTGGGGAACGCCTTGCCCCTTGGGTGCGTCCGCCGGAAGCATGACCGCGGACTCGTAGCCGGGTGGTGCTTCTGGCCAGCTATCTGGCCAGAAGCACCGGCGAGGTTGTGGGCTCCGGCGGCTATCGAGCCGAGCTTGGAACCGCTCGAATGGATCGTGCGAGGGCTCTACGGACCGCGGTGACCTCGTCTTCCAGCTCGACTGTGCGACGTTCGAGCCTTCCAGCTCGCGCGGTCTGCTCGGCAAGTTCGGAGATCAGGAGCGCGTTGTGGCTCTCCAGGTCCCGAATGCGGCGGAGAAGTTCGGTTCGCTGGACGTCGTCGATCTCAGCGCCGAGGGCGAGCCTGACCCGATCCTGGAGTCGGTCCCGTTCCGTCTTCAGGCCCTTGATCTCTTCGCGGGCGAGTGCGAGGTCGGTCTGCAGGCTGGCTTCGCTGACCCGTTGCTTCGGGAGAATGGCTGCGGCCGGAATGCCGTGCCGGGCCTGTTCCTGGACGGCAGCTTGCACCGCCTGGTGGACGTCCGGACTGTTGTAGACGAACCAGGTGGAGACGGCGGCCTTGCGGGCCACGCGCGCGACCGTAATCCGCTCGCCTGCGGCGACGAGGCCGGCGACGGCGTCGAGGCTCCGCTTGGTCTTGGCCTTGCTGTCGGCGGTCCGTGCCTGCCGCAGCCGCTCTACGCGGGCCTCGCGGGCAACGGTCGTCGGATCCATCACGGGGCCCTCCTGATGTCCAGAGTGTCACCGGGGAAGAACGCCTGAGAGGCGCGGACCTTCCGCAGCTCCTTCGACGCCGCCTCCACCGCATCCCGTTCCTGCGGTGACAGACCAGCCAAGCGCTCGTCCATCTCGGCCAAGACCTTTGCGTATGCCTCCAGTTGGTGCTCGAAGTTCGCCAGCACCCAGTCCGCGGCGCCCATGGCCGTCGCTGCCTCCCGATCTGCTCGCAGATCGGCGATGGTCTGCTCCAGTGCCGGACGGTAGGAGGGGTCGGGCTCGTAGAAGTCGCAGCCGGCGCACTGAAAGCGGATGCGGCAGTGCCCGCCGCCGGCCTTGACGTTGCTGGGCTCGGTGCATCCTCCGTTCGGCACCGCCACGGATCGCAGCTCGTAGGCGAGCGGGTCGTTGGAGCCTCTCGGGTTCCCGTGACGGTCGGCGGCGAGTACCGCCACCGTTTCGACGGCCTTGCGACGCCGCTCCTGGGAGACGGTGTAGTAGCCCATGGTGACGTCGAGTGAGCGGTGGTCCATGAGCTTGCACAGCACGTCGATGGCGGTTCCGGCATCGGCGTGCCGCTGTGCGTAGGCATGTCGCAGGCCGTAGGCGATGGTCTCCGAACGGCGGTAGGGGACCTGGTCGCCGTTGTCGTCGAGGCGGTTGTCGAGGAGTTCGGGGATGCCGTCAACCCAGTCGCGGAAGACCCTGGCGGAGAAGTAGTGAGCGGTCAGGTACCTGACGCGGGATCTGCGTGTGGCTCCGGGTGCCGGGAAGAGCCACTCCTCGCAGCCCGGCATCTCCGGGAGACTGTCGCGGTGCTTCTGCCACTGCTGGATGTGCCGTGCGGTCTCCGGGCTGATCGGAAGGCGCCGGCCGTAACGTCTGCGTTTGCGGTTGTCGTAGATCAGGGACGGCTTGCCGTCGATCCACTGCAGACAGTCGCGCTTGAGCGAGGTGGCTTCCTCAGGACGGCGTCCGGTGTCGCGGATGATGCGGTAGACCTCCTGATACATGGCCGCGAAGTCGCCGGCTTGCCAGCCGGCGTGCTTGTAGGTGGATTCCGCGCCCATCAGGGGCAGGTACTGGTCGAGCCGCGCGATGACGTGTTCGGGGATCGCGCGGCCACTCTCGTCCTCGGTCATGTCGACGGCCTCGATGCCGTGCAGCTCGGGGCTGAGCGCGAAGACCCCCGGGATGTCGTCCATCAGGCCAGCCAGGCGCGCGTACTGAAGGAGTCGGCGCCACCAGCCCAGCATCGCCCTGCGCTGGGCCTGGGAGTAGGCGCTGCCGTTCTTTGGATTGCGGGCGATCTCGATGGCCTCGACAACAACGGTCATGTCGGCCAGGGCGAGCGCCTGCGGCCTCTCGGCGGCGGGCCTGGACGCCAGCGCGTTCGAGGCGAGCGCCGTGACGTTAGCCGTGCGCCTCAACTCCGACACGGTGGGCCGCACGGCTCGCCCGTACTCCTTAACGATCTCGCGCAGCCACCGTTGCCGGATCGGCCGGAAGTCCAGGTGCCCGCTGGCCGCGGGATAGCGGCGGTTCGGTGCGGACAGCAGCCCTACCAGCGCGCAGTCCCAGACGTCTCCGAGCGTCGGATCGACGCCGTCGTACTGAACGCGGGCCCGGCGGAGTCTGACCTGCATGTCGTTGACCAGGCTGTATGTGGTCTTGGGGAGGTGCGTGATGGACAACGGCATGCCGAGGTCCATCAGCGAGGACAGCCCTGGCGGGAGGTTGCGGACGATGCGGCGCATCAACGCGGGCACGACCGGGCGGTCCTCCTCGTCACGACGCTGAAGGCAGTAGAGGATCTCCGCCCGCACTGCTGTGGAGAGGTCCCCGAGAGCGAACTGTGACCGGCCCGGTTGCAGGCCATCCCCCACATTGGGCTGCCGCACCGCGGGCAGGGAGGGCGTGTGAGTCGTATCGAAGTCGGCCGGGTGACCGCGCCGTGCGCTGACAGCCCGACATGCTTCGCAGCGGGATGCTGGCGACTCGACCAGCACGCCGCAGGCCGTCACGCGGCAGGTGAAGGCCCGGGTCCGCGGGCTGTCCAGATCCGTGGTGAACAGCAGGCTGCCGGGATCCCACTCACCCGTCCGCCACTGGAGGTCGAGCCGGTCGGCGAGCCAGGCCGCCCAGTCGGTCCGTGCGACCTGGCTCGCGGGCAGTTCGGCGTAGTCGTGCGCGACGGTCATCGGATTCCTCCGGCTGCCACCAGATCGACTGCTGCACGCAGATCGTCGTCGCTGGCATGGAGGTAGACAGCCGTGCTGGCCGCGGAGACGTGACCGAGCAGAGTCTGCACCACGTCAGGGTCGATTCCCGCACGGATCCAGGCGGTCGCCGCTGTGTGCCGCATCATGTGCGGCCGGGCCCGGAACCCGCAACGGTTGCCGATCCGCTCGATGATCTGCTTGGCATTCGAATACGACATGGGCAAACCGGCATGGCGCGAGGCCAGATTCACGAACACGAAGTCGGATCCCGCGGCCTGCTGGACACCGTCGCGCTCAACGAGGTGGTCCCGGTAGGCGTTCACCACCCGCCTCTCGACGGGAACGTGCCGGTGCCTCCCCGATTTGGCGCGTGCACCGTTGCTGTTGTTCTGGCGGGGCCTGACGTGCACGTGCGCCCCGGCGATCTGGCAGCCCAGGTGCTGGGAGTCGGGCAGGAAGTGCATGTCCTCGCGCCGCAGGCCAAGCGCCTCGCCGATGCGCAGGCCGGTACCGAGGAGCAGCGCGAGCAGGAAGCGGTCGCGCGCGGTGCCGGCAGCCGAGAGGATCCGGTCGACCTGCCCGGTGAGTAGGACGGCGGGTGGCAGCTCGATCTCGGCTGCTTTCAGGACACGGGCGTTGACGCGTCGGAACTGTCCGTCTTCGCCTTCATTGAAGCCCTTCGGCGTGTACTGGAGGAACCGGGGCTCGCTGAGTGCGGACGCGACCTCGGGGGCCACGATGCCGGTCGCCGCACACCAGCGCAGGAACCCGCAGGCGGTGCCCACCACGGCATTGATGGTCTTACCGGTCGGCAGACGGAGGGTACGCGGGTCCGGCGTCTGCTCGATGTGGAACTTGTAGCGCGCCATCTCGCCGAGCGACACGGTCTTCCAGTCGGTGCCGCGTCCGGAACACCAGTTCAGGAACCGCCCGACGCGGGGCAGATAGTTCCGCTGAGTCTGCGGCGAGCGGTTCTTGGCGCGCAGGTGGATGGAGTACTCAAGGCTCTCCGGGTGAGGGATGTACGTCTCCTCGTCAACGAGGAGCCAGGTGACCGCCCCGGTGGCCGGGGATATCGCCTTCTCTGCTCTGAACATGCGGTGGTGCTCTCCTGCATCATCTGTGGATCTCGTCCCTCACCGTATGGTCGATATCAGCGAGGCACAGGGCGGCCTGCCCCTGTGGCCCACGTGGCACGGAGTCACGGAACGCATGCAGATAACCCGCGAGGTTGTCCTGGCGAGGGACGGCCAGGACGTCGTCCAGAACGAGAAGTGCCAGACCGTTGACGGCACCTGGATGAGCCCGTACGACGGCAAGGCCTTCACCAACTCAAAGGATCTTGACGTCGACCACGTCGTGCCGCTCGCGAACGCCTGGCGCAGTGGTGCCGATCTCTGGGACACGAGCACGAGGAAGGCGCTCGCGAACGACCTGGTGGAGCCTCAGCTGGTCTCGGTGTCCGCGGCCAGCAACCGCTCCAAGGGCGACAAGGGCCCGGACCTGTGGAAGCCGCCGCTGCGGTCGTACTGGTGCACGTACAGCAGGGCGTGGATCGAGGTGAAGAGCCACTACCAGCTCAACATCACCGCCCCCGAGAAGCAGGCCCTGTCCGACATGCTCGACACCTGCGACCAGTGACCGTCCCACCAAACGCCGAACGCCACCAGGCGCACGTGACCGCCGGACCCGGCGGAGTGATGACCGAAGAGGTCGGCTGCATCACCGGCGAGCTGACCGTCGTCACCACCGCCTTCCCGACCGGGCAGGCATGGGTCGCGGTCCAGACCCGCGGCGCCGACGAGTGGTACACCCTCACCGGCACCCCCACCCCCCTGCCCGCGGGTGAGTCCCTGGCCCACTACCACCAGCGTGTCCTCGACGCCGTCCGCACCGGCGGCGAAACCGTCGCACCGCCCGCGGCCGGCACCGGGCAGTAGGCCGTGATGCCGTCCCGGGGGGAGCCGCTCACCCCGGGACGGCGACGCCCACCCGCGCGTGCCCGCGACCACGCGTAGCAGCGCCCCGGCCCGCCGACGCCCCGACCGCCGCACCACGAGCCCGGTGGCCTCCACACCCTGCTCAGGGGATGGAGGCCACCGTCATGTTCCCGGCCGAAGTCACAGGTCGACGGGGATTGACCAGCCGACAGGGACGTGTAGAGTCCGCCAGTTTTAGCTTCTGTCGGCCTCTGGTTGCCATCGTGGTTTTCGGTCCCTGGAGCTACTTGACTGGCGTTCCTGACTTCCTACGTCCGGTGCCACGGACCCGCCCGGCCCTGCCCGGGGCGCCGCGTACACCAGAACGTCGCGTACGCCGCTGAGTCCGTGCCAGCCACGACTCGGAGGGAACCCATCATGACCACACGCTCTTCTCGGCGCCGGAACACGGCGCCGCGCACCGGCAGCACGAACAGGCCTCAGGCGGCGGGGCAGGAGCGGCCGGCCTGGCGTGATCCGAACCGGATGCTCGGTGCGATGCTGGCCAACGCCGGCTCCAGGCTGGCCGTCGCCACGCTGCTGTTCCTCGCACAGCATGTCGAGGTGACCTGGCACTGGCACCTGGGGACCGGTCCGCTGCCCGCTCGGGGGTCGGGCGCGGACCGGTCCCTCCAGAATGCGTGTGCAGGCAACGCGGCGCTCGATCAGGGAGTGTCGCCGGCCCAGTCCCAGCGGGACGGGTCCACGGGCCGGGGTTCGTAGTGGGACCGGCCGCCGGCACCGTAGGACCCAATCTCCGTGGAGATCTCGGTACTCGTGCCCCGGCCGGGGGCCGGGGTCGGGAACGTCGTGGTCGGCTCCGTAGACCCGGCCCAGGTGCGTGCCGTAGGACCAGATCTCGGGGAGGTGGCCCTCTGCAGCTTCTTCGGCGGCCTTCGCCGCGATGCGCAGGAACGTGGACAGCTTGTCGGCCGGGACGAGTTCTACCGCCAGCAGCGCCACTCCGACGGAGGCCTGGTGCGACGGGGGCAGGATGGCTCCGAACCCGCTCCTCCATGAGATCGGCGAGCGCACCGCGGTACCTGATGATGTCCATGCCGCCAGAAAGCACGGAGTCCTACTCAGGAGCTGGCGACCCGCCGGGCCTGAAACTAGTCGGACCACCATGCCCGGTGCAGCGTCATCTGGCCCGCGTCCGTTCAGCGATGGCCCCGCGCAGCCGGTCGGCGAGGTCGGCGCGCTTGGCGGGGGGGTACTCGAGGACGCCGTTGCCAAAGGCGAGGGCCTCGAACTGCTGCCGCTCGTAGGGCACGCCGTGGGGCGGGCGGGCGATGTGCCAGTGCAGGTGGCTGTTGCCGGCCTGGGAGCCGAGGGAGAACAGGTAGGTGCGCTCGCCGCCGAGGACGTCTTCGGCGGCGAGCGCGACCACGACCGGCGCGCGGTGGGGCTGGCCTCGCAGCCGTTCCTGGCAGCGGCCGGGCCGACAAGCGGTGGGTGGTGGAGCGGAGCCGCGCGTGGATGAACAGCTTCGGCAAGCTGCGGCGCTGCACTGAGGAACTCAGTCGCGTCGTGGACTTCCACCTCTGCCTGTCCGCTGCGATTGTCACACTGCGTATGCTCATCCGCCGCGCGACTGCGGGGATGGCCGCTCCACCACCAAGTGCCTGCGGTGACGCCTACTGACGGGTGTTCTTGGCTGTGGGCTGCGTCTTCTGGTTGTAGATCTCCTTGCCGTCTGCGTTGTAGGCATGGACGTAGGGGGCCGGGGGGAAGGAGTTCCGGTCGAGGCTGGTGG
>NZ_JBWKEQ010000091.1:0-17147 GCF_056435365.1 Kitasatospora sp. NPDC043949 | reverse complement strand
AACGACGCCGTCTCCGAGGTGAACCGGTCACCGGTGAGCTGCATGCCGTCACCCGAGTCACCGGCGAAACGGATGATCACCCGGTCCAGTCGGCGAATCGGCTTGCTCGGAGTGGCCATGGGACTCTGCTCCTTCGGGCGGTCTACGTGGGAGACCCGGTGGATTGGCGCTCGGCGAGCTTGAGGGCCTCTTCCAGGAGACGTTCGACGATCCGGTTTTCGGGGACGGTCGCGACGACCCGGCCCCGGACGAAGATCTGGCCCTTGCCGTTGCCGGAGGAGACTCCGATGTCGGCTTCCCGGGACTCCCCGGGGCCGTTGACGACGCAGCCCATGACGGCGACGCGCAGGGGGAGGGGGAACCCCTCGAAGGCGGCCTCGACCCGTTGGGCGAGGCGGTGGATGTCGACCTGGAGGCGTCCGCAGCCGGGGCAGGACACGATTTCGAGCTTCCTCGGGCGTAGCCCGAGCGAGGAGAGGATGTGGCAGCCCGCCTTGACCTGCTCGGCGGGCGGTGCGGAGAGGGAGACCCGGATGGTGTCGCCGATGCCTTCGGCGAGGAGGACACCGAAGGCGACGGCGGATTTGATGGAGCCCTGGAACGCGGGGCCGGCTTCGGTGACGCCCAGGTGCAGGGGGTAGTCGCAGCCGGCGGCGAGGAGCCGGTAGGCGGCGATGACGGTCAGCGGGTCGTGGTGCTTGACGGCGATCTTGAGGTCGGTGAAGCCGTGCTCCTCGAACAGCGAGCACTCCCACAGCGCGGACTCGGCCAGTGCCTGGGGCGTGGCGCTGCCGTGCTTGGCGAGCAGGCGCGGGTCCAGGGAGCCGGCGTTCACCCCGATCCGGATCGGGACCTTGGCCGCGCCGGCGGCCCGGGCGATCTCCTTGACCTTGTCGTCGAACTTCTTGATGTTGCCGGGGTTGACGCGGACCGCGGCGCAGCCGGCGTCGATGGCCTGGAAGACGTAGCGGGGCTGGAAGTGGATGTCGGCGATGACGGGGATCGGCGACTTGGCGACGATCCTGGGCAGGGCGGCGGCGTCGTCGGCGGAGGGGACGGCGAGGCGGATGATGTCGCAGCCCGCTGCGGTGGCCTCGGCGATCTGCTGGAGGGTGGCGTCGATGTCGGTGGTGGGGGTGGTCGTCATGGTCTGCACCGGGATCGGTGCTCCGCCGCCCACGGGGACCCTGCCGACGTGGATCTGCCGGGAGTGGCGGCGGGCCGCGAGAACGGGTCCATCACCGGGCGCGGGCCCGGGGCCGCGACGGCCGGGCGGGGTGGGGTCGGGGAGGTCGACGCTGTTCATGACGTGCTCCGTGTGGAGGATGGTGCCGGCAGGGAGGCGGCCGAGGGGGCGCCGTGCTCCAGGAGGCGGCGGGCGGTGTCGGCTATGGCAGGACCGCTGATCCCGGCGGCGGACAGGAGGGCGCCGCGCTCACCGTGGGCCAGGAACCGGGTGGGCAGGCCCAGGGCGTGAACGGGCACGGTGACCCCGGCGTCGGTGGCGTGCTGGGCGAGGAGGGCTCCGATGCCGCCCTCGCGGACCCCGTCCTCCACGGACAGGGCGATGCGGTGGCGTCCGGCCAGATGGACGAGGGCGGGGTTGACCGGGGCCACCCAGCGGGGGTCGACCACGGTCACTCCGATGCCCCGGGCCGCCAGGAGTCGGGCGGCCTCCAGGCAGGCGCCGGCTGTCGTGCCGATCGCGACCAGCAGCACGTCCAGGGGCGCGTGTGGGGAGCGGTGCAGGACGTCGATGCCGTCCATGGTGGTCAGCGGGTCGATGTCGGCCGCGGCGGCGGCTTTGGGGAAGCGCACCGTGCTCGGGCCGTCGCCGGACTCGACCGCCTCGCGCAGCAGGGCCCGCAGCCGGGCCGGATCACGGGGCGCGGCGACGCGCATGCCCGGGACGCGGGCCAGGACCGCGAGGTCCCACAGGCCGTGGTGGGAGGGCCCGTCGGGGCCGGTGACCCCGGCCCGGTCCAGGACGAAGGTGACCGGCAGCCGGTGCAGCGCCACGTCCATCAGCACCTGGTCGAAGGCCCGGTTCAGGAACGTCGCGTACAGGCACACCACCGGGTGCAGGCCGCCCATCGCCAGCCCGGCGGCGGAGGTGACGGCGTGCTGCTCGGCGATCCCCGAGTCGAAGACCCGGTCGGGGAACTTCCGGGAGAACGGGCCGAGCCCGACCGGCAGGCGCATCGCCGCGGTGAGGGCGACGAGGTCCTCGCGCTCGCCTCCCAAGGCGGCGAGCTCGGCGGCGAAGACGGACGTCCAGGTCGGCTTGCCCGTGGTGCGGGGGCGGCCGGTGGCCGGGTCGATGACTCCGCAGGCGTGCATCCGGTCGTCGGTGTCGGCTTCGGCCGGGGCGTAGCCCTTCCCCTTGGTGGTGACGGCGTGCACCACGACCGGCCGTCCGAGGGCAGCGGCGCGGCGCAGTGCGGTCTCCAGCGCGGGGGTGTCGTGGCCGTCGACGGGGCCGAGGTAGGCGAACCCGAGGTCGGTGAAGACATTGCGGTCCGGTGTGACCTGGCCGCTCTCGCGCAGCCGGGCCAGGTGGGCGGGCAGTGCACCTGCGCTGGGGTCGTAGGAGCGGGTGTTGTCGTTCAGCACGACGATGACCGGGCGCCCGGCGGCCCCGAGGTTGTTCAGGGCTTCGAAGGCCAGGCCGCCGGTGAGCGCGCCGTCGCCGACGACCGCCACCACCCGCCGTGCCGCTCCTCGTAGGTGGAAGGCCTTGGCCAGGCCGTCGGCGTAGGCCAGGGCGGTGGAGGCGTGGGAGTTCTCGATCCAGTCGTGCGCGGACTCGGCCCGGCTCGGGTAGCCGGACAGCCCGCCCTGCTGGCGCAGGGTGGCGAACTCCCGGGCGCGTCCGGTGAGGACCTTGTGCGGGTAGGACTGGTGGCCGGTGTCGAACAGGATCGCGTCACGCGGCGAGTCGAAGACCCGGTGGAGGGCGATGGTCAGCTCCACCACGCCCAGGCTCGCGCCCAGATGGCCACCGGTGGCGGACACCCGGTCCACGAGCAGGTCCCGTATCCCGGCCGCCAGCCGGTCGAGTCGGCTGGGGCGCAGGGCGCGCAGGGCGCGCAGGGCGGCCGGGGTTCCGGGGAGGGGAAGTGGTCCGTGAGCGGTGGGGGGCACCCCGGTACCGGTGGCGGTGCGTCTGCTCTCCTCCTCGGTGGTGGGGCGGGTCTCCCCGGCTCGGGATGGAGGGTCGATGGCCGTCATGGGGTGAACACCTTCTCGAAGCGGACGAAGTGGATGGTGGCTGTGGCGCGCCGATCGCCGTGGACGGTGACCGACAGTCGGAACCGAGGAGTGCTCACGGGCGCTCCCGGACCGGGGCCGGCGGCGCGAAGTACATGTCCTCCACCGCGGCGGTGTGCTCCACGACCGTCACCGGCCCCCACCGGTGGAGGGCCCGGATCACACCGGTCACCAGGGCCGGTGGGGCGGACGCTCCGGCGGACAGACCGATGGTGCCGGCGCGCTCGATCCAGGCCGGGTCGATGCCGTCGGCGTCCTCGACGAGGTGCGCCTCGGCACCGGCGCGGCGGGCGACCTCCACCATCCGCACCGAGTTCGAGGAGTTCGCCGAGCCGATGACCAGGACCAGGTCGCAGCGCTCCGCGACTTCCGCCACGGCCAGCTGCCGGTTGGTGGTCGCGTAGCAGATGTCGTCCGACGGGGGCTCCCGCAGGGCCGGGAAGCGGCGGCGCAGGATGTCGACGACCTCGCGCGTCTCGTCCACGGCCAGGGTGGTCTGGGTGAGGTAGGAGACGCGGGTCCCGTCGGGGACCTGGAGAGCGGCCGCCTGCGCGGGGGTCTCGACCAGGACGATGGAGGCGGGGGCCTCACCCAGGGTGCCCTCGACCTCCTCGTGCCCGGCGTGCCCGATCAGGACGATGGTGTCGCCGCGAGCGGCGAAGCGCCTGGCCTCGGAGTGGACCTTGGTGACCAGCGGGCAGGTCGCGTCCACGACGGTCAGCTCGCGGGCACCGGCCTGGGCATGGACCTCAGGTGACACACCGTGGGCCGAGAAGACGACCGTGGCACCGGCCGGTACCTCGTCGAGTTCTTCGACGAACACCGCTCCCCGGGCGGCGAGGCCCGCCACGACGTGGGTGTTGTGGACGATCTGCTTGCGTACGTACACCGGCCCGTTCCGGTCCGGGGCGTCCAGCAGCCGTTCCACGGTGTCGATCGCGCGCTCCACCCCGGCACAGAACGAGCGCGGCGAGGCGAGAACCACCGTCCTGTGCCGCCGGGCGGCGGGCGGCGGAGGAGGTGCGGCTGCGGGGGTGCGGTCGGGTTCGGCCGTCACCGCGACACCCGGCCACGTGCGAGGACGGCGAGCGGTGTGGTGTCGGCGGGGCGGTGCAGGGCGCCCGCCGCATCGGTACGGACCAGTAGGGGCATCAGTCTCTCCTGAGGGATGGTCGGGTCCGCGAGGTCCGTGCGGCCGGCGGGCGGGGGAGGCCCTTCGGGCCCGCTGCCCCGGTTGTCCGCGCCGGCTCGGTGGCGCACTCACGCATGGGTGAGCAGAGGACCTGCGGCGGAGGCGTTCGCTGAACCTGCCGGGGAACGCTCACGTGTGTCCAGTGAGCCCCAGCCAGGTCATCCGGCGTAACTCTTCTTCATGGCATGCTTGTTGAACCTCCTGCCGTGTTGAACGACCTTGAACGACTCCGAACTGCCGTATATGGGAACAAATTTGTCCCAGTAGTCGGCCGTCCAGGGCGTCTCGGGGAACCTTCAGTACCTTCGAGTGAGGCCAACGGCCGTTCGGGTGGGCGCGGGGCGGATGGGCGTTGTCGCTGTGAAGGCGCCGGGTGCCGGGGCGTCAGAGTACGTGTTCAACGCCGGGGATTCCCGTGTGCGGATCCCGTTCTGTCCGGCGTCCTACTGACGCGTGGGCAGGGAGAGAACCGCAGTGAAGAGAACGCTCAGAAAAGACCAATGGGCCGTTCTCGTCGGGCCGTTGTGCCCGGACGAGGCCCTGGTCCCGACCCTCCTGCACCATCCCTTGCGGGGTCCGGTCGATTGCCGTGGAGCCGAACTCGTGGCCGGGGCTCTGCGCCGCGCCGGGCTGCGGGTCCGCTACCAGGACTTTCCCGTCCCGACCTGCGGCGGGGCCGGGGCGCTTCGGCCTGCGGCCTCCGCCACGGCGACGGGTCTCACCGTGCCCGCGGGCCTGACCGTGACCGGCGGGGCAGTTGGAACCTCGTTGTGGACAGGGGATCCGCCCTGGGAGGAACTCGGTGCGGGTGCGGGTGCGGGTGCGGGTGCGACCGGCTTGAAGGCGCGGCGGACCAGGGCCGACCAGGCCCTGTCCGGCCGATCCTGCCGGGCCCGCGATGCCGGGCATCCGCCCCAAGCCTCCGGCCGGGAGAGCCGCGGGCCGATCCGCCAAGATCAGCCGGACAGGACCTAAGGGATCCGGCAGTCCTCGTGGTGGATGGGGTGGCGCAGGAGCTGGGCGGCGGCCGGGACGCGCTGGTAGCTGCGCAGACGGCCGCGCATGGTGTGCAGGGCCGCGGTGGCGCGGGCCGACTGCAGATGGGGGTAGTCGTGCAGGAAGGCGTGCCAGTGCTGGCAGGCTTCCTCCAACTGTCCCTTTTGAAGGAGGAGTTCGGCGAGTCGCGCGGTGGTCAGGGCCCGGGCCCGGCGCTCGTCGGACGGCCTGCGGGTGAGGGAGTGGGACAGAACGGCGCATGCTCGCGAGACGTCGCCGGTTGATGCGAAGACCTCGGCCCGCTGGTGGTTGAGGGCGGCACTGTGGTAACCGCCGGTGGTCCGGTGCTCGTCCTGGGCGTCGTCCAACAGGCTTTGCGCCCGGTCGAGTTGGGTGAACGCCTCGCGGCGCCGGTCGGAAGCGGCGAGGGTGACGGCGAGCTGCCCGGTGATGAACGCGGCCGAACCCGGTGGGAGTCTGGTGACGTCGGCCGCCGCGGCCTGGGCCAGGTTCAGGGCCTGCGCGCGGTCGCCCATGTGGTTGGCCTGGACGCTCATCTGCCGCAGGACGATCGCGTGCCGCAGCGGGTCGGCGGCCTCGATGGCGAGCTCCGCGGCGATGCGGTAGTAGGTCTGCGCGGCGCCGTGGAGGTGCTCGTCGAAGCAGGTGAAGGCGGTGAGGTAGGCGAGGTCGGCGGCGGCCTGGCGGAGTTGCCGGTGGAGCGTGGCGCCGACGGGGCTGGTGAGTTGGGGTGCGATGTCGGTGGCCAGGTAGGTGGTGAGGGCCGGGCGGGTCCGGGCACCGCCGAACATGTCGTCCGCGTCGGCGAACACGGTGGCCATCAGGTTCGCGGCCTGGACGTGGGCGGTACTGACCCGCGTTCTACCGCTCGGGCGCGGCGAGGGTGCTACAGCCACGGGCGACCGCAGGGTCGGGTCGTAGGGGATCAGGCGGAGGGTGCGGGGGCTGACGGCCGAGGCGGCACCGAGTTGCTCCAGCCGCACGGCGATGTCCGGGGTGGTGGGCTTCTCGACGGTGGCGGCGGAGGGGGAGAGGCCGGCGGCCTGGGGCGTGATCGCGCGGTGGAGGGCGTCGGACAGGACGTGGCAGACGATGTCGGCCACTTCGGGGCGGGGGCGGGAGCCGAGGAGCCAGTGCGCGACCGAGGTGCGGTCGTAGTGCAGGGGCAGGGCGCGAAGGCTGCCGACGGCGTTGACGGCTCGGGCGAGCTGCTCGTTGGTCCAGCCTGTCTCGTCGAGCAGAGCCCGCAGACGGGGATTGGGTGTGTTTCGGGGACTCACGGTGAACCTCGTGGTCGCGGCGGAAGCGACGTCGTGGGCGGGTGCGGGGCGTTCAACACGGCGAGAGGTTCAACAACCCTGCCGCTAAGCAGAGTTACGTCGAAGCGGCTCGCCAGGGCTTACTGGACACACTGTGGGCGCAGCCAGGCAGGTCTGGCAAGCGCCCCGGTGAAAAGCCCTTCGTGCGCCCCCGGAGTGAGAGCACCACTCGGCCGGGGCGGCAACCGGTGTACCGAACGGAGAAGCATGATGACGGCCAGGACCCTCGGCTCCGAATCACCCGACCTGACAGTGGTACGTACCCAGGTCGACGGCATCCTCGACGGCTTCCTCACCGCCAAGGCCCGTGCGGCGACCGCGCGGTACCTGCCCGGGGAGATTCCCCGGATCCTGCACGACTTCCTCTCCTCCGGCGGCAAACGCCTGCGCCCCCTGCTGTGCGTGACCGGCTGGCGCGCGGCGGGTGGCGAAGGCGATCCGCGGCCGGTACTGCGGGTGGCGGCGTCGCTGGAGATGTTCCACGCCTTCGCCCTCATCCACGACGACATCATGGACCGCTCCACCACCCGCCGCGGCCACCCCACCGTCCACCGTGCCCTCGCCACCCTGCATCGCGAGGGCCGCAGCGAGGCGGCCGCCGACGACCTCGGGGTCGGCTCCGCGATCCTGGTCGGCGACCTCGCCCTGGCCTGGTCGGACGAACTCCTCCACACCGCAGGCCTCACCCCGGGCCGGCTCGTCCGCATCCTGCCGCTCATCGACGCCATGCGCACCGAGGTCATGTACGGCCAGTACCTCGACCTCGCCTCCACCGGGCACCCCACCGACGACGTCGACCGGGCACTGGCGATCATCCACTACAAGACCGCCAAGTACACCTGCGAACGCCCCGTGCAGATCGGTGCCACCCTCGCCGGAGCCGACGACGAACTGCGCACCGTCCTCAGCGACTTCGCCCTCCCCCTCGGAGAGGCCTTCCAACTGCGCGACGACCTCCTCGGCGTCTACGGCGACCCGGACCGCACCGGCAAGCCCACCCTCGACGACCTGCGCGACGGCAAGCACACCACCCTCGCAGCCCTCGCCCTCAAACTCGCAACCCCGGACCAGGTCGCCCGGCTGCGCCGGCTCCTGGGCGACCCCGACCTGACCGAGGAGCAGGCCGAGGACGCCCGACGCGTCATCACCGCCACCGGCGCCCGCGACATGGTCGAGCAGATGATCCGGGCCCGCTGCGCGCAGGCCGACCACGCCCTCTCCCGCAGCACGATCCCGCCCGCCGTGGCCGCCACCCTGCGCGAACTCGCACGGGCCGCGACGAAGAGGACCACATGAGCGCAGTCGCACCGGAAGGCGACCGCCCGTCCTGGCCGCCCCTGTGACTGCCGGGCTGGTGTGGGTCCCACCGTCCGGGCCCTCGGGAGAGGTCGCTCAGGCCGTGCGGAGCACCGAAATCGAGCACCTGATCCACCTGTTCCGTGACCGGGCCAACCGAGTTCTCACCACGGCTACGGCCGTGCGGAGCCCATCGCGAACACGTACCAGCACCGGCAGTTCGCTCTGCCGCGCGCGCACCGCAGATCACGTCCAAGGAGAAGTAGCCGTGACCACAGACACCCAGGAATCCGTGTACTGGAACGCTCAGGCTGCCGGTCTGGTCCCTGCGGGATCAAGGCCCGCTGAGCTGCTGTCGGGCCTACGGGTCGGGTCCGCCGCGGAAGACGACAGCACCGACCCGGACGACGTCCACCGGCAGAGTCATGCCGGGGCGCCTCATGGGGAACGGGAGCACGATACGGTCCTGCGGATCGCCACAGCGCCCGCCTATGTCCCCTACCAGTCTCCGCGGATGGAGGTGCACCCGGAGGGCGAGCGGATGAGCTGGTCGGCCATCGCGGTGACCAGGTCGCGCGAACTCCGGGAGTCGGTGGCCTCAAGCGCCGTGGGGGACACGACGCGGAAGGTCGTCCTGTTCGCCAAGGACAGGCTGTGGGACGGCCGTTCATCCGAGTCGGCGCGAGCACTCGCCGAGCTGTGCGGGATCATTCCCGGTAAGGGCGGCGAAGTCGCCGAGGTGGCGGAAGAGTACCTGCGCCGGGGAGCCGAGCCCGAGCGGCGTTCTCTCGAAGCGATGGCCGTACGGGACCTCTGGGGAGCCTTCCAGGCCGATGTCACCATCCGGTGTACGGACTGGCGCATTCCCGACCTGAGCGCCTCGCTGATGGCTGCGAGCATGGGGATCGACTACCCGGACGCACCCGACGACAGCGGAGCCGTCGGGCTGGAGCCGTACATCGACGCGAGCAGTGAGGGCATCGCCTGCCTCAGCGGGAGCGCCGCCCAACAGGCATTCCGGGACAGCACAGTCACCTGTGCGGTCATCCAGATGAAAGAGGAGATACGGACGGAACTCCTGAACGCTGTTCCGGCCGCCGGCCCCTGCGCCGTTGTCCCCCCCGCCTCGGCCCCCGCACCAGCCGACTATCTGGTCGCACGCTGGTGGGACGGAGACCTGCCGGCGATCCTTCGCCTCACGGTCGGCTGGGCTCCCTACCGGCACCTGTCCACCGACCGGGGATACTTCCCCGGCAGTGACCGATGCGGAAGGATGTTCCGCGCTATCAACGGCCCCCTCTACTACAACGCCAGCGTCGATCTACTCCACGACTACGGTGCCAAGGAGGCGTTCAACGAGCTTCACCTGGCACTGGCGAGCGGAGACGGCCGCAACCTGATCGGCTTCGCCGACGCCCTCGCCGCGGCCACCGACGAGGCGATCGCCTGCGACTGCGGACGCGACGGCCACCAGGTGGCGGCAGAGATCGCCATGGGCGCGTGCGTCTACTTCGCGCTCACCCCCCGCTACTTCCTCCGGCGCCAGCTCGCGGCGCTGTCCCACACCGCCCCGCACACCAACGGCTCCTTCCTCCCGTCACAGGAAGCAGCCAGGGCCACCGCCACCACCGTGCTCCCGCCCGGCAACATGATGTACTCCCCGAACTGGACACCGCTCTGGCGTACCGCGCCCGAACCGGACGACACCACGTGGGCCGAGGCACTCGCCCACCGTGCGACCCGGCGCTACTTCGCCACCGACCAGACCCAGCACCCCATCGGCCAACGCTGCACCGCGCTGACCCGGGACATCATCGAGCAAGCCGCGTGCCTGACCGACGGGCCCGCCTTGCGGTCGATGGCGGACCGCTGGCGTGACCTGTTCCGTCTCATCGCCACGCATCCCAGCATGAGCACGGCGAGCAACGCCCCCGACCCAGACGTCGTGGAAGAACTGGCAGAGCTCGTCAGCCGCGTCTGGACCAACCTCATCGCAGGTTCCCACGCCCCAGCAGCACCGACGGGCGAAAGCGATGCTCATCTGAACATCGACTACCAGCACATCGTCAGCAAAACCTATGATCAGGGCCCCTTCGGCTTCGCGCTGCGGCGGTCACTGTACGGCGCCGTGACCACTGCCATCGAGCTCGCAGGCCACAACCCCTACGCCCGCCTGATCGACGGCACAGGCCTGGCCTGCTGCCCTCAGCAGGGCGAAGCGGTGCAGGCGCCGACTTCGTGAAGTGGATCGGGTCTCGGCCAGACCGTGTGGGGGACACGCTGGCTCGCCGGGCGCCGGTCATTGCCTCCGGCGCCCGGTCCGCTTCGCCGCTCGTCCGGCCCTAAGTGATGATCTTGGACACGACCCCGGCGCCGATGGCCCTGCCGCCCCTGCGGATGGTGAACCGCAGACCGTGTTCCATCGCGACGGGCTTGGTCAGGGTGACCTCCACCTGGGCGGTGTGTCCCGGCGAGACCGACTCGACGCCGTCGCCCTTGACACCACGCAGACGCACACCGACGGTTTCGCCCGCCTTGCCCTCGGCGAACTCCTTGCGGAGCTGCTCAACCCCGGTACAGCGGGGTGGCCGGCATCCGCCTCGGTGTCAGGGTGTGCGGGTGTGCAGTGCGGGGGCGGGGCAGGGCAGCGGGCGGGCCCCGGTGGGGGTGAGGCCGTCGAGGACGAGGGCCAGGTAGCGGCGCCAGCCGTCTTCGCGGGGTTCCATCGTCCACAGTACGGAGACCAGCATGATGACGATGCGGTGGAGGTCGTCGGGTACGAGGTCGGCGCGGATCGCGCCTGTGTGCTGACCGCGTGCCAGGAGGGCGTCGAGGGCGGTGAAGAACTCCTGTCCGGTCGCCGGGGTCAGGACGCCGGCGGAGCGGGCGGCGGCGAGGACGTTGTAGTCGCCGGCCACTGATTCCAGTGCTGCTTCCAGGACGTGGGCCATTCCGGAGGCGGGGTCGGGGTCGTGGGCGGCAGCCTGGATGACGGGGCGGACGTTCTCGCCGAAGCGCTCGTCGAGTACGGCCCGCAGCAGCGCGGCTTTGTCGGGGAAGCGGCGGAAGAGTGTGGCGGCTCCGACGCCGGCCCGGCGGGCCACGTCGTCGAGGTGGGCGTCGGGGCCTTGTTCGGTGAAGACCTCCCGGGCGGCCCGGATGATCTTTTCCGCGTTGCGGGCGGCGTCGGCGCGCAGCAGTCGGGGGGAGTCGAGGGCCATTGCGGCAGCCTATCCAAGGGGCGGCGCAACGGCGTCGGACGGCCGGGGCGCGTGGTGGCGTGCCCCGGCCGGTAGGGAAGAGCCGTTGTCGGCCGAAGGCGTCGCGGAGAGGTGGCCGGCGATCTCGCCCGGCTGCGGATGGACGGGGCCTGGCGGCGGATGCGGCGGGCGCGGGCGAGGACCGAGGCGGTGAAGGCTGGCTCCTCCTTTCCGTGGTGTGAGCCTCCCGGCTCCGGAACGCTGCTGAGGAGAGGACGCCGAGGCCCGCGAGTGCGCGCTGCCGACGGCACCGCGCGGCGACAGCGGTCGAGTGGCCCCGTGTGGTGCGTCCCTCACGTGGCCCGCTCCTCGGTGGGCGGCGATGGCGGCAGGTTCGTGTGGGGTGGCGGTCATGGCGAGGTGGGCGGTGGTGCCAGGGCAGGTGCCACGTCGGTGAAGTCGTGGATGAGCCGGGAATGGCGGGTGGCGGGCCAGGCCAGGCAGACCTGCCCCGGGCCGAGGCCCTCGACTGGCCGGGCGACGACGTCGGGGCGTGTGTAGAAGGTCGCAGTGGACAGCGGGATCACGCAGATGCCCGCGCCGACGGCGACCAGTTCGAGCTTTTCCTCGACGCTGTGGATGGGTGGAACGTCGGAGCGTTCGCCGGTGCGCAGTTCCTGCGCGATGTCGCGCCACTCCGGTACGGCGTCCGGGTCCTGGAGGAGGTGCTCACCCGCAAGGTCGGCGACGGTGAGGGCCGGCCCGCCGGCCAGCGGATGGTCGGTCGGCAGCACCACGACGCGCGGTTCGCTGAACAGCGGCAGTACGCGCAGCCCCTTCTGATCGATCGGCAGACGCACGATGCTGACGTCGGCCCGTCCGTCGCGCAGGACCTCGACCTGGTCCTCCCAGCCGGTGCGCAGTAGCCGGACGTCGAGTCCGGGATGGCGGGCGGTGAGCGCCCGCACGGCGGGGGTGACGGTGATACCGGGCATAAAGCCGACGGTGAAGACCCGTGTGGCGGTGGCGGCGGCGGTGACCCGGCGGACCACGGCCTCGGCCGCCGCGAGGAGCGGGCCCACCTCGTCGAGGAGCTGGGCTCCGGCGGGCGTGAGGACGGTGCCCCTGCGGTCGCGGCGCAAGAGCGTGACGCCCAGGTCGTTCTCCAACGCGCGCACTTGGCGGGAGAGGGCCGGCTGGGCGATGTGCAGTCGCTCGGCGGCGCGGCCGAAGTGCAGTTCCTCGGCGACCGCCGCGAAGTACCGCAGTTTCCGCAGGTCGATGTCCATACCGTTGCCGTGTCCCGTCCTGATCGGTGTCCGTACGCCTCGTGATACCCCATTGGATCCAGCGGGGTGCCGCTCCCGACGGCAGCTCCCCCGGTCGGCGAGGGGACCGGCCACCGGGGGCGTGGATCAGCCCTGGGCGAGGACGGTCAGCGGGTCGGTGTGCTTCGGGGTCCAGCCGAGCTGGTCGCGGGCGCGCGCCGGGGTGAGTCGCTGGTCCAGGGCGAAGGCCTCGGCGAAGGCGCCCATGGCCGCGCGTGCCTCCTCCAGAGTGATGGAGACGGTCTTGCCGCCGAGACCCGCTCCTCGGCTGATGGCTTCGGCGCACTCCCGGGCCGTGGGATCGACTCCTCCGACGCCGGCGTAGACGGCGCCGGGCCGGGCACGCAGCGTGGCCACGTACAGTTCCGCGAGGTCGTCGACGTGGACCAGAGCCCAGTGTTGCGAGCCGTCTCCGATGTAGGCGATGGCGCCCGCCACCATGCCCGGACGGGTGAAGAAGGCATCGATGAGCCGGTTGTCGCCGCCGTACAGCAGGCCGGGCCGGACCACGACGGGACGACCTCCGCGCGCGGCGCGGGCGAGGACGGCATCCTCGACGGGGCGGCGCCAGGCGACGAGGGCCGGTGGATCCCACGGGGCGTCCTCGTCGACGACGCCGTTGGTGTCGCCGTAGACCCAGGTACCGCTGGTGTGCACGTAGGGGCCGGCGCCGATGCCGTCCTGCATCGCGGTGGCCGCGGCGAGGTCCTCCGCGCCGGTGGCCGCCTGGGCGAGGTGAATGACGGCTTCGGCCTGCGCCGCCGCCTCATTGAGCACGCCCAGGTCGGCCAGGCTGCCCGTGACCGGATCCGCCCCGTGCGTCCGTACGGTCCGGGCAGCGTGCTCGTTGCGGGCCAGGGCGCGCACGGTGTGGCCGTGCCGTGTCAGCGCGTCGATGGTCGCCTTGCCGATGTAGCCGGAACCGCCGGTGACGAAGACCCTCATGACGTTGTTCCTCTCGTTTCGGGATCGCTTTCAGCCTGCGGCGGCGCCGGCACCGGTGTCCAAGACCTGTTCCGGCGCCTGTGATGCCGTCCGGGCATCACGGTCGAGGAGGCGGTCAAGCCGCCCTGCGAGCGCCCCCGCCATGAGCGGCGGAGGGGCGGGACAAGCGCGACCGCGATCGGCAGTCCTGCGAACGGCGGGGCGGGAGGCGGCCGGCCGCGGTGACGACGCCGGCCGGGTGGATGGGTGGTGGTGACTACGCCACGAGCGGTCGTCCCGCGAAGGCATCACAGCGCACGGAACTGGTCTTGGACGTGGCCCGCGTGCCACCCGCAGGGTGGAGGCGGAGGGAGACGACCGGGCGGGACCTGTGTCCTGATCGCCGGAGGTACAGCGCCGGCAGTCGACCTCCTCGAACGGAAAGGCTGAGCGAGAGCATGCGACACGACATCGAGTTCGACGCCGAGGGCGTCACGCTGCGCGGTTGGTTCTACGAGCCGGAGCAGGGCACCGCTCCGGCCCCGTGCGTGGTCATGGCGCACGGCTGGTCCGCCACCCGCAGGATGTACCTGGACCGTTTCGCCGAGGTGTTCGCCGCCGCCGGTCTGGCCGTCGTGGTGTGGGACAACCGCGGCTTCGGCGACTCGGACGCAGCTCCGGGGAAGCCCCGCTACGAGATCGACCCCTGGGAGCAGATCCACGACTACCAGCACGCCGTCACGTATGCCCAGAACCGCCCCGAGGTCGACCCGGACCGCATCGGCGTGTGGGGCAGCAGCTTCTCCGGCGGACACGCGTTCGTCGTCGCCGCGATCGACCAGCGGGTCAAGGCGGTCAGCGGGCAGGCTCCCTTCATCAGCGGACGCGCCACCTTCGCCAACGTCGCCCGAGAGAACAACCGGGTCGTCAACCCCTCGATCTTCTCCGACGACCGGAGGGCCCGAGCGGCCGGCCACTCTCCCGCCATGATCCCCGTGATCGGCGAGGACCCCGCACAGGTGACCGGCATCCCCACCCCGGACGCCCACGCCTGGTTCACCGACGCCCACGAACGGCTCGCCCCCGAATGGCACAGCGAAGTCACCCTGCGCAGCCTGGAGTTGCTCCGGGGCTACGAGCCCGGCTCCTACCTGCCGCTGATCACACCGACGCCGCTGCTCGTGATCGTCGGCCAGGACGACAGCCTGACCGGCGGCAATCTGGCCGCCGCCGCCTTCCAGACGGCCGCCGAGCCGAAGAAGATCGTGTTCGTACCCGGCGGTCACTTCGCGGCCTACACCGGTCACGGATTCGACATCGCCGCCACCGCCGCCCGCGACTGGTTCGCCGAGCACCTATGAACCGGCCCGCCGCACCCCCTCCGTGGCTCAGGTGTCCAATGGTCGTGGTCGCTCGCCGAACCCCGGATAGAGCGCGTCCGGCTGTTCGTCCACGAGGACGACTCCCGCGCCGAGGCCATGTACGTGAGGGCGGGCTTCAGGCACTCGGGCGTGGCGCTGCCCGTGCCCGGTGACGACACGCGCCGGGGGATCGGGCTGACAGAGCCCAGAAGTTGGACCGGAACCGCTTGACGTGCGCCGACCGGGGGCAGGCACGGAGGCACGGCATCGCGCGTTGAGTCACGGATGAAACCGCCACCGGCCTTCGGAGATGACGTCTACTTTGTCGTCGCTGACGCGAACAGCCGTGTCGTCGTCGATGAAGTAGATCGGGAAGTCCGCCCGCTCGACGATGCGGTCAGCCCAGGCGTCATCCCGTTCCGGGAAGTCCGGCGAGTACAGGTGTGGCTTCAGGTACCAGTCGAAGAGACCGAAGGGCGGCTCCACCGTCGTAGCGCCGAGCACGTGCAGGTCCGCAGCATCCCCGATGACGTCGGCGGAATGTTCGGTGAGATTCCGGCTGAAGATCATCGATCCGGCACTCACCCCCACATAGACCCGGCTCTCCAGCACTTCCAGGAAGCCCTCGGCCAGACCGTTGCCGGTGATGCTGCGCGCGAGATGGTAGTGACTGCCGCCCTCGACGTAAACGACATCGGCGTGCAACAGCCGGTCAAGCACCATCTGCCGAGGCAGGCCGTTCAGCTCCAGGACGTCGAACTCCCGCCAGCCGAGACCGTGCAGTCGGCTCATATCCGCGACGAACCACCCGTGGTCACCGGGCTCGGCGACGGATGCCGTGGGCACGTACACGATGTTCGCCGACCCGAACGGCTTTCCCAGCAGGTCCCGCAGCGCATCCCGCAGCGTCGCGTTACGCAGGCCGCTCGCCGTCAACAGAAGCTTCACCGGGCGAGCCAATCACGGCTGCCAGGCGCGCGCAATCCACTGGGCGTTCGTCACCGCCGCCATCCCTGCTGAACCGAGCGGCTGGCTCGGCCACCCCTGCTGCGCAACGCCCCCCGGCCCGGACCGACTCCCGGCGCACCCGTCCCGCGGCGGCCGGCCCGCCCCCATCCGCATACCTCACACAACATCGGATACAGCCGCCACAGCGAGCCCGCCAGGCGATTCGGGACAGGTCACCCTGACGAGCCGAAGTCGATAACTACCCGGCCTTGCGGGATGTCCGGATGTCCGGTTCGCTGGGACCCCTCGGAGGAGCCTCCGGCCCGTCCGTGCGCTGCTGCCGGCCGTGCAGCCGCAGGTGGGAGGCGGCGATCAGGACCCAGACCACCAGAACCGCCGTCCCGATCGAGTTCAGCAGGAATGGGAAGACGGTCCGCGGCCACAGCGGGCTGAGCAGCACCGACACGAAGCCGAACGCGGCCGAGGCGAGCACGGCGCGGCCGGTCCCGGCCGGGGCGCCGGCCGCGTCGGCCGAGCCGTCGCCGCCGCGTCCACAGTTGTATCCATCACGTTGCTCTCGGGGTTCTGGGCCGCGTCGCCGGCCCAGGCGGTCACCTCGGGGACGACACCCATCACCTACACCGGGACGGTGTCCCTCGACTCCACCGGTACGGTTGACAGCGGGGCGGTTGTGACCCTCTCGGGTACCTACCGCTGCTCGGGGCCCTCTCCCTACGCCGTCGTCAACAGCTCGGTGGGGAACCGGGTCGCCATCGGCACGCCTGCCGTCTGTGACGGTGCCGAACACACGTGGGTAAGCCATGGCAGGCCCAACCCGGGGCCCCTCGTGAGGGTCGGTCAGGCCGAGGTCGCTACCCGCTTGGAGGTGTGGGTGGCAGGGAGCAATGGCATGCCGCGCGTTGTCACGTTCGCGATCGATCGGAAGATCGTCGATATCCAGGCTGCCGCGGGCTGACGCAGGGCCTGTCGGTATGCGGGACGGACTTGCGCCCGTCGTGACGTCACCGGTGACGACCTGGTGAGGGAGCGCCGGTGGGCAGATGGCGGACATCGGCAGGCAGTACCCGCAAGCCGCTTTTCGGCTTCCTCGACTGAGCCTGGTACGCAGGGCCGTGGCGGGTTCCCGCTGCCCCCTCTTCTCGTGGGTGTGCCGCCGCTCTACGGTGGGTTCTCCATCTGAGCTTGTTGTTTAACCTCGGCGGTCACTCGACCTGCTGATCTGCGGTTCTTCCCGGGACAGTGGAGACGGCCGTTCTCCACGCTTCGAGATG
>NZ_JBWKEQ010000090.1:0-17682 GCF_056435365.1 Kitasatospora sp. NPDC043949 | reverse complement strand
TGACTTTTGGCACGCTGTTGAGTTCTCAAGGAACGGACACTTCCTTCGGACCGCCTTCCAGCGGGCCCTCCGGGCGCTTCGTTCTTTCGTGTTTCCAGCTTATCAGATGTTTTCCGCTCCGTTTTCCGGAGTTTCATTTACCTGATCGGCTTTCGCCTTTCGGCGCTCCCGAACTCTACCAGAGTTTCTCGGGCCGTTTTCCGCGGTCATTCTCGAATTCGCATTCGAGAGACTTCCTGCGGGGCCGTCCCGTGGGGCAACCCGGAGAACATTACGCACCGGGCTGCCCCACGTCAAACCAGCCGCCGGAGGCTCAGACCTCGACGACGACCGGCAGGATCATCGGCCGGCGGCGGTAGTTGTCCGCCACCCACTTGCCGACGGTCCGGCGGACCAGCTGCTGGACCAGGCGGGGCTCCAGCACGCCGTCGCTCGCCGAGCGGTCCAGGGCCTCCTGGAGCTTGGCGGCGACCGGCACGAACGCGTTGTCGTCGATGCCGGAGCCGCGGGCCTGGAAGGTCGGGCCGCCCACGATCTTGCCGTTGGTCGAGTCAACCGCGACGAAGACCGAGATGAAGCCCTCCTCGCCGAGGATCCTGCGGTCCTTGAGCGAGGCCTCGGTGATGTCGCCGACCGAGGCGCCGTCCACGTAGACGTACCCGGCCTGCACCTTGCCGACGATCCGGGCGACGCCCTTCTCCAGGTCGACGCAGACGCCGTCCTCGGCGATGACCACGCGGTTGCGCGGAATGCCGGTGGCGATGCCCAGGTCGGCGGCGGCCCGCAGGTGGCGCCACTCGCCGTGGACCGGCATCAGGTTGCGCGGCTTGCAGATGTTGAAGAAGTACAGCAGCTCGCCGGCCGAGGCGTGGCCGGAGACGTGCACCTTGGCGTTGCCCTTGTGCACGACCTTGGCGCCCCAGCGGGTGAGGCCGTTGATCACCCGGTAGACGGCGTTCTCGTTGCCCGGGATGAGCGACGAGGCCAGGACGACGGTGTCGCCCTCGACGATGCGGATCTGGTGGTCGCGGTTGGCCATCCGGGACAGCGCCGCCATCGGCTCGCCCTGGGAGCCGGTGCAGATCAGCACGACATCCTTGTCCGGCAGGTCGTCGAGCTGCTTGACGTCGACGACCATGTTGCCGGGGACCTTCAGGTAGCCGAGGTCGCGGGCGATGCCCATGTTGCGGACCATCGAGCGGCCGACGAAGGCGACCTTGCGCTTGTACTCGTGCGCGGCGTCCAGCACCTGCTGGATGCGGTGCACGTGGCTGGCGAAGGAGGCGACGATGATGCGCTTGTCGGCGTTCGCGAAGACGTTCCGCAGCGCGGCCGAGATGTCCCGCTCGGGCGGGATGAAGCCGGGGACCTCAGCGTTGGTGGAGTCCACCAGCAGCAGGTCCATGCCCTCTTCGGCCAGCTTGGCGAAGGTCGGCAGGTCGGTCAGGCGGCCGTCGAGCGGCAGCTGGTCCATCTTGAAGTCGCCGGTGGCCACGACCATGCCCGCGGGGGTGCGGACGGCGACCGCCAGGGCGTCCGGGATGGAGTGGTTGACCGCGATGAACTCGCAGTCGAAGGGACCGATGCGCTCGCGCTCGCCCTCCTTGACCTCCAGCACGTACGGCCGGATGCGGTGCTCGGCGAGCTTGGCCTCGATCAGGGCGAGGGTCAGCTTGGAGCCGATCAGCGGGATGTCCGGGTTCTCCCGCAGGAGGAACGGGACGGCGCCGATGTGGTCCTCGTGCCCGTGGGTGAGGACGATGCCGTCGATCTTGTCGAGGCGGTCCCGGATGTAGGTGAAGTCCGGGAGGATCAGGTCCACGCCGGGCTGCTCGTCCTCGGGGAAGAGGACGCCGCAGTCGACGATCAGGATGCGGCCCCCGTATTCGAAGACCGTCATGTTGCGGCCGATCTCGCCGAGACCGCCGAGCGGGGTGATGCGGAGGGCGCCCTCCTTCAGGGCCGGGGGTGCGCCGAGTTCGGGGTGCGGGTGACTCAAAAGACTCTCCTCACGACGCACGCCATATGCCCGGGGTCCTCCCCCTGAAGACATATGGCGTGCGTACTCAGTGTCGTTTTCCTACTGGGTCGGTGCTCTCGCGCCGTCGGTCCGGTCCAGCGGCGGGCCCGTGAGGGTCCGGCGAGCCGGGGCGCGCACGTCTTCGTCTGTTACAGGTGTACCCCGCCGGCGGCGAGATCCTTCGTCAATCGTGCGATCTCCTCGGGAGTCGCGCCGACCAGCGGCAGCCTCAGCGGGCCGGCCGGCAGTCCCTGGAGCTCCAGCGCGGCTTTGGCGAGGATGACACCCTGCGTGCGGAACATACCGCTGAACACCGGGAGCAGGCCCTGGTGGATCGCCGTGGCCTTGGCCACATCGCCGGCCAGGTACGCCTCGATCATCGCACGCAGTTCACCGGCCACGACGTGTCCGACGACGCTGACCACTCCGGCGGCTCCGACCGACAGCAGCGGCAGGTTGAGGATGTCGTCGCCGGAGTACCAGGCGAGGTCGGAGCGGGCGATGGCCCAGGCGGCCGCGCCGAGGTCGCCCTTGGCGTCCTTGTTGGCGACGATCCGCGGGTGCTCGCCGAGGCGGACCAGCGTCTCGTGGCTCAGCGCGACGCCGCTGCGGCCCGGGATGTCGTAGAGCATGACCGGCAGCCCGGTGGTGTCCGCGATGTGCACGGTGTGCCGGTACAGGCCCTCCTGCGGGGGCTTGCTGTAGTACGGCGTGACGACCAGCAGGCCGTGGGCTCCGGCGGCCTCCGCCTGTCGCGCCAGCTCGGCACTGTGGTGGGTGTCGTTGGTGCCGACGCCGGCCACCACGTGGGCGCGATCCCCGACCGCCTCCACCACGGCGCGGACGAGCTGGGCCTTCTCGGCGTCGCTGGTGGTCGGGGACTCACCGGTGGTGCCGTTGACGACGAGGCCGTCGTTGCCGGAGTCCACGAGGTGCGTGGCGAGGCGCTGGGCGCCGTCGAGGTCGAGTCCGCCGTCGGCGGTGAACGGGGTGACCATCGCGGTCAGGACCCGGCCGAACGGCGTCTGGGGGGTGGAGGTCGGAGCCATGCGTCCAAAGCTACTCGTAGGCGGTGGGGCGGTACCCACACCGGTCCAGTGTTCGGACAGGGGCATACCACGCGAAGCGGCGGAAACAGGCGGTGACATGGGATTCCGGTGCTGCCCGCTCGGGGGTTCGGGCAGCACCGGAATCCGTGTTCATGAATGTAGGGAGCGGCTAGAAAAGCCGCAATCCAGACATGCGTGACACTCCGCCCATATGCCTATCGTCCCAGGTCAGGGAGCGACCCGGCCGTGCTTCTCGAAGGCCGCATGGGTGAGCGGCATGAGCCGCGCCCACTCCTGCTCCATCTGCTCGGCGACCATCTCGATCTCGCGCTGCGGGAAGGACGGCACCGCCGAGTGCTCCCGCTTGGTCCGCAGCGACAGGAAGTGCATCAGCGAACGGGAGTTGCAGGTCGCGTACATCGAGGAGAACAGGCCGACCGGCAGCACCGCCCGGGCCACCTCGCGGGCCACGCCGGCCGCCAGCATCTCCTGGTAGCGCGCGTAGGACTCGCGGTACGCGGCCTCCATCGCCTCGGTGGTGGTCCTGTGCTGCTCGGGGGTGCCGTCGACGAACTCGTAGCGGCCCGGGCGGCCCTGCTGGACGAGCTTGCGCTCCTCCGCCGGGACGTAGAAGACCGGCTGCAGCTCGCGGTAGCGGCCGGACTCCTCGTTGTAGGACCAGCCGCTGCGGTGCCGGTGGAACTCCCGGAACACGAAGATCGGCGCGCTGATGAAGAAGGTCATCGAGTTGTGCTCGAAGGGGGTGCCGTGCCGGTCCCGCATCAGGAAGTTGATCAGGCCCTTGGACTTCTCCGGGTCCTGCTGGACCGCCTCCAGGGACTGCTCCCCCGCGGTCGAGACGCGGGCCGCCCAGATGACGTCCGAGTCGGCGGCCGCGCTGCGGACCAGCTCGACCGTGACGTCGCTGCGGAAGCTGGGGGCCGTCGGTTGGTCGCTCACGCGTTGCTCCTTGCGGGTTCGGTGCTGTGCAGCTTGATGGCGTGCTGCATGGTCTTGCGGGCGCGCGGGGTGTCGCCGGCGTCGGCGTACGCCACCGCGAGGCGGAACCAGACCCGCCAGTCGGCCGGCGCGGCCTCCGCCTCGGTCTGTCGGCGGGCGAACACCGCGTCGGCCGAGGCCCGGTCGATCCGCCCGCCGGTGGTGCGCTGGAGCTCGTCCACCGGCAGGCCGCCCTCGGCCTCCAGCTCCCGGGCGAGCTGCTCGCTGGCCCGGCCGAACCGGACGGTCTGGCGCAGGAACCAGACGCCGATCACCGGGATGACGAAGGCGCACAGGCCGATGCCGATGCCGAGCGGCTTACCGGTGGCGACCAGTTGGACGCCCTCCCCGACGCAGAGGAGGGCGACCAGCAGCAGCACGCCGGACAGGACGAAGAATCCGGTACGGGACGTCATGCCGGGCTCACAGGTCCAGGAAGTGTTCGAGGCCCAGGGTGAGCCCCGGCGTCTCCACGACCTTGCGCACACCGAGCAGGATGCCCGGCATGAAGCTGCTGTGGTGCAGCGAGTCGTGCCGGATGGTGAGCGTCTCACCGGTGTCGCCGAACATCACCTGCTGGTGGGCGAGCAGCCCGCGCAGCCGGACGGCGTGCACCGGCACCCCGTCCACGTCGGCGCCGCGGGCACCGGGCAGGCTGTGGGTGGTCGGGTCCTGCTGCTGCGGGCGGCCGGCCTCGGCGCGGGCCGCCGCGATCAGCTGCGCAGTACGGGTGGCGGTGCCGCTGGGGGCGTCGGCCTTGCGGTCGTGGTGCAGCTCGACCACCTCGACCGACTCGAAGTACTTCGCCGCGGTCTGGGCGAACTTCATGCCGAGCACCGCGCCGATGGAGAAGTTCGGCGCGATCAGCAGGCCCAGCTCGGGGGCCTGGTCGAGCCAGCCGCGGACGGTGGCCAGCCGCTCGTCCGTCCAGCCGGTGGTCCCGGTGACCACGTGGATGCCGTGGTGCAGGCAGTAGTCGAGGTTGCCCATCACCGAGTCCGGGTGGGTGAGCTCGACGGCGACCTGGACGCCGGCCTCGGTCAGCTCCGCCGGCTCGGACCCGCGGCCCAGGGTGGCCACCAGTTCGAGGTCCGGCGCGGCCTCGACGGCCTTGACCGCCTCGGAGCCGATCCGACCGTTGGCACCGATCACGGCGACACGCAGCGTCATAGCGAAATGTCCTCTCACACCAGCAGATCGGCGAGCTTGGCGGCCCGCTTGTCGTTGACCGGTCCGATCAGCGCCAGCGACGGCCGGTACGCGCCCAGCACATCACGGGCCACCGCGTGGACGTCGTCCAGGGTCACGGCCGCGATCCGCGCCAGCATCTCGTCCACCGACAGGTGGTGTCCGTAGCTCAACTCGGCCTTGCCGATCCGGTTCATCAGCGAGCCGGTGTCCTCCATGCCCAGCACGGTGGAGCCGGAGATCTGGCCGATCGCGCGCCGCAGCTCCTCCTCGGTGATGCCCTCGGCGACCACCTTGGCCAGCTCCGCGCGGCAGATCCGCAGCACCTCCTCGACCCGCTTGGGCTGGCAGCCGGCGTAGATGCCGAACAGGCCGCTGTCCGCGTAGGACGAGGAGTACGAGTACACCGAGTACGCCAGGCCCCGCTTCTCCCGCACCTCCTGGAACAGCCGGGAGCTCATCCCGCCGCCGAGGGCCGCGTTGAGCACGCCCATCGCCCAGCGGCGCTCGTCGTGCCGAGGCACCCCGGGCACGCCCAGCACCAGGTGGGCCTGCTCGGTGGAGCGGTTGAGCACCTCGACCCGGCCGGCCGTGCGCAGCGCCTTGACGCCGCGGCGGGCCTCGGCGGGGGCCGCGTCGGAGCGGGCCAGTACCGCCGCGAAGGCCTGCTCGACCTGCTTGACCACCGTGTGGTGGTCGAGGTTGCCGGCGGCCGAGACGACCAGGTTCTCGGGCCGGTAGCGGCGGCGGTAGAAGCCGGCGATCTGCTCCCGGGTGAGCACCTTGATGGTCTCCTGGGTGCCCAGGATGGGGCGGCCGAGCGGGCCGCTGCCGAAGATCACCTTGGCGAACAGGTCGTGCACCACGTCGCCCGGGTCGTCCTCGGCCATCGCCATCTCCTCGAGGATGACGCCGCGCTCGGCGTCGACGTCCTCGGAGCGGATCAGCGAGCCGGTGACCATGTCGCAGACCACGTCGATGGCCAGCGGCAGGTCGGTGTCCAGGACCCGGGCGTAGTAGCAGGTGTTCTCCTTCGCGGTGAAGGCGTTCATCTCACCGCCGACCGCGTCCAGGGCAGCCGAGATGTCCAGCGCGCTGCGCCGCGCGGTGCCCTTGAAGAGCAGGTGCTCCAGGTAGTGGGTGGCGCCGTTGAGCTGCGGGGTCTCGTCCCGCGAGCCGACGCCGACCCAGATGCCGAAGGTGGCTGAGCGCACCGTCGGCAGGGTCTCGGTGACGACCCGAAGGCCGCCGGGGAGGACGGTGCGGCGCACCGTGCCGGCGCCGTCGGCGCCCTTGAGCAGGGTCCGGGTGGAGCCGGGGCGCTGCTTCGCCGCCGGGGCCTGAGCCACGGGGGGTACCTCCAGAGGAAACACGCGTGGGAACGCATGGACGAACGCGGGGGCAACAGGGTGCGGCCCGCACGCCGGGAGGCGTACGGGCCGCAAGGGTCAGCTAGCGGCGCTTCACTCGGAAGCGGTCTCGCCGGCTTCCTCGCCCTCGACGACGGGGATGAGGGAGAGCTTGCCGCGCGGGTCGATCTCGGCGATCTCGACCTGCACCTTGGCGCCGACACCGAGGACGTCCTCGACGTTCTCGACGCGCTTGCCGCCGGCCAGCTTGCGGATCTGCGAGATGTGCAGCAGGCCGTCCTTGCCCGGCATGAGCGAGACGAACGCGCCGAACGTCGTGGTCTTCACCACGGTGCCCAGGTAGCGCTCGCCGACCTCCGGCATGGTCGGGTTGGCGATCTGGTTGATCGTGGTGCGGGCGGCCTCGGCGGCCGGTCCGTCGGCGGCACCGATGTAGATGGTGCCGTCGTCCTCGATCGTGATCTCGGCGCCGGTGTCCTCCTGGATCTGGTTGATCATCTTGCCCTTGGGGCCGATGACCTCACCGATCTTGTCCACCGGGATCTTGATGGTGATGATCCGCGGGGCGTTCGGGGACATCTCGTCCGGCGTGTCGATGGCCTCGTTCATCACGTCGAGGATGTGCAGACGCGCGTCCTTGGCCTGCTTCAGCGCGGCGGCCAGCACCGACGCCGGGATGCCGTTGAGCTTGGTGTCCAGCTGCAGGGCGGTGATGAAGTTGCGGGTACCGGCGACCTTGAAGTCCATGTCGCCGTACGCGTCCTCGGCACCGAGGATGTCGGTCAGCGCGACGTAGTGGGTCTCGCCGTCGATCTCCTGGGAGATCAGGCCCATGGCGATACCGGCGACGGCGGCCTTCAGCGGCACACCGGCGTTCAGCAGCGACATGGTGGAGGCGCAGACCGAGCCCATCGAGGTGGAGCCGTTGGAGCTCAGCGCCTCGGAGACCTGGCGGATGGCGTACGGGAACTCCTCGCGCGAGGGCAGCACGGGGATGATCGCCCGCTCCGCCAGCGCGCCGTGGCCGATCTCGCGGCGCTTGGGCGCACCCACGCGGCCGGTCTCGCCGACCGAGTACGGCGGGAAGTTGTAGTTGTGCATGTAGCGGCGGCGCGTCTCCGGGGAGAGCGTGTCCAGCTGCTGCTCCATGCGCAGCATGTTGAGGGTGGTGACGCCCAGGATCTGGGTCTCGCCACGCTCGAACAGGGCCGAGCCGTGCACGCGCGGGATGGCCTCGACCTCGGCGGCCAGGGTGCGGATGTCGGTGACACCGCGGCCGTCGATGCGGACCTTGTCCTTGATGACGCGCTCGCGGACGACCTTCTTGGTCAGCGCGTTGTAGGCGGCGCTGATCTCCTTCTCGCGGCCCTCGAACTCGGGGAGCAGCTTCTCGGCGGCCAGCGCCTTGACGCGGTCCAGCTCGTTGTTGCGCTCCTGCTTGCCCGGGATGGTGAGGGCCTGGGCGAGCTCGTCCTTGACGGCGGCGGTCAGCGCGGCGAGGACGTCGTCCTGGTAGTCCAGGAAGACCGGGAACACGCCGGTCGGCTTGGCGGCCTGGGCGGCGAGCTGCGACTGGGCGGCGCACAGCACCTTGATGAACGGCTTGGCGGCGTCCAGACCGGCGGCGACGACGTCCTCGGTCGGCGCCTCGGCGCCGCCCTCGACCAGCTTGATGGTCTTGTCGGTGGCCTCGGCCTCGACCATCATGATCGCGACGTCGCCGTCCGGCAGGACGCGACCGGCGACGACCATGTCGAAGACGGCCGACTCCAGCTCGCTGTGGGTCGGGAAGGCCACCCACTGGCCGTTGATCAGCGCGACGCGGACGCCGCCGATCGGGCCGGAGAACGGCAGGCCCGCCAGCTGGGTGGAGGCGGAGGCGGCGTTGATGGCCACCACGTCGTACAGGTGGTCGGGGTTGAGCGCCATGACGGTGCAGACGACCTGGACCTCGTTGCGCAGGCCCTTGACGAAGGACGGGCGCAGCGGGCGGTCGATCAGGCGGCAGGTGAGGATCGCGTCCTCGGAGGGCCGGCCCTCACGACGGAAGAACGAGCCGGGGATGCGGCCCGCGGCGTACATGCGCTCCTCGACGTCCACGGTCAGCGGGAAGAAGTCGAAGTGCTCCTTCGGCTGCTTGGACGCGCTGGTGGCCGACAGCACCATGGTGTCGTCGTCCAGGTAGGCCACGGCGGAGCCGGCGGCCTGACGGGCCAGACGGCCGGTCTCGAAGCGGATGGTACGGGTGCCGAAGGAACCGTTGTCGATCACGGCCTCGGCGTAGAACACGTTCTCTTCCACCTGGAAGATCTCCTCTTTCGTACGTCTCCGGGAGAGCGTCCCCGCGCTGCCTGCCGGCTGGCCCTGGCCCTCCTGGCAAGGAGGACGGCAGTCGGGCCGGTCTTCGATCGAAGCCTCCGGGGTGCTCCGCTCGGTCTGCGGGGCTTCCGGGGGCCACTACCGAGGACCGGCGCCTCACGGCTGCCGGGCCGGGACGGGCGGTCCGCGTCTGGACGCTCTCTCGGATGCGGGCGGCTTCCGTTTGAAGCCTTCGGCCCGCGGGGGGTTCGGGTTCGTCTGCCCGGGTGGCGCGCTGGTGCGCCATCACCGGGCATGCCCACAACCCTACGGTGCAATCCTCGGCCACCTGGGGAGGTACGCGCGAGTTGTTATGTCCGGGCGCCGCGGCTCGGGGTGTCCGCGGCATACGCGCGAGGGGCGGCTCCCCGGTGTGGGGAGCCGCCCCGAGCGGCGGTCTTAGCGGGCGCCACCGGCGGCACCGCGGCGGATGCCCAGGCGGTCGACGAGCGTACGGAAGCGCTCGATGTCCTTCTTGGCCAGGTACTGCAGCAGGCGGCGGCGCTGGCCGACCAGGATCAGCAGGCCACGACGCGAGTGGTGGTCGTGCTTGTGGATCTTGAGGTGCTCGGTCAGGTCCGCGATGCGGCGGGAGAGCATGGCCACCTGGACCTCGGGGGAACCGGTGTCGCCCTCCTTCTGGCCGAACTCGGCGAAGATCTGCTTCTTGACGTCAGAGGCGAGAGCCACTGCAACTCCTTCAGGGTGTACCGAGCGGTCCTGGTCGACAACACAGGACTCATGAGGACTCGGTGTCGTGACGGAGCGCGGCCGGCGGTCTGCGACCCACCGGAGGCGGACACACGGCTGCGCTCGAAGGCCAAGGGTACCAGTGCCGCCCACCCGGCCGGTCGGCGGGCCGGACGGGCCGAACGGGGCGGGCGGCACGGGCCGGCCGGTCAGCTGGTGGCGCCGCGGACCAGCCGGTAGACGTCCAGGACGGCGAGCGCCAGCGGGACGAGCGAGATCAGGGTCAGGCTGTCGACCAGGTCCAGGATGCGCCCCCAGAACGGGGAGACGCCGAGCCGGGGCACCACCAGCGCGATCGCGGCGAGCAGCGCCGCGCCGAACGCGATGGAGGCGGCCAGCCAGACGGTGCGCAGGTCGACCTCGGCGGAGCTGGCGGCGCGCAGGATGAACTGCGGGGTGTGCAGGGACAGGCCGATGATCAGCAGGGCCAGACCGAGCAGCCCGGCGATGGTGAGGCTGAAGACCTGCGCGGTGTAGCGGAACAGCCGGGCGCGCA
Source organism: Kitasatospora sp. NPDC043949 (assembly GCF_056435365.1). Classification (NCBI taxonomy): domain Bacteria; kingdom Bacillati; phylum Actinomycetota; class Actinomycetes; order Kitasatosporales; family Streptomycetaceae; genus Kitasatospora; species Kitasatospora sp. NPDC043949. The sequence goes on along the minus strand of NZ_JBWKEQ010000090.1, from coordinate 7,452 downwards.
GCATCGTGGCCAGGCCCAGGGCGAGCGCGAGCAGTTCGGGGAACGTCCGGTCGGTGAAGCCGAGGACGGCGCAGGAGCCGACCACGACCGCGGCGCAGCCGCCGACCAGGCCGACCAGGACCTCGTGGCCGCGGCGGGCCTGGTGGGCGATCCGCTCGTACTGGACGGCCTCGGCGCGCTCGGCCTCCTCGTCGTAGTCGCGGCTGCGGGTGCGGGTCTGGCCCGGTGCGCTGAAGCCGACGGGCAGCCGGGCGAAGCGGGCGGAGAGGCCGGGCAGGAAGCCGACGGCCGCGACGGCGGTGATGCCGGTGACGGCGGCGATGTGCCCGGCGGGGGTGTCCGGCAGCAGGACGGCGGCGAAGGTGGCGAGCGCGCCGGCGGCCGCGACCAGGGCGGCGGCGACGAACACCGCGTCCTTCTCGGGGAGCAGTCCCACCAGCAGCACGGCGACCACCAGGACGGCGACGCAGCCGGCCAGGAACTGGAGCCGGCCGGGGCCGTCCCACGGGTGGGCGACGGCGAGGACGCCGCTGCCGCCGATCATGGCGTGCGGCAGGGCGCCGAGGCCGAGCGCGAGGGCGGCGTGGGCGTCCTGGTAGACCCGGGCGCGGACGCCGGCCAGCGCGGTGAGGACGACGGCGGTGACGCCGGCCAGGACGCCGGGCAGGCCGTGCATGTCGTGGCGCAGGTCGGCGAACCAGAGCGCGAAGCCGAGCAGGACGAGCAGCAGCGCGGCGCCGATCAGGCCGAAGGCCCGCATGAGTTCGGCGCTCCAGAGTCGGCGGTCGGTCTCGACGGCGCTGGCGATCGCGTCGGCGACGTCGTCGTAGACGGCCGGCGGGAGGGACTCGGCGAAGGGGCGCAGCGCGAGCAGGTCGCCGTCGCGGACCTGCTGGGCGGCGAGCGGCAGGCCGCTGTCGAGGACGGTGCCGTCGCGGCGCACCAGGTGGAAACCGGTGGGCGCGCCGTCGGGCTGGCTCTGGTTGGCCAGGCGCAGCACCTCGGGGTAGACGTCCGCGAGCGGGACGTCCTCGGGCAGGGCGACGTCGATCCGGCGGTCCGGGGCGACGACGGTGACCCGGCAGTAGCCGGTCGCGGTGGTGTCGCTCATCGCCGCACCTCGGTCCTTCGACGCACTGGGCGCTCCCCCTTGTTGACGGTGCCGCGGCACGGCGGCGCTCGGTGTGGCAGTGGAACCGGCCCGACCGGGCCGCGAGTTGGCGCGGCGTTACCCTACCCGCTCGGTTCGTGCCCGGCCCCGGTGCGGGCCGGGCCCCCGGCGGGGGGTGCGGACGCGGGCCTGGCGGGCGGTGCGGGGGCGACCGTTAGGATCGGCCCCTGCGCGCGGTACGGGGGGCGGCGCCGTGTGGTGCGTCCTCGCCCTGGCGAAACCCGTACGAGCCGTACGAGTCGTACGAGTCCAGTTGCGTGAGGGCTGATGCCGAAGTGATCGATCGACGCCGCGGGGTGGATGACACATGGGTGTGATCACGGTCAAGCGCCCGGGCCGGGCCTATCCGCCGGCGGTGCCGGACGAGCCGGTGGAGCTGGTGACCCCGCCCGAACTGCCCCGGCAGGGCGGCGAGGACTGGCTGATGAGCATCCTCCCGATGCTCGGCATGGGCGGCTCGGCGGTGTTCTTCTTCGCGCCGGGTGCGGCGGCCCCGATGAAGATCATGGGCGGTCTGATGGTCGCCTCGACGGTCGGCATGGTGCTGGCGCAGATCGTGCGGGCCCGCAAGGGCGGTTCGACCGCGATGGCGGACGAGCGGCGCGACTACCTCAAGTACCTGCAGCAGATGCGCCGCCAGGTGCGCCGCACGGCGGAGCGCCAGCGCGGCGCGCTGCTGTTCCTGAACCCGGCGCCGGACCAGCTGTGGTCGATCGTGGCGGACGGCCGGCGGCTGTGGGAGCGCCGCACCGGGGACGGCGACTTCGCGCAGATCCGGGTGGGCCTGGGCCCGGTTCAGCTGTCGACGCCGCTGGTGGCGCCGCAGACCGCGCCGATGGACGAGCTGGAGCCGCTGTCGGCGGCCGCGATGCACTCCTTCCTGAAGGCCCACGGCACCTTGCAGGACCTGCCGCTGGCGGTGTCGCTGCGCGCCTTCTACCACGTCACGGTGTGCGGGGACGCGGACTCGGTGTACGGCAACGTGCGCGCGATGATCGCCCAGTTGACCACCCTGCACTCGCCGGACGACCTGCTGGTCGCGGTGGCCGCGGCGCCGGGCGCGGCGGAGGAGTGGGAGTGGACCAAGTGGCTCCCGCACAACCAGCACCGCAAGGAGGCCGACGGCGCGGGCTCGCGCCGGCTGATCGCCACCGACCTGGGCGAGCTGGAGTTCCTGTTGCAGGACGAGCTGGCCGGCCGCCAGCGGTTCGTGCGGGACGCGGCGCCCGCGCCGGACCAGCCGCACCTGGTGGTGGTGATGGACGGCGCCGGGGTGCCGCCGAACTCGCTGCTGGCGAGCCCCGAGGGCGTGCAGGGGGTGACCGTCATCGAGGTGGTGCCGGGCGACCTGGACGAGCCGAGCGGGCACCTGATGGTGACGGTGAGCCCGCAGGAGCTGGTGCTGCGCTCGGCCTCCGGGGCGACGTACACCGGCACGCCGGACCTGCTCTCGGTCTGGCAGTCCGAGGCGCTGGCGCGGCAGTTGGCGCCGTACCGGCTCTCGGCCGGCGGGGACGACGAGCCGCTGCTGTCGAACCTGGACTTCACCGACCTGATGAACTCGGGCGACCCGGGCTCCTTCGACGTGACGCGCAGCTGGCGCCCGCGCGCCCAGCACGAGCGGATGCGGGTGCCGATCGGGGTCGGCGCGAACGGCGAGCACGTCTACCTGGACATCAAGGAGGCCGCGCTGGAGGGCATGGGCCCGCACGGCCTGTGCGTGGGCGCGACCGGCTCCGGCAAGTCGGAGCTGCTGCGCACCCTGGTGCTGGCGCTGGCGATGACGCACTCCTCGGAGATCCTGAACTTCGTCCTCGCCGACTTCAAGGGCGGCGCGACCTTCTCCGGCATGGCGGACATGCCGCACACCTCCGCGGTGATCACCAACCTGGAGGGCGAACTCACCCTGGTCGACCGCATGCGCGACGCGATCGAGGGCGAACTGCACCGCCGCCAGGAGCTGCTGCGCTCGGCGGGCAACTACGCCAACATCCACGAGTACGAGCGGGCCCGGGCGGCCGGCGCGGCGCTGGACCCGCTGCCCTCGCTGGTGCTGATCATCGACGAGTTCTCCGAACTCCTCACCGCCAAGCCGGACTTCATCGAGATGTTCATCCAGATCGGCCGGATCGGCCGGTCGCTGGGGGTGCACCTGCTGCTGGCCTCGCAGCGCCTGGAGGAGGGCAAGCTGCGCGGCCTGGACACCTACCTCTCCTACCGGATCGGTCTGCGCACCTTCTCGGCGGCCGAGTCGCGGGCGGCGATCGGGGTGCCGGACGCCTACCACCTGCCGCCGGTGCCGGGCGTCGGGTACCTCAAGTTCGGCGAGGACGTGATGGACCGGTTCAAGGCCGCGTACGTCTCGGGGCCCTACCGGGCGCCGGGGCAGCAGCGGTCGACCGGCGGGCGGCGGGTGAACGCCCGCCCGGTGCTGTTCACCGCGGCCCGGGTGGAGCCGCCGGAGCCGGCGGTGGAGGAGGAGGCGCCGCTCGCCCCGGAGCAGGACGACGCGCTGGTCGACACCGTGCTGGACGTGTTCGTGCAGCGGATGACGGGCCAGGGCCCGGCCGCGCACCAGGTGTGGCTGCCGCCGTTGGAGGAGGCGCCGAGCATGGACCACCTGCTGCCGCCGCTCCAGGTGGTGCCGGAGCGCGGGCTGACCGCGCCCGGCTTCCCGGCGGGCCGGCTGCGGGTGCCGATCGGCATCGTGGACAAGCCGCGCGAGCAGAAGACCGACGTCCTGGAGGTCGACTACGCGGGGGCGGCCGGCCACGGCCTGGTCGTGGGCGGCCCGCGCTCGGGCAAGTCGACGGTGGTGCGCACCACGGTGGCCTCGTTCGCGCTCACCCACACCCCGCGGGAGGTGCAGTTCTACCTGCTGGACTTCGGCGCGGGCAGCTTCCAGTCGCTGGCCGGGCTGCCGCACGTCGGCGGGGTGGCCGGGCGCCTGGACGTCGACAAGGTGCGCCGGATGGTCTCCGAGGTGCACGGGGTGCTGAACCGGCGCGAGGAGCTGTTCCGGGCCGCCGGGATCGACACCATCGGCACCTACCGGGCCCGCCGGGCGGCCGGGCAGCTGCCGGACGAGGCGTTCGGCGACGTGTTCCTGGTGATCGACGGCTGGAACACCTTCAAGCAGGAGTTCGAGGTGCTGGAGCCGGTGATCGGCGACATCGCCCAACGCGGCCTCGGCTACGGCGTCCACCTGGTCATCACCGCGGCCCGGTACGCGGAGGTGCGCCCGGCGCTGAAGGACCTGCTGCAGAACCGGACCGAGCTGAAGCTCGGCGACCCGATGGAGTCCGAGGTGGACCGCCGGGTGGCGCAGAACGTCCCGCCGCTGGCCGGGCGCGGCATCACCCCGGAGCGGCTGCACTTCCTGTCCGGCCTGCCGCGGCTGGACGGCTCCTGCGCGGTGGACGACCTCCAGCACGGGGTGGCCGGCCTGGTCGCCGCCGTCGACGGGGCCTGGACCGGGCCGCGCGCGCCGCAGGTGCGGATGCTGCCGGCCGTCCTGGACGGGAACTCGCTGCCGAAGGGCTTCGAGCGCCCGGAGCGCGGGATCGCCTTCGGCGTGGACGAGGCCGAGCTGGCACCGGCCTTCGTGAACTTCGAGACCGACCCGCTGTTCACCGTCTTCGGCGACACCGAGTCGGGGAAGTCGGCGCTGCTGCGGATGCTGGTCAAGCAGATCACCGAGCGGTACACCCCGGACCAGGCGGGCATCGTGGTCGGCGACTACCGGCGCGCGCTGCTGGGCGCCGTGCCGCCGGAGTACCTGGTGGAGTACGCGGCCGCGCAGCCGGCCATGGCGGCCATCGTGGACATGCTGCGCGGGGCCTGCGCGCGCCGCCTGCCCGGCCCGGACGTCACCGCCGAGCAGCTGCGCAACCGCAGCTGGTACAGCGGCAAGGACATGTTCGTGATCGTGGACGACTACGAGCTGGTCGCGACGAGTTCGGGCAACCCGCTGGCGCCGCTGGCGGAGTTCCTGCCGTTCGCCCGGGACATCGGCCTGCGGGTGATCGTGGCCCGCAGCGCGGGCGGCGCCGGCCGCTCGCTGTACGAGCCGGTGCTGCAGCGGATGCGCGAGCTGGGCGGGCAGGGCGTGATCCTCTCCGGCAACCGGGACGAGGGCGCGCTGCTGGGGACGGTCAAGCCGATGCCGCTGCCGCCGGGGCGCGGGGTGTACGTGTCGCGCCGGGCGACCGGCGGGCAGATGGTCCAGACGGGCTGGCTGCCGCTGGTGTGAGGGCACCGACGCACCGCGCCGGCGGCTACGGACAGTGATCGAGGGGTCGGGCTCACGGGAGCCCGGCCCCTTTCGCGTCCCAGGTGTCGAAACGTTACCTAGATCTTTCCGGCGCGGGGCTGCGGTTCCCGCACCCCGCCCGGGGGTTGCGGCCGCACAGGGGGGCGCCTGGGCGTATCGCCGTCCGACTCCACGGACACCTTTGAAAGGTGGCTTGCAACACTCTGTTCACCTTGGATTCAGTTGCAATGTGGCAGAGGTAACAAGTCGGGCAAAGCTCGCAATGACCGTACGTGATCATCGGATCGCATGTCTATGCCCTTCCGCGCAACGGATTCCGAAGCATTTCGGCCATTGACGCAATCAATACGCCCAGGTTCCATTGCGACCCAGGAGCGACCCCACCAGAACCCCGAGCAGACAGCCAGCGGAGGCGATACCGCTCCCACCCACAGGACCGCACAGAGCCGATCGGAAGCCACATGACCGACACGCTTCGCCCGCCACGCGCCGCGACCCCCGCGACGGCCGACACCGCCGCCGCCGCGCCCCAGCAACTCAAGCGCTCGATCGGCGTGGTGGGCGGCACCCTGCTCACACTGTCCTGCGTCACCCCGGCCTCCACGCTCTTCGTGATCGTCCCGGAGCTGTTCTCCAGCATCGGCAGCGCCACCGCCCTGGCCATCGCCATCGGCACCGTGCTGTGCGTCGCCGTCGCGTTCTGCTACTCCGAGCTCGGCACCCTGATCCCCAGCGCCGGCGGCGAGTACGCGATGGTCGGCACCCTCGCCGGGCGGCTGGCCGGCTGGCTGGTCTTCGTGCTCTCGCTGATCGTCGTGATGATCGTCCCCTCGGTCATCGCCCTCGGCACCGCCGACTACCTCGCCCCCGTGCTGCACCTCGACAAGGCCATGACCGGCGCCGCCGTGATGCTCGCCGCCACCCTGGCCGGCCTGCTCGACCTGCGCGCCAACGCCTGGATCACCGGCGTCTTCCTGGTGCTGGAGGTCATCGCGGCCGGCGTCGTCTCGGTGCTCGGGTTCTCCCACGCCAACGGCGACGCCCCCAGCCTGCTGCACGGCGTGGTCACCGGGGACGGCGGCGCCACCACCACGGTGAGCATCGGCGCCATCGTCGGCGCGCTCGGCATCGCCCTGTTCATCACCCAGGGCTTCTCCACCGCCGTCTACCTCTCCGAGGAGCTGGAGAACCCCCGCCGCAACGTCTCGCGCACCGTGCTGTGGACGCTCGGCATCTCCTCCGCCGTCATCCTGGTCCCGGTCGTCGCCATCACCATGGGCGCCCCCGACCTCCAGACCCTGAGCTCCGGCGACATCTCCGGCATGGTCACCGCCTGGAGCAACTCCGCGGTCGGCACCTTCATCAGCCTCTGCGTCGCGCTGGCGATCATCAACGCCGGCATCGTCATGGTCATCCAGAACTCCCGGGTCCTGTTCGCCTCCGCCCGTGACAAGGCCTGGCCCGAGCCGGTCAACAAGGCCTTCGGCACCCTCGGCCGGTTCGGCTCCCCGTGGGTCGCCACCCTGGCCGTCGGCCTGCCCGGCGCCGCGCTCTGCTTCGTCAAGGGCGCACTGCTCAGCAACATCACCGGCGTCGCCGTCACCGGGATGTACCTGCTGGTCGCGATCGCCGCGCTGCTCTCCCGCCGCGCCCACCACAAGCACGCCGCCGCCTGGCGGATGCCGCTGTGGCCGGCCGTCCCGGTGGTGCTGATCGCCGTCCTCGTCTACGTGATGACCCAGCTGGACACCGAGCCCCTGCTGTGGACCGGCGGCATCACCGCCGCCGCCACCCTCTACTGGCTGTTCTACCTGCGCCCCCGCCAGGACACCCGCTGGGTGATCAGCCTCCCCGAGGACCAGCAGCCCTGACCCCCACCCCTCCCCCACACGGCAGTGGGGGGGGGGGGGGGGGGCGGGGGGGGGGGGGGGGGGGGCCCCGCCCCCCCCTTTCTTTTCCCGCCGGCGATGTGGGGGGGGGCTTCTTGTCCTCTTTTTTTTTTGTCCTA
>NZ_JBWKEQ010000089.1:0-18199 GCF_056435365.1 Kitasatospora sp. NPDC043949 | reverse complement strand
GATCCCGAAACAGCGCTGTTTCCCCCTTCTCTTCGGGCAGGGGAAGAGGGGAAAACGAAGAGGACCGGGGGGGGGTCGGGGGGGGGGGGGGGGCTTCCCCCCCCCCCCCCCCCCCCCCGCTCCAGCGGGTCGTGGTGGTCAACTCGGTCTCCCTCGATCGGGCGGGCGGGCCCCGGGGTCGCCGGGCCGCGGTGTGGCGCCAGCATGACGGGCCGTCGGCTCCGCGCCGAGCTCCACCACGGCCAAGACCGGCCGCCCGCGCACTCCACTCCGGCGCGGTACGGGCGCACCGCCCGCCGTGCGGTGGCCGGTCGGGTGGCCGATCCTGGACGCCCGGCCACGCACCACCCGAGGAGCGCCATGCGGCTGCGGCACCTGGCCCAGACGTCCCGCGCCGTCGCCGCCGAGCCCGGACGGCGGGCCAAGACGGCGCTGCTCGCGGACTGCCTGCGCGCACTGGGCCCGGCCGAGGCCCCGGCGGCCGTGGGCCTGCTGTCGGGCGAGTCGCGGCGGCTGCGCACCGGCGTCGGCCCGGCGGGCCTGCGCGACCTGCCGCCGCCCGCCGCCGAGGCCTCGCTCGACGTCCGGGAGACCGAACGGGAGCTGGAGCGGATCGCCGGGGTGCACGGGCCCGGCGCGCAGGCCGAGCGGCGGCGGCTGCTGGCCGGGCTGTTCGCCCGGGCGACCGAGGTCGAGCAGGCGTTCCTGCGCGCGGTGCTGGTCGGCGAGCTGCGCCAGGGCGCGCTGGACGCGCTGGTCGGCGACGCCGTCGCCCAGGCGGCCGGGGTGCCCGCGGCGGCGGTGCGCCGGGCGCTGATGTTCCGCGGCTCCGCCCGGGCGGTGGCGGAGGCGGCGCTGACCGGCGGGGTGCCCGCGCTGGCCGCGTTCCGGCTGGAGGTGGGCCGGGCGGTGCGGCCGATGCTGGCCGCCTCCGCGCCCGACGTGGCCTCGGCGCTGGAACGCACCGGCCCGGCCGCCCTGGAGTGGAAGCTGGACGGCGTCCGGGTGCAGGTGCACCGGGACGGCGCGGAGGTCGCGGTGTTCACCCGCGGCCTGGACGACATCACCACGCGCGTCCCCGAGGTGGCCGAGGCGGCGCTCGCGCTGCCGCTGCGCTCGGCGGTGCTGGACGGCGAGGCGATCGTGCTCGGGCCCGACGGGCGGCCGCGCCCGTTCCAGGAGACCGCCGCGCGCACCGCCTCCCGGCGGGATCCGGAGCGGCTGCGCGCCGAAGTCCCGCTCAGCGCCTTCTTCTTCGACCTGCTGCACCGGGACGGCGAGGACCTGGTGGACCGCCCCGGCCGGGAGCGGTGGGCGGCGCTGGACGAGGCGGTGCCGGAGGGCCTGCGGGTGCCCCGCACCGAGACCGGGGACGGCGAGCGGGCACTGGCGTTCTTCCGCGAGACCCTGGCCCGCGGACACGAGGGCGTCCTGGTCAAGGACCCGGCGGCCGGGTACGCGGCCGGGCGGCGCGGCGCCGGCTGGATCAAGGTGAAGCCCCGGCACACCCTGGACCTGGTGGTGCTGGCCGCCGAGTGGGGCAGCGGCCGGCGGCGCGGCCTCCTCAGCAATCTGCACCTGGGCGCCCGGGCGGCGGGCGAGCCCGGGCTGGGCCCGTGGGTGATGCTCGGCAAGACCTTCAAGGGCCTCACCGACGAGACGCTCGCCTGGCAGACCGCCGAACTCCTCGCCCGCGAGAGCGGGCGGGACGACTGGACGGTGCGGGTCCGGCCGGAACTGGTCGTCGAGATCGCCTTCGACGGTCTCCAGCGCAGCCCCCGCTACCCGGCGGGGCTGGCCCTGCGGTTCGCCCGGGTGGTGCGCTACCGGCCGGACAAGAGCGCCGCCGAGGCCGACACCGTCGCCACCGTCCGGGAGATTGCCGCCGCCGAGGGGCTGTGAGCCGTCCTTTGGCGGAGTAACGTCAATTTCAAACCCCCTTTGCGGCGACGCTGGACCGGCTCCGACCCGAATCGGCCATTCTGGACGATCCCCGCATCGCCCCTCCGTGGACGCAAGGGTGACGGTTAGGTTGGCAATGACAACGAGAGGCGGCCGCCGGACGCCCGGCGCCGCACTGGCGAGAGGTGCTCGACCATGAAGGTGAGCGTCGACCGGGACCGCTGCTGCAGCTCCGGGATGTGCGTCCTGAACGCTCCGGAGATCTTCGACCAGGACGAGCAGGACAGTCTGGTGGTCCTCCGTCAGACCGAGTTCAAGCCCCCGCAGTTCGCCGTGCTGAGGCTCGCCGCCGAGCTCTGCCCGGGCGGCGCGATCACCGTCACCGAGGAGGACTCCGCCGAGGACGCCGGCTGACGCCCCCGCCGGCTCCCGACGGTCCCCCGCCCGCGCCGACCCCGGCCACCGTGACGACCGCCGCTCCCGGCCGCCGTCGCGCGAACCGTCGGCCCCGGCGCCACCCCACCCACCCGAGGACATTGCGACGCAAGGAGACCCCACCTTGACGAGCACACCCACCGCCCGGACCTTCCCGATGCCCGCCCCGCGCGACGCCGGCTGTCCGTTCAGCCCGCCGCCCGCCTACACCGAGGCCGCCGCGACGGCGCCCATCACCCGCGCCGCCCTGCCCGACGGCGAGTCCTGCTGGCTGGCCACCGGCTACGCCGAGGTCCGCACCATCCTGTCCGACCGCCGGTTCAGCGCGGACGCCCGCCACCAGGGGTTCCCGATGCTGGTGCCCGGCCGCCGGGAAGCCCTCCTCGCCAACCCGAGCTTCCTGCGGCTCGACGACCCCGAGCACGCCCGGCAGCGCCGGATGGTCACCGGCGACTTCCTGGTCAAGCGGGTCGAGGCGATGCGCCCCGGCATCCAGCAGATCGTCGACGAGGCGCTCGACCGGATGACCGACGGCCGGACCGAGGCCGACCTGGTCGCCGACTTCGCGCTGCCCGTCCCCTCGCTGGTGATCTGCCTGCTGCTCGGCGTCCCGTACGAGGACCGGGACCGCTTCCAGGGCCTCAGCCGGACCCTGCTCAACAAGCACAGCTCGGCCGAGGAGGTCCAGGCCGCCTCGGACGAACTGCGCGAGTACCTCGGCGGCCTGGCCGCCCGCAAGCGGGAGGAGCCGGGCGACGACATCCTCAGCCGGCTCGCCGTCCGGGACGACCTCACACCGGGCGAGGTCGCCACGACCGGCATCCTGCTGCTGATAGCCGGGCACGAGACGACCGCGAACATGATCTCGCTCTCCACCGCCCTGCTCCTCGACCAGCCCGAGCAGATCGCCAGGCTGGCCGACCCGGCCGCGCTGCCCGGCGCCGTCGAGGAACTGCTGCGCCACCTGACCATCGTGGACCACGGCCTGCCCCGGGTCGCGCTGGAGGACGTCGAGCTGGGCGGCACCGTGATCAGGGCCGGCGAGGGCGTGATCGCGCTGATCTCCACCGCCAACCAGGACGAGGAGATGTTCGGCGGCGCCGACCTGCGGCCGGCCGACCAGCTCGACCTCGACCGGGACGCCCGGCGGCACATGGCCTTCGGCTTCGGCGTGCACCAGTGCCTCGGGCAGCCGCTCGCCCGCGCCGAGCTCCAGATCGCCCTGGCCACCCTGTTTCGGCGGCTGCCCGGCCTGCGGCCGGCGGCCACCGGGGAGGGCCGGAAGTTCCGCTCGGAGGCGTTCATCTACGGAATGCGGTCGCTGCCCGTCACCTGGTGACGGCCGTCGGACGGAGGGCGGGGCCGGCCGGCGACTAGGGCGTGTCCGACAATTCGCGTCGGATCAGCACGCGGCGGGAATTGTCAGACCCGCCCTAGCCCGTTCGGCTGGCCCCGGGGCCGGGGCGGGGGCAGGCTGGGGGGTGAGAGACAGACCCGGCCCTGCCGCACCCCGGCTCGGAGCGCGCCCGGACCGGCCGAGGAGACGGAGCCCGCCATGACCGACATGAGCGAACGGGCCGAGATGAGCACGGACCGTGACGAGGACGTCCGCGCCGCGGATCCCGAAGAGGGCATCACCTCGATGCAGAACCTGCACGCGCAGGACACCTCCCAGGCGGAGGGCGAGCCCACCCTGGAGGAGTCCGGTCCGGACCGCTGAACAGCTGTGAGCACCCGACCGCCCGGTGGGACCGGGCGGTCTTCGCGACCGCAGGTGTCGCTGCCCGGGCAGCGACTCACCGGCGGGGGAGGATAAGCGCATGACCGAACACGATCAAAACGGCAGGCAGGCCCGACCGCCCGTCGACCCGCGCACGTCGTGGGCGACCTGGACCACGCAGTCGATCATCAGCGGACCCGGCGGGGTCACCACCACCGAGATCGGCCCCATCTCCGGCGACCTCACCGTGCACACCACCTGGGTGGACGGCGAGGCCCGGCTCACCGTCCAGTACACCGGCGCATTGGACTGGTACACGGTGACCGGCAGCCCCGTCCCGGCGGCGGACGAGACCACCGCGCGGGCGATACACCAGGCGATGGTGAACGGCGTCAAGGCCGGCCGGGGCGCGGCCGCCCCGGCCCCGCCGGACAGGCCCTAGCTGTTCAGTCCCCCGGGACGACCTCGCCCCGCACCGCCGGCGCCGCGGCGGCCCAGTAGGCGCGGTCGACCGGGGGACGCGCACGCAGGTCCGCGCGGACCTCGGCGGCCAGCCGGCGGGTGTCGCGCCGGTTGACGGTGGCGCCGATGCCGGCGCCGACCAGCAGCGGGGTGAGCGACGGCAGGCGGCGCAGCGAGCTGCGGGTGAGCCGGCGGCTGACCTGCTGGCGCACCTCCGCCCCGAGCGCCAGGGCGGCGAACCCGGCCGGCCGGGACAGCAACCTCGCGTCGATCCCCCGGCGGTTGGCCCAGGCGCCCAGGTAGGCCCCGGCCCGCTGGGTGACACCGCCCGGCGCCCGGGCGCCGTAGACCTCGTGCAGTTCGGCGATCAGCTTGATCTCCAAGGCCGCGACGGCGAGCGTCTCCGCCGCGATCTCCACCGGCATCGCGGGCGGCACCGGCAGCATCGCCGCCGCGCCCACGCCGGCGCCGAGCGCGCCGGAGGCCCGGGCCGCGCCGGTGACCAGCAGGTCGGCCAGCGCCTCCGGGTCGGCCGCGCCGGGGTGCTGGGCGCGCAGCGTGGCGAGGTCGCGCACCGGGATCCGCGGCGCGGCCCGCACCAGTTGCTCGGTGAGGGCGCGGCCGCCGAACGCGGCACCCTTGGCGGCGACCCGGCCGCCCCGGCCGAGCAGGTGGGCCGCGTTCGCCACCAGGGCCCGGCCGCGGCCGCGGCCGGCCCGGTACTCGGCGATCCGCCACTCGCCCTCGGGCTGCTCGGCCTGCTCGACCAGTTCGGCGAGTTCGCCGGCCAAGCCGGCGTCGGGCACGGCGGCGGGGGTGGGGGCGGGCTCGGGGACAGGCCTGGAACGTCCGGGTTTACGGAAGACTGCCATAGATGTCCGGTACCCCCTCCGCTCCCGGGGTACGCCCTACCCGGTGATCTCGACCCCGCGCCAGAACGCCACCCGGCCGCGGATCTCCTCGGCCTCCGGCTTCGGGTCGGCGTAGTACCAGGCCGCGTCGGGGTTGGTCCGCCCGTCCACTTCCAACGTGTAGTAACCGGCGGTGCCCTTCCAGCCGCAGACGGTGGTGGTGTCGGACGGACGCAGGAATTCGGTCCGGACGGATTCGACCGGAAAGTAGTGGTTGCCCTCGACGACGACGGTCTCGTCGCTCTCGGCGACGACGGTGCCCTGCCAGCGCGCTGTGGTCATGCGGCCGATTCTGCCCCAGGGACGGACGGCACCCGGGGGGTTCGCGGAAATCGTCGGCGGATGCCGGACGGTCAGGTCAACAGCCGGGGCAACGGTCAGGGCAGCGGCTCGGCGTGGACCGGCAGGTGCGGGGACTGGTGGCCGCCGCTGGCGAGCATCCGGACCTCGCCGGCGTCGCTGATCTCGGCGCGGACGATGCCGCTGGCGTCCTCGTACACCGGGTGTCCGCCCGGGCCCGTCGCGCTGGTGCGGACGACCACGACGACGTCCTGCGGGGCCTGGGTGCCGGGGGTGCCGGGGAAGGTGAGCACGTAACGGTTCGCGGGGGTCATCTCCATCTCCTGTCCCGATTGTCCCGATCTCCTGGTCCCGATGCGTGGCCGCGGTCGGCGGACCCGCCGGACGGCGGTCGGCCTACGCGGTGGCCTCGGCGGCCCGGGCGGGCGCGCCGCGGACCTCCAGCTCGGTGAGCAGCCGGGCGGTGGCCTCGGCGACCGCGTCCACGGCCCGGTCGAAGGCCTCGCGGTTGTGCGCCGCCGGGGCGCGGAACCCGGACACCTTGCGGACGTACTGCAGCGCGGCGGCGCGGAAGTCGTCCTCGTCGGCGTCGAGCGTCACCGGCGGGCGCAACGTCTTGATGTTGCGGCACATGCACCCAGTCTCGCGCGTGGACGCCGTACTGGCGACCCCCTCCCGTCACACGCACCTCACGGCGGCGTCATCCGGCCGGATTAGGATGCCGGACGAACGAATCCCCCCGTCCCGCCGCGCCTCCCCGTCCGCGGGCGTCACCCCGGAGTCACCCCCTTGCCTCTCGCGCTGCTCGCGCTGGCCGTCACCGCGTTCGCCATCGGCACCACCGAATTCGCCGCCATGGGGCTGCTCCCCCAGGTCGCCGACGATCTGCACGTCTCCATCCCGCAGGCCGGCTGGCTGATCTCCGCGTACGCGCTGGGCGTGGTCATCGGCGCCCCGCTGCTCACCGCGCTCGCCTCCGGCCGGCCGCGCAAGGCCGTGCTGGTGGCGCTCGCCGGGCTGTTCGCCACCGGCAACCTGCTGTGCGCGCTGGCACCGGACTTCTGGACGCTGGCCGCCGCCCGGCTGATCACCGGACTGCCGCACGGCGCGTTCTTCGGGGCCGGCGCGGTGGCCGCGGCCGAACTGGTGGCCCCGGACCGCCGGGCCCGGGCGGTGGCCGTGATGTTCTCCGGCCTGACCATCGCCAACATCGTCGGCGTGCCGGCCGCCACACTGCTGGGGCAGCACCTGGGCTGGCGGGCGACCATGCTGGTGGTCGTCCTGATCGCCGCCGCCGGGACGCTCGCCATCGCCCGGCTGGTGCCGTCGCTGCCCTCCCCCGGGCAGGCCGGGCTGCGGCACGAGCTGCGGGCCTTCCGCGACGGGCAGCTGTGGCTGGCGCTGGCCACCGTGGTGTTCGGCTGCGGTGGCTTCTTCGCCTGCTACAGCTACATCGCGCCGCTGCTCACCGAGGTGTCCGGGTACGCCACCGGCTCGGTGACACTGGTGCTGGCGCTGTTCGGGGTGGGGATGACGATCGGCAACGTGATCGGCGGGTTCGCGGCCGACCGGGCGCTGCGCCCGACGGTCTGCGCCGCCTTCGTGCTGCTGGCCGCCACCCTGGCGCTGTTCGCGGTGACCGCGCACGCCCGCTGGTCGGCCGCCGTCACGGTGGTGCTGATCGGGCTGTTCGGCTTCGCGATCGTGCCGGCGGTGCAGACGCTGGTCCTGCAGAAGGCGCGCAGCGCGCCGACGCTGGCCTCGGCGACGGTGCAGGGCGCGTTCAACCTGGCCAACGCGCAGGGCGCCTACTTCGGCGGGCTGGCCCTGGACGCCGGGTTCGGCTGGACGGCGCCGACCCTGGTGGGCGCAGGCCTGGCCGCTTCGGGCGCGCTGATCGCGGTGCTCGCCTGGGCGGCCGACCGGCGCCGGCCCGTGCCCGCCGCACCGGAGCCTGCCGCGACGGCTCCGGCCGCGACGGCTCCGGCCGCGGCGGCTCCGGTCGGCGTCCAGCGTTAGGGCTGGGGCTGGATCTGGGCCCGGGGCTGCGCCAGGGGTTCGAGCTCGCGGTGGGCGGCGGCCAGCAGCAGGTAGCCCTCGCCGTTGGCCTTGATGCCGGCCTTCTCGTCCTCGGTCAGCTCGCGGCGGACCTTGGCCGGGACCCCGGCGACCAGCGAGCCGGGCGGCACCCGCATGCCCTGCGGCACCACCGCGCCCGCCGCGACCAGCGAACCGGCGCCGATCCGGGCGCCGTTGAGCACGGTGGCGTTCATCCCGACCAGGGCGTCGTCCTCGACCACGCAGCCGTGCAGCACCGCGTTGTGCCCGACCGAGATCCGCTCGCCGACCACCAGCGGGAAGCCGGGGTCGGCGTGCAGGGTGCAGTTGTCCTGGATGTTGCTGTCCCGGCCCACGGTGATGGACTCGGCGTCGCCGCGCAGCACCGCCCCGTACCAGACGCCCGCGCCAGGGCCGATCGTCACGTCCCCGACCACGACGGCGTTCGGTGCGAGGAAGGCGCCCGGGTCGACGGTGGGCACCTTGCCCCCGACTGCGGCGATCAGCGGCTCTGCCATGTCTCGTCCTCCTGGTGACGGTCGGCCGTTCCTGTCGCCGGACAGCGTAGGGGGCGGATCCGCAGCACCCGTCCTACCCCTGCCCGCCGCAGACGCCGGCGTTCACCGCCCGCTGCCAGGCGGCGAGGGCCGCGGCCGGATCCGGCGCGTCGTAGAAGGTCGTGCTGTTGGCGAACTGGCGCTTCCCGTCGAGCGAGCCGAGCATCATCGTGCTGTAGCCGGGGATCCCGCCGGCGTGGCCCCAGAACGCACCGCACGGGGTGTCCACCCGCTGGAGGCCGAGCCCATAGGCCTGGCCCCCGCCGTGGGCGGTGGTCTTCTGCATCTCGGCGAGTTCGGCGGGGCGCAGCAGCCGGCCGCCGAGCAGGGCGCGGATGAACGTCGTCAGGTCCGCGGTGGTGGAGATGCCCGCGCCGGAGGGGCCGGCCATGGAGGGGTTGAGCGAGGTGACGTCGGCCGGGCCGCTGTCGAGCTTGAGGTAGGCGTGGGCGTGCGAGCCGGGGATGACCGGGGAGTAGAGCGGCATCGAGGTGCCCGTCAGGCCGAGCGGGCGGATGATCCGGCGTTCCACCTCCTCGTTCCAGCCGTGGCCGGTGAGGCGTTCGATGATCAGCGCGACCAGGGCGTAGTTGGTGTTGGAGTACTGCCAGTCCTGGCCGGGGCGGAAGGCGGGCGGGTACTTGTCGGCGATGTCCACCTGGTCCTGCGGGCTGTAGGACGTGTAGCGGCCGGTGTCGAGCCAGTTCTGGTCGTAGGAGTTGAAGGCCGGGTCCTGGGTGTAGTCGGCGACGCCGCTGGTGTGGTTGAGGAGTTCGCGGACGGTGATGTCCGCGCTGTTCGGCACCGCGCCGGGCAGCAGGCTCTCCAGGCGGTCGTCCAGTCCCAGTCGTCCCTCGCCGACGAGTTGGAGCAGCACGGTGGCCACGAAGGTCTTGGTGGTGCTGCCGATCCGGAAGCGGCCCGCGGGGTCGGCGGGGGTGTCCGCGCCGAGCCGGGCGACGCCGCCGGCGGCGCGGTGGACGAGCCGGCCGTTCTCGCGCACGGCGGCGAGGGAGGAGGTGGCGACGTTCTTCGCGGTCAGGTCGGCGAGGGCGGTGTCGAGGGCCGTCCAGTCGGCGCTGCGGTCGGTGGCACTCGCCGGGCGGGCCGCGTCCTGGGCGGCGGCGGCCGGGGCGAGCGCGGCGATCAGGCCCGCGCCCGCGAGGGCCGCGACGGCGGCGCGCAGGGCCGGCCCGCGTCGGCGGCGCCGGGTGGTGGCGGCTGGGTCGGTGGTCATGACGTCCTCCCTGTTCCGGCCGGCAGGGCTGTCAACCTCCGCCGCTGCCATGGTCTTTGACACCATGGCAGGGCGACTGCGGGGCGGTCGTCAGCCTCCGGGGCGGCGCGCCTGCTACCTGGGGAGGGGCGTGACCCTGACGGGTTCCCGGAGTCGCGCCCCCGAGACGGGTCGGGGGCGCGACGGGCCTGGGCGGGCGGGTCAGGAAGCCGGCGCCTTGGTGCGCAGGATCTCGATGAACGCGCGCAGCCACGCCGGGTGGTCGGGCCAGGCGCGGGCCGAGACGACCACGCCGTCCACCACCGCCTCGCCGTCGACGAATTCGGCGCCCGCCGCCTTCACGTCCGGCGCCAGCGCCGGGTAGGCGGCGCTGCGGCGGCCGGACAGCACCCCGGCGGCGGCGGTGATCAGCGGGCCGTGGCAGATCTGTGCGACCGGCTTGTCGCCGGCGAAGAAGTGCTGGACGATCCGCTGCACGTCCGGGTCGTTGCGCAGGTACTCGGGGGCGCGGCCGCCGGGGATGACCAGCGCGACGTAGTCGGCCGGGTCGACGTCGGCGAAGGCGAGGTCGGCGGGCCAGGTGTAGCCGGGCTTCTCGGTGTAGGTGTCGTAGCCGTCGACGAAGTCGTGGACGACGAACTGGAGTCGCTTCCTGGTCGGGGCGGCGATGTCGACCTGGTAGCCCTCCTCGCGCAGCCGCTGGTACGGGTAGAACACCTCCAGCGACTCGGCGGCGTCCCCGGTGACGAGCAGGATCTTCGATGTCATCGCCGACATCCCTCCACATGGTCGAGCGTCCGACACGGCGTGGGCCCCGGCCGGTGCCCACCGGCCGCGGGCCCGGACCAACCTCCCGCACCGGCCGTGCCGTTGGCAACAGGGCGCACCGGGCGTACTGCGGCGCGTCACCGGGCGTACGCGCCTGCCGAGGGCCGTGCGCGCCGGGTCACCGCCCGGCTGCGGGCCGCGGCTGCCCGCGTCCTAGACTCCTGCTGCCCGCCACGACCGCACACCGGAGGAGCCCATGCCGGACCGCACCACCCACCTCGTCCTGCCCGGCTACCAGAACTCGGGCCCGGAGCACTGGCAGACCCGCTGGGAGGCCGCCGAACCGGACGCCTTCCGCCGGGTCCAGCAGGCGGACTGGGACCACCCCGACCAGAGCGACTGGATCGCCCGGGTGGACGCGGCGGTGGCCGAGGCCGCCGCCGACGGGCCGGTGCTGCTGGTCGCCCACAGCCTCGGCTGCGTCACGGTGGCCCGCTGGGTGGCCGCCGCGCCCGCCGGGCGGACCGCCGCGGTGCGCGGCGCGCTGCTGGTCGCCCCCGCGGACATCGACACCGCCGAAGTCCCGCAGCTGACCGGCTTCCGGCCGGTGGCCCTGGCGCCGTTCCCGTTCCCGGCCGTGGTCGTCGCCAGCACCGACGACCCGTGGGTCAGCCCCGAGCGGGCCCGGCTGTTCGCCGGCGCGTGGGGCGCCCGGTACGTCGAGCCGGGCGCGTACGGACACCTCAACTCGGACTCCGGGCTGGGCGACTGGCCGGAGGGCCGCAAGCTGCTCGCAGAGCTGTGACGCATCGGACGGGGGGACGATGAGGAACCGGATGCCGAAGGCCAGGCGCGTCCTGGTCCGGCTGCTGCTGGCGGGCGGGGCGGCCGCCGTGCTGCTCTACACCGAGGGGCAGTGGGAGAGCCGCTCGGGCGGGCTGATGCTGGTCGCCGACCTGCTCAACCGGCCCGAGCTGCTGCTCGGCGCGGCGCTGGCCGCGCTGATCGCCGCCGCCTGGCTGGGCGACCGGCGCACCGCCGTACGGACGGCCACCCGGGCGGTCACGGTGACGGCCGGGGTGGTGTTCCTGCTCGGCGTGCTGGCCGCGCACAAGGTCTCGGCGGCCGAGACGCGCAGCCGGGAGACCGCCCCGGCCCGCCCGGAGCTGGCCCTGGTCGTGGTGCACCGCTCGTACGCCACCGCGCCGAAGGACAACGACGACTGGCAGGTGCTGCTGGAGGTCGGCGCGGGCTGGTCCGGGCGGCGCTGGTCGCTGGCCCAGATCGGCCGGGCACCGGACGACGCCCGGCTGGTGGAGGCGAGTTGGACCGGCCGGGACCAGATCACCGTGGTCACCGACTCCTACCGGCGGGTCTTCAACCTGGACCAGGACACCGGCGAGCCGGTCGAGGCACGGTAGCGTCCGCGCTACGGCAGCCCCACCGCGTGGGCGAGCAGGGCGAGCAGCGCCGCGTTGCCCGCCGCGCCCACGGCGGTGGCGGACAGGAAGCGGGCCGCACTGCCGTCCGGGAACGGGTTGACGAGCATCGCCGGCAGGAAGCCGGGCATCGTCCAGACGGCGGCGGTCCACTGCCGGACCGCGTTGGCCGCGCCGGTGCCCGCGCGCAGTTCGCGGGCGGCGGCGAGCCCGATCACCAGGTACCCGGCCAGGTAGCCGATCGAGGGCCAGAACACGGCGGGGACACCGAGGATGCTGTGCGGCATGGCACCCATCGTCCGCCGCCGGTCCGCGGCCCCGCCTGAGTACGGGTACTCAGGCGGGACCGGGCGGCTCACTGGTCCTGGTTGTCGCCGGGGTCGGCCGGCGCGGGGGGAGCCAACGGGGTGGACTGCCCGGGCTGCCCCGACGGCGTGGACGGCGCGGAGCGGCCGACCGGACTGTTCGGGTTGAGCGGACCGCCCGTGCTGCCCGGGGTGCTCAGGGTGCCGGGGCTGCTCGGGTTGCCGGGGCTGCTCGGGCGCTGCTTGCCCGAGCCGCTCCCGCAGGTGCCGGTCGGCGAGCCGCTGGGGGTGGCGCAGCTCGGGTCGCGCTTGGGCGGGTCCGGGATGTAGACCGTCGGGAAGTCCTTCTCCGGCATGTTCCGGACGGCGTCGCTCATCGCCTGCTCCCAGATCGGGCCCGGGCCGGTCGCGCCGAAGACCTCCTGCTGGTAGTGGCCGCCGATCCGGATGTTCTTCATCGGCACCTTGGTGCCCGGGCTGCCCAGCCAGACCGAGCCGGCCAGGTTGCCGGTGTAGCCGGTGAACCAGGCCGACTTCTTCTCGTCCGTCGTCCCGGTCTTGGCCGCGATCTGCCGGCGGTCGTCCAGCCTGAGCTCCTTGGCGGTGCCCTTCTCCGTCACCCCGAGCAGCACGCTGTTGATCACGTCGGCGGTGTCCGTGGACATCGCCTCGGTGCACTTGGCCGGGCTCACCGGGACGTCCTTGCCGTCCACCGTGGAGATCTTGTTGATCGCCAGCGGCACGCAGTAGGTGCCGCGGGCGGCGAAGCTCGCGTACACGTTGGCCATCGTCAACGGGCTCACCTCCTGGGTGCCGAGGCCGAGGGCGGGGACCTCTTCCAGCGGCTTGCCGTCGGCCTTGCCGGTGACGCCCAGCTTGTTGGCCATCTGCTTGACCGCGCAGAGGCCGATCTCCTGCTCCATCTGCACGAAGTAGGTGTTCACCGAGAGGGCCATCGCCTCCTTGAGCTCGTACGGGCCGACCTCGCGCGGGCTCTCGTTCGGGATGCTGCCCTCCTTCTTGCCCTTGTTCGGGTTCTTCCAGGTGCCGTCGCAGGTCCTCGTCGTCGGCCAGTCCATCCGGTTGGGCGAGTCGTACCGCTGGGTGGGCGGCAGGCCGGCCTCCAGGGCGGCGGCGGCCACGATCGGCTTGAAGTTGGAGCCGGGCTGGAAGCCGATGCCGCCGCCCATCGCCGCGTCCACGTTGTAGTTGACGACGGTCTGGTTCTTCTCCTTCGCCAGACCGTAGGGGCGGGTCTGCGCCATCGCCAGGATCTTGCCGGTGCCGGGCTCGACCATCGTCATCGCCGCCGAGACCGGGTCGGTGACGTACACCTGCTCGGAGACGGCGTTCTGGGCGGCGGCCTGCTTGTCCGGGTCCAGCGTGGTGTAGATGTTGAGGCCGCCGGTGTCCCACAGCTTCTTGCGCTCGGCGGCGCTCTTGCCGAACACCGGGTCCTGCTTGACCACGTGGCGCACGTAGTCGCAGAAGAAGCCCATGCCGGCCTGGGCGGTGATGCAGCCGTTCTGCGGGTCCCGGTACTTCAGGCCCAGCGGCGCGGCCTTGGCCTCCTTGGCCTGGTCCGCGGTGATGTGCTTGTTCTCGACCATCTTGTCGATGACGGTGTCCCGACGCTTCTGCGCGGCCACCGGGTGCAGCTTCGGGTCGTACTGGGACGGGTTCTGCACCAGCCCGGCGAGCATGGCCGCCTCGGGGAGGGCGAGGTCCTTCGCGTCCTTGCTGAAGTAGCGCTGGGAGGCCGCCTGTATGCCGTACGCCTGATGGCCGTAGAAGGTGATGTTCAGGTAGTTGGTGAGGATCTGATCCTTCGTCAGATCCTCCTCCAGCTTGATGGCGTACCGGAGTTCCTGGATCTTGCGGCCGAGCGTCTTGCGCTGCGCCTCCAGGACGGCCACCGGGTCGTCGCCGGCCTTCTCCACGTTGACGTTCTTCACGTACTGCTGGGTCAGCGTCGACGCGCCCTGGACGGCGGCGCCGCTCTCCGCGTTCTTGGTGATCGCCCGCAGGATGCCCTTGAGGTCGACGGCGCCGTGCTCGTAGAAGCGGGCGTCCTCGATGTCCACCTGCGCCTGGCGCATCAGCGGTGACATCTGCTCGGCGGGTATCACCGTGCGGTCCCGCTCGTAGACCTTGGCGATCAGGCCTCCCTTGGCGTCGAAGACCTGGGTGGCCTGCGTCAGCGCCGGCGCCTTGAAGTCGTCGGGGATGCTCTCGAAGCCCTCGGCGCTGCTCTTGGCCCCGAGCCCGACGGCGCCCGCCGCGGGAAGGATGAGGCCGGCCAGCAGGACACCGCCGAGAGTGCAGCAGCCGAGGAACGTGACCGTGTGACCCAGGAATCCGATCGGGGTCTCACGACGCCGCGGGCGCGGCACCCAGGTGTCGCCCGCGTCCGGGGCAGGTATGCGGCTCTTCGGTGACATAACTGGAACACTACGGCCGCGAATACCGTGCCAGGGCAGGGTGTTGGCGAAGCTTTGTCACAAATCCGCCACAGATTCGGCTCATTCCAGCCGGTCGGACGGACGCCCGGGTTCGGACAAGGACCGTTCGTCTACGGCCTGTTGATCCCGCCGTCCGCCGGTCGGCCGGCCCGCCCCTGCTCAGCCTGCCGGGCAGGACACGTCCCCGGCCGGGCGACGACCGGTGACCAGGAAGTCCGTCACCGCCGCGTCGCCGCAGGCGTTCCCGTTGGCCCGGTAGACGTCGTGGCCGCCGGAGTCCACCGTCACCATCCGGGCCCGATCACCCAGCGCCGCACGGAGCTTGAGCGCACCCGCGTACGGGGTGGCCGGATCCCGCAGGTTCTGCGCCAGCAGGATGTTCGCCGGGCCCCGGCCGGTCACCCGCACCGGCGGCTCGCCCGGCGCGAACGGCCCGAAGGCGCACGGCATCACGTTCACCGGCATGCCCGCGGTGAGCGGACGGGCGGCGCGCTCGGCGGCCACGTCCCGGACGTAACCGGCCGGATCGGCGGGCCAGCCGACGTCGTTGCAGAGGGTGCCGACCGACACGGCGATGGTGTTCTGCACCGCCTCGTCCGGCGGCAGCACCGGGGCGGGCAGCGGCCGACGGCCGAGGCCGACCAACATCAGCCGGGCCAGGTCGGGGAACTTGGCGTCCGCGTACAGGCTCTCCAGCATCGTCTCGCGCAGCACGTTGCCGCTCAGTTCCGCAGGGTTGGCGCCGGGCCAGGGCAGCGGCGCGGCGTCCAGGCGGGCGGCGAGTTCCAGGAACAGCGGGCGGACCTCGTCCGGGGTGTCCGCGACCCGGTCCGGGTTGCCCGGCGCCGAAGCCCACGCGGCGAAGTCCGGGAAGCGGTCCTCGGCGCCCCGGCCGAAGGCGGCGAGCCAGCCGCGCCCCACCCGCGACGGGTCCGGGTCGTCGTTGCTGTCCAGCACGATCCGGTCGGTGCGCCCGGGGAACATGGTGGCGTACACCGCCCCCGCGTACGTGCCGTACGAGGTGCCCCAGGCGGAGAGCCGGCGCTCGCCGAGGGCCTCGCGGATCCGGTCGATGTCCCGGGCCTCGTTCCGGGTGGAGATGCTGCGCAGCACCGGGCCGCCGTTGCGGGCGCAGGTCTCGGCGATCCGGCGGGCGGTGGCCAGGTTGTCGTCGATCGAGCCGTCCGCGGCCGGCCACGGGCGCAGCTTCACCATCGCGAGATCGGCGTGCTCCAGACCGCAGCTGACCGGCGTGGAGCGGCCCACGCCGCGCGGATCGAAGCCGACCAGGTCGTAGCGGTCGAGGACGGACTGCGGCAGGCGCTTCACCGCGCCGCTCGGGACGTCCACACCGGAGCCGCCCGGCCCGCCCGGGACGGTCAGCAGCACACCACGGCGCAGACCGGGCTTGGCGGCCGTGATCCGGGAGACGGCGATGGTGATGCGCTCGCCGTCCGGGTGCGCGTAGTCGAGCGGCACGGTGACGGTGGCGCACTGCTGGCGGGGATCGGCCTGGCCCGGGCAGGCCGTCCAGGTGAGGCGGTCCGAGCCGGCCGCGGCGGCGGGGTGGGCGGCGAGGGCGGTGACGGAGAGCGCGGCGGCCGCGGTGACCACGGCGAGGGTGCGGTTGAGGTTCGGCATGCCCGGAAGTCTTCCGGGCACGGGGACTTGGGCCCATCCGGGCAGCGGGCCGACCGGTGGTGGGGTAAACCCCCGCAAGCCCGACCGCACTTGACAGTGCGTCAAATCCTCCAGCGGATCCGGCTCGGAGGCCGGCGCACACGGCGGCTCACGCGGCCGGAAGCGAAGCCGCCGGCGGCGGTCAGGGCGGCAGGTCGAGCAGCGGCGTCAGGGCGGCCGGGCGCTGCTCGACCGGCAGATGGTCCACCGGGTGGAAGGCGCAGCCGAGGGCGGCCGCCCCGCCGTCACAGGTCCGGTCGTCGCCGACCATCAGCCCACCGCGCTCCGGCTACCGGAGGGTCAGGACGCGCGGGCCGTCCTCGGTGATGGCGACGGTGTGCTCGATGTGCGCGGCACGGCTGCCGTCCGTGGTGCGCAGCGTCCAGCCGTCCGGATCGGTGTGGTAGTCACCCCGGCCGCCCGCCGTCAGCATCGGCTCCAGCGCCAGCACCAGGCCGGGGCGCAGCGGGTAACCCCGGCCCGGGCGGCCCTCGTTGGGTACGTGCGGGTCCTCGTGCATGCTCCGCCCGATGCCGTGCCCGCCGAAGCCTTCGAGCAGGCCGTAGCGTCCGGCGCGGGCGACCTTGCCGATGGCGTGCGCGATGTCGCCGATCCGGTTGCCGACCACGGCGGCGGCGATCCCGGCCTCCAGGGCGCGCCGGGTGGTGTCGATCAGTACCGCGTCCTCGGGCCGGGCGGCGCCGACGGTGAAGCTGACGGCGGAGTCCCCGGCCCAGCCGTCCAGGAGGGCGCCGCAGTCGATGCTCACCAGGTCGCCGTCGCGCAGCCGGTAGCCGCCCGGGATGCCGTGCACGACGGCGTCGTTCACCGAGGCGCAGATGACGGCCGGGAACGGCACGGGCGCGAAGGACGGCCGGTAGCCGAGGAACGGCGAGGTGGCCCCGGCCGCCCTCAGCACGCCGTGCGCCACCTCGTCCAGCTCCAGCAGGCTGACGCCCACGGCCGCCGCGTCCTGCACGGCGGCCAGCGCGTCCGCCACCACCCGCCCGGCTTCGCGCATCGCGTCCAGGGCGGCGTCCGACTTGATTTCGACCATGGTGGGTCGTCTCCCCTCAATCCAATTCTTATACCGGTATTTGTATCACGGTCGAAGGCGGGGCGGCCGCGCGGCAGGACGGGAGCACCGGAGCGGGGCGCACGGCGCGACCTCGCGGGAGCACGACGCGACCCCGGAGGGAGGGCCTAGTATCGACGGCATGGTGAGGACTCCACTGACCCCGTGGGAGCGCGAGCGCGGGGAGCGCTTCGGGGCGCTGCTGCGCGAGGCGCGCGGCGCGCGCAGCATGGTCGAGGTGGCGGCGGTGGCCGGCGTCTCGGCGGAGACGTTGCGCAAGATCGAGACCGGACGGGCGCCGACGCCGTCGTTCTTCACCATCGCCGCGCTGGCGTTCGCGCTGGATCTGTCGCTGGACGAGCTGGCGGCCGTGTGCGCGCTCCCGGAGGACGGCGAAGCCCTCTCGGCGTGACGCCTTAACGCTTTAACGCCTTAACGCTTTAACGCCTTACCGCTTTAACGCCTTACCGGCTTAACGGCCTTTTGCCGGGCCGGAATCGATCATCACCATTCGATGACCCGAGGCTCCGGACACCGCCACAGACGATCCTTGACGCGTTCAGACCACCGAGGGTAGCGTCCTTGATTGTCGGCCTTCAGCCGAGGGACAAACGGACCTGTCCCGACTGGGTTTCGCCGCCGGATCGCCCTCCGGATCCGCACCCTCGCAGCCTCGCGGCGCTATCGCCCCCGGAATTCCACTGTCCGCCGACGTGCGTTCCCGGATTCTCCCCGGGCACCTCCGTGCCCGGTCGCTGAACGATCCCCATTCGGTTTCTCTCCAGGAGTTGAACTTGTTGTTTAACCTCGGCGGTCACTCGACCTGCTGATCTGCGGTTCTTCCCGGGACAGTGGAGACGGCCGTTCTCCACGCTTCGAGATGTCGAG
>NZ_JBWKEQ010000088.1:0-19584 GCF_056435365.1 Kitasatospora sp. NPDC043949 | reverse complement strand
CCCCCCCCCCCCCCCCCCCCCCCCCCCCCCCCCCCCCCCCCCCCCCCCCCCCTCTTTCCCCCCCCCCCCACCCCCCCCCCCCCCCCCCCCCCCCCCCCCCTCCCCCCCCCCGCCCCCCCCCCCCCCCCCCCCCCCCCCCCCCCCGCCGCTTTTCGCGACCGGCCGACGGGCGGCGGATTCCGGATGGTGACGGAGTCGTCACGCTGCGCACGAGCCGGGGCGTGGTCGGGATATGTCCTTGCGATTAACGTCGCGCTACGAAGTCCGCCAAGTCCCACCGGAGTTCCCGGCCGGTCGCGGAACTTCGCCCCAACTGCCCTTTTTGGTAGCTGTTCTGACCTACCAGGAGTTGCAGTAGGCTGACTCCGCGATAGGCGTCGCCGCAGGTCCCGTGCCGGAAATCACCGCGATGTGATGTGACATCAGGTGTCTTTCGGAGGGGTTCAGGCCGCCAGTCCCATTCGCGCCTTGGGGCCCGGACCGGCTCCACGCGGTGCCACCTGAAGAGAGTTTCATGACGTCATTTGTGCAGGAACCCTTTTTCTGGGTCTTCATCGTGGTGATGCTCGTAGCCGTCGGAGCGGCCCTCCAGGCCCGCAGGACGAACCTCGCCCTGCGGCGGCGAAACGTTTCCCTGGAGGAGGCCGGCGCCCTGGCGCAGCGGCAGCGCGACGAGTTCGCCGTGCTGCACGACCACCTGCGGAGCCAGCACGCGTCCGAGCTGACGGACGTCCGCCGCGACGCCGAGGAGGACACCAAGGCCGTCCTCAAGGCGGCGATGCGGACGCTGCAGGGCTTGGCCGACGAGCAGCAGGTCGTCATCGACAAGGTGCAGCGGAAGTACGGCGACAGCCCGCAGATCCTGGCCGACCTGATGACGATCGACCACACGAACAGCCAGTTCGGCCGGCGTGCCCAGGGCATCGCGGTGCTCTGCGGCGGCTGGCTGGGCCGCCGTGAGAGCGTCGCCTCGGTCTACGACGTGGTCCGCAGCGCCCAGGGCCGGATCCGGCACTTCGACCGGGTGCGGATCCACTCCCAGGTCAGCGTCGCGCTCGTCAGCAAGGTCGTCGAGCCGGTCGCCGTCGTGCTGTCCGAGCTGCTCGCCAACGCGACCAACTACTCCGCCCCGGACACCCCGGTGGAGGTCAGCGTCCAGGCCGTCCCCACCGGCGTCTGCCTGATCGTCGACGACGCCGGCCTCGGCATGGGCCAGGAGGAGAAGGACCGCGCGGCGGTGCTCCTGAACCCGGGCGCGCCGATCGGCCTCACCAGCCTGGGCAACCCCCCGAAGTTCGGCTTCGCCGTCTCCGGCATGCTGGCCGCCCGCTACGGCTTCCGGGTCTCCGTCGACTCGGTCTCCCCGTACGGGGGCGTGCGGGCCGTGGTGCTGCTGCCGGCCGAGCTGCTCAGCAGCGAGGTCGCGGCCCCGGCCACCGCCGTGCACGGCGAGCACCAGGCCGCGCACGGTGACCACCAGGGCGCGCGCGGCGACTACCAGGCCCCGCCGGCGGAGCAGCCCGCGCCGGCCTGGGCGCAGGCCCCCGGTCAGCGGCTCGTGTCGCTGCCCGAACCGGCGGCGCCCCTGGCCCCGGTGCCGCCGGCGGCGGTGACGGAACCGGAGATGACCGCGGACGGACAGCTGCCCCGCCGCCGCCGCCACCGCCCGGTGTCGGTCCTCCCCTCCCCGCAGGACCCCGGCCGGGCCGAGGCGCCGGTGCGGAGCCCCGGCCAGAACACGCCGTCCCGCCTCGGCGCGTTCCAGCGCGGCACGCTGTCCGGGCGTAACACCACGAACACGGAAGGAACCGAGATCCAGTGAGCCGCGATCTTTCCTGGGTGCTCAACGACGTACTCCAGGTACCCGGCGCCCGGCACGCCATCCTCGTCTCCGCCGACGGCCTCCTGCTCGAACGGTCCAGCGAGATAGGCCGTGACGAGGCGGAGACCAACGCCGCCGCGATGAGCTCGATGCAGTCGCTGAGCCGCGCGGTCGCCCCGTTCGTCGGCGGAGACGGCGCAGGCGCCGGGGTCTGGCGCCAGACCCTGCTGGAGTACGACCACGGCTGGATCTTCCTGATCGCGGCCGGCAGCGGCGCGTACCTGGCCGCCTCCACCGCCCCCGACGTCGACATGGAGGCGATGTCCTTCCGGATGCAGCAGCAGGTGGGCGCGCTCGGACGGGCGATGTCGGCGGCGCCGCGCCAGAGCACGCTCAGCGGCTCATGACGGCCGGCGGCGAGGAACAGCGGGTCACCGGCGGCTTCATCCGCTCCTACGTGATCACCGGTGGGCGCGAGTTACCGAGTGCGGAAGCCCTGTCTCTGATCACCTTGGTCACCGTCGCGCCCGAGCAGGACCTCCCTGCCCTGCCGAGCCCGGAGACCCGGGCGATCTGGGAGCTGTGCTCCGGCGGCTACCTCTCGGTGGCCGAGGTCGCGGCCCGGCTGGAGCTGCCGGTGGGGGTCGTGAGGCTGCTGCTGACGGACCTGATCCATGAGGGACGGTTGCTGTGCCGGTCGGCCCCGCCCCCGGCCCAGGCCCCGGATCCGAGACTTCTAGAGAAGGTACTGCATGGACTTCAACGCCGGTTCGCCTGAGGACATCTACGTCCCGGGCGCGGTGACGACCGCGGTCAAGATCCTGGTCGTGGGGCACTTCGCGGTCGGCAAGACCACGCTCATCGGGGCCTTGTCGGAGATCGCCCCGCTGAGCACCGAGGAGAGCATGACGCAGGCGTCCATCCGTGTCGACGACCTCCGCGGCGTACCGGACAAGAAGACCACGACCGTCGCCCTGGACTTCGGCCGGCTGACACTCGGCGACGACCTGGTGCTGTACCTGTTCGGCACGCCGGGGCAGCAACGGTTCATGCAGCTCTGGGAGGACATGGCGCGGGGCGCGCTGGGGGCGCTGCTGCTGGCCGACCCGACCCGCCTCGCGGACACCTTCCCCGTCATCGACCTGATCGAGCAGTACGGCCTGGAGTACGCCGTGGCGGTCAACAGCTTCGACCGGCAGGACGAGTACACCGAGGACCAGCTGCGCGAGGCGCTCGACCTGCTGCCGCACACACCGGTGGTGTTCTGCGACGCGCGGGACCAGCGTTCCTCGGCCAACGCCCTGCTGACGCTCGTCCGGCACCTGCTCGACCGCGCCTCCTGACCTCGACCGCGGCTCCTGACCTCGACCGCGGCTCCTGACCTCCCCCGCGACTCCTGACCTCCCCCACGCCTCCCTCCCCTCACGCCTCCCGGGTCCGCACCCGCCCGGGGCCACCTCCAAGGAACGACCCATGGAATCTCCGCAGCGACCCGCCCCGCAGTCGCCTCCGCAGGGCTGCCCGATGCACGTCGGCGTGAGCACACCGCTCTACGGGGAGATGTTCTCGTCCGACCCCGGCGCGGTCTACGACAAGCTGCGCGCCAACGGTCCCGCCGCGCCGGTGGAGTTGGCCCCGGGGGTCGAGGCCACCCTGGTCACCTCGCACGAGGCCGCTCTGCGGGTGCTGCAGAACCCGGGGATGTTCGCCCGGGACTCGCGGCGCTGGGCGGCGCTCAACGAAGGACGGGTGCCGCTGGACAGCCCCGTCCTGCCGATGATGTTCTACCGGCCCAACTGCCTCTTCACGGACGGTGCCGAGCACCTGCGGCTGCGCAAGGCCGTCACCGAGAGCCTGGGCCGGCTCAACGACAACCGGCTCAACCGGCACGTCGAACGGATAGCCGGCTACCTGATCGACCAGTTCAGTCCGCTGGGCCGGGCCGACCTGCTCAACGACTACGCCAAGCTGCTGCCGCTGCTGCTGTTCAACCAGCTGTTCGGCTGCCCGGCCGACATCGGCGACCGGCTGACCCGCAGCATGTCCGCGCTCTTCGACGGCCTCGACGTGATCCAGGCCAACGAGGAGCTGACCGCCTGTCTGATGGACCTGGTCGCGCTGAAGCGCCGCCAGCCCGGCGACGACATCACCTCGTGGCTCATCCAGCACCCGGCCGGCCTGCGGGACGAGGAGCTCAAGGACCAGCTGGTCATGCTGATGGGCGCCGGCGTCGAGCCCGAGCGCAACCTGATCGGCAACGCGCTGCTCCTGCTGCTGTCCGGCGAGGGCCGCTCCGGACTGCGCATCGAGGACGCCCTCGACGACGTGCTGTGGAACAACCCGCCGATCGCCAACTACGCCACGCACTACCCGATGCAGGACCTCGACGTGGGCGGGGTCCCGATGGACGCGGGCAGCCCGGTGGTGATCAGCTTCGCCGCCGCCAACAGCGACCCCGCGCTGACGGACGCCCGGCTGACCCTCAGCAAGGGGGCCCACCTGGCCTGGGGCGCCGGCCCGCACGCGTGCCCGGCCAAGTCCCCGGCCCAGCTGATCGCCCTGAGCGCGATCGAGTGCCTGCTCAACGCCCTCCCGGACGTCACGCTCGCGGTGCCCGCGGAGAGCGTGGAGTGGCGGCCGGGCCCGTTCCAGCGCGGCCTGGTCTCGCTGCCGGTGCGGTTCAGCCCGGCGCCCGCCCGCACCACGCGGCCGGCCGCGGGTGCGGACACCGCGCCGGGCGGATCGCCGGTCGGCCCCGAGGCGACGCAGGCGTACCCGCAGGCCACCGCCCCCGCGCCGGGCCGGGCCGGGCAGAAGAAGGGGTGGTGGAGCTCCTTCCTGGACGTCTTCCGGGTCTGACACACCCCGGGCTCCGATCCGACGCGCCGTCGGAAGCCGTTCCGCCACCGCGGCGTGAACGGAGTCCGACGGCGGTGCGGGTACGTGACGGGGGCAACACGGATCGACGCTTGAGCGCGCTGTTGCTGGGTAGATCGCCGCCGTACTGCCCGCCCGCGCGTAAGGAGCCCCGTGTGACCGCCACGTTGGAAGCCCGCCCCGCAGACCCGGAGCGCCCGGACGGAAGGGTGGTCGACCGCCGCGCCGCCGTGCCGCTCCTGCGCAGGCTGCGGTCGGCCGAGGGACTCGCCGACCCGAGCCCGGTCTACGACGGGCTGCGGGCGCTGGGAGACCTCGTCCCGGCGCCCTGGGGCGGCTACCTGGTCACCGGGTACGACGCGTGCGACCAGGTCCTGCGCGGCAGGACCTGGCTCGTCCCCGATTTCGCCTGGCAGGAACGGCAGACCGGGACGGAGCGCTGGGAGGCCGTCGCCACCCAGGAGATGAGCCGGACGCTCTCCCGGCTCAACGCCCCCGAGCACACCCGGCAGCGGCGCAGCCTCGGAAACCTCTTCAACCACGCCACCCTGCGGGACATGCAGCCGGAGATCGAGGCCGACGTCACCGGGCTGCTCGACCGCCTGGCCGAGCGAATACGGGCGGACGGCGAGGCGGACCTCTCGTCCCTGGTCAGCGAGCAGCTGCCGATCGGCACCGTCGGGCGCTGGCTGGACATCGCCCCGGCGGACTACCCGCACATCCTGACGATGACCCACAACCAGGTGCACGCCCAGGAACTCCTGCCCACCAAGAGCCAGCTGGCGGTTTCGGAGCAGGCCACCATGGACCTGCGCGAGTACTTCACCCGCCTCGTCCGGGAGCGCCGCGACAACGACGGCGACGACGTGATCGCCGGCTGGATCCGCACCTGGGACGCGCTGGAGTCCGACCGCGAGGCCACCGACCGGATGGTCTACCAGCTCACCATGTTCGTCACCATCGCCTCGCTGGAGACCACGGCGACGCTGCTCTCCTCGCTGGTGTGGTCGCTGCTGCGGTCGCCCGGCCGGTGGGAGTGGCTGCGGGAGCGGCCGGAGCACATCGACGACGCGATCGACGAGGCGCTGCGCTACGACCCGCCGATCCGCGTCAACAGCCGCGTCGCGGGCGAGGACACCGAGCTGGCCGGGGTGTTCCTGCCCAAGGACACCATGGTCCACGTGATGTACGGCGCGGCGAACCGCGATCCGCGCCGCAACCCGGACCCGCACGCTTTCGACGT
This sequence comes from Kitasatospora sp. NPDC043949, assembly GCF_056435365.1. Lineage (NCBI taxonomy): Bacteria > Bacillati > Actinomycetota > Actinomycetes > Kitasatosporales > Streptomycetaceae > Kitasatospora > Kitasatospora sp. NPDC043949. The sequence continues at coordinate 13,642 of NZ_JBWKEQ010000088.1, read as the reverse complement.
GCTCCGCCGGGGCACCCACCTCACCTTCGGCGGCGGCGCCCACTACTGCCTCGGCGCGGGCCTGGCCAGGCTGGAGGCACGTGCCCTGCTCGGCCAGCTGCTGCGGCGCTTCCCGACCCTGCGGGCGGTGAGCCCGCCCGAGTACGCACCCCGGATGGTCTTCCACCGGGTGACGTCCCTGAGAGTGGCCGCATGAACGTGTCCCCGCAGGTTCCCCAGGTTCCGCAGTACCCGCCGTACGCGGCGCAGCCGTCGTACCTCCCGTACCCGTACCCGTACCCCGAGCCCGTCGCGTCGCCCGCCCCGGAGCCCGTCCCCGCGCCCGCGGTGGCCCGTACGGTCCGTACCGAGCGCCAGGGCCCCGTGCTCCACATCGAGCTGGACAGCCCGGCGACCGGGAACGCCGTCACCTCGGCCATGCTGGACGAACTCCTCGCCGTGCTGGCCGTACCCGACCCGGCCGTGCGCGTGATCGTGCTGTCCGGGGCCGGCCGGGACTTCTGCCTCGGCGGCGACCGGGACGAACTCTTCGCGGGCCTGGACCAGGACCCGACCGGCGGCGGCATACGGAACTACGGGGAGAAGGCCCGCAGGGTCTGCGATGCCCTCACCAACAGCTCCGCCGTGACCGTCGCGCGGGTCCAGGGCCGGGCCACCGGTGCCGGCTTCGCCCTGGCGCTCGCCTGCGACCTGCGGGTCGGCGCCGACAACGCCGTCTTCCGGCTGCCCGAGCTGGCCCTGGGCCTGCCCGTCGCCTGGGGCGGCCTGCTGCCCCGGCTGCTCCACGAGGTCGGCGCGGCCAGGGTCCGCGAGATCATCCTCACCAGCCGCCCGGTCGGCGCGGTGGAGGCGCGGGAGCTCGCCATCCTGCAACGCGTCGTCCCCGAGCAGGACCTGGACGGGGCGGTGGCCGAGTGGGTCAGGCCCGTCACCCGCCGCCCCGAGGCCGCACTGAGGGTCACCAAGACGCTGCTCGCCTCCCACGCGGCGGCCACCCGGCTGGCCGACGCCTCCGTGCTCGACGCCGAGTTGATGGCCTCGGTCCTCGCCGCCGCCCACTACACCCGCGGCCTCGCCGCGCAGCCCCCGGCCCACTGACCGGCAGCTGCCGTCCGCCGCCTACGGAAGACGGCGGACGGCGGGGTGGCCAGTCGTCGGCCGTTCACGGCGACGGCCCTTCCGCTGGTGTGGAAACCGATTGTGGATCATGCCCGCATATTCGCTACCGTGTGTGATCGACACAGGGGAGGGGATCACCGTGGGGATGACGCGCAGCGCGCGCACGGCGGGGGCCGTACTGACGGTGGCTCTGGTCGTGGCCGGAGCGGCGGCCTGCGAGGGCGGCAAGGACGCGGGGCGGAAGACCGGCGCGACCTCGGCGGCCAGCACGCCGCCGCAGCCGTTCGGCACCGGCGGCTACCGCGGACTGCGGCTGTCGATGACCAAGGACGAGGCGCTCGCCTCCGGAGCCCTGGAGCCGTCGCCGGTCTCGCTGCTCAACGGCTGCACCGACTACGCGTACAAGGGCGGCCCGGCGCCGGACCCGGTTCGGATGGCGGCCGAGACGGAGGCCCGCGCGAAGTCCGACAAGGCGATTGCCAGGATCGACGAGATGCGGGCGAACCGGAAGCCGTTCGAGACCCTGGCGCCCGGGGCCTCGCCGGAGGAGATGGTGAAGCACAGCGAGCGCCTCCAGGAGCGGCTGAAGCAGGAGGCCGCCGAACGGCAGGAGTCCGACGCGCTGTTCAAGGAGGCGGACGTCATCGTGACCGCCCGTAAGAACCGGGACCAGGCCTTCCTGGCCACCGGCCGGGTCAACTTCGGCACCGAGGGCCTGCGCCAGTTGGTCGCCCCGGCGGACGCCCGCACCGCCGAGGGAGTCGGCGCCGGTTCGGCGGAGGACGAGCTCGAGCGAGCCTACGAGGGCAAGGCCCTCAAGCCGACCGAGGACGGCAAGTACGAACTCCCGGCCGAGGGCGGCAACGGCGGCCCGGACTGGTTCTACGAGTTCACCATGGCCGAGGGCAAGGTCGCCGGCCTCGCCCTGGTCAAGCACAACACGTACTGCTCCTGAGAAACCGCCTGTAGACCGTGGTCGCACTCTCGATGCGGCGACCATCGAATGATCAAGTGAAGGTTGTGGCATGAGGAAGAACCGAGCCTTGGTCCGCGCAGTGGGCGTGGGCATCTCGGTGGCACTGCTGGTCGCCGGTGCGGCGGCCTGTACGTCCGATGACAAGAACGACGAGAAGGACACCGCGAAGGCTCCGGCCACGACCGGGGCGCCCGCGGCGACGCCCGCGCCCGCGTCCACGTCGAAGGGCCCGGAGGCCTTCGCGGCGGCCGGGTACCGGGGGTTGAAGCCGGGGATGGCCAAGGACGCCGGGCTGGCCACCGGCGCTCTGGAGGGCGTGCCGGTCTCGCTGCTCGACGGCTGCACGGACTTCGTCTACAAGGGCGGCCCGGCGCCGGACCAGGCCCGGATGACCGCCGAGGCGGCCACCGAGGCCCGCTACAAGGACCTGAACGCCAAGGCCGACGCGGCCTCGGGCAAGGCGCCCGCCCCGGGGGGCACCCTGCCGCCGAACGCCTCCGCCAAGGACGCGGCCGCCGCCGCCGCGGGCTCCGCCGCCGGGGCCAAGGGCTTGGCCGACGCCGCCAAGGCGATCGCGGACGCGACGATGGCCCTGGTCGACCTGCGGTTCGCCCAGGAGGCCAAGGACAAGGCGTACCTGGCCACCGGCCGGGTCTCCTTCGCGGCGACGGGCCTGCGCGAACTGGTTGCCCCGGCCGAGGCGAAGACGGCCGAGGGCCTCGGGGCCGGCTCCACCGTGGAGGCGCTCCAGCAGGCGTACGGCGCCAAGGGCCTCCAGCTCGCCAAGGGCGGCAAGTACGTGATGCCGGTCGAGGGGCAGCAGGGCTGGCAGTACGAGTTCACCGTGGACGGCGACAAGGTCGCCGGGATGGCCGTGGTGAACCGCGAGATCAAGTGCGCCTGACCGCCTGACGGTTGGATGAAGGGCCGCCCGTGGTGATCAGCCGTCGAACGCCACCACGGGAAGCCCGGGCCGTCCGCGCAGGGCCGCACGGGCCCGGGTGACGCCGCCGGGGGGCGACGGTGCTCCGGCGTCGACGGCGACGGCCCTGCCGCCGAGGCCCGCACGGGCGCGGCAGATCCCCGGGCGGGGCACCGGGTCGTGGCAGCGCCCGCATTCGGCGTACGAGGCCGGTCGGGCGGGCCCGCGTCCTCAGATGTGGGCCCGCCGGCTCCCGAGTGTCTCGGGGAGGTCCGTACGCGCACCGCCCCTGCCGCGATGGTGATCGCGGCAGTGGCGGTGGAGGTCGTTCTGCCCGGTCAGTGGGCGGCCGCGCGTTGGAGGGCGCTGGCGAGGAGGGCGAGGTCGGTGGGGCCGTTGCCGAGTTCGCGGACCGGGCGGCGGGCGGGTGGGGCGCCGAGTTGGAGCGGGTCGATCGCGACGACGGTGGGGCGCAGGGTGGCGGTGCGCGGGATGCGGCCGCTGATCCGGGCGGTCTGGAAGGCGGTGACGCCGCCGTCCGGCAGGCGCAGGTAGCCGCGGCCGGGGGTGTCCTCGGGCAGGGCGGCCGCGTCGCCGAGGTGGATCAGCAGGTCGGAGTCGGCCGGGTCCTCGGTGCGCAGCGCGATGCGGAGCAGGGCGGCCTCGTCGACCTCGGTGCCGGCGCTCTCCTCCGGGTGGCCGGTGGTGACCGCGAGGTGGACGCCGAGCGGGCCGCCGTGGCGGGCGACGGCGGCGAGGGCGCGGGCGAGCGGGCGGCCGGCCGGGGAGGTAGGGGAGAGCAGGGCGTCGTAGTCGTCCACGACGACGACCAGGCGGGCGGGGCAGGGGGCGGCGGCGGGGGAGGTGACCGGCCGGGCGCCGTCGCCGCTGCGCGGGTGGATGATCTTCGGGGTGGCGGCGGAGGCCGCGCCGACGACGGCGGGCACCGGGACGGCCGGGTGTCCGACGAGGCTCTGTCCGGCCAGGCCCTGCCCGTCCAGGCTCTGTGCGTCCAGGCTCTGCCCGTCCAGGATGCGGGCGGCGTGCCAGGAGGCGAAGTCCAGTCCGTCGAACAGCCGCTCGCGCAGGGCGAGTTCGTCCTCCAGGGCCTCCGCGGCGAGCAGCGCGGCCCGCGGGTCGTCGGCGGCGTTCACCAGACCGGTGACGTGCGGCAGTTCGGTGCAGCCGTCCAGGCCGTCCTCGGTGGACCGGCCCTCGATGAGGGTGACGGTGAGGCGCTCGGGGCGTTCGGAGACGGCGAGCGAGGCGACCAGGGTGCGCAGCAGCTCGGTCTTGCCGGAGCCGCGGGCGCCGCCGATGAGCAGGTGCGGGCCGCCGGGGTCGGGGGAGGGGAGGGCGAGTTCGGGGTCGGCCAGGTCGAGCGTGCAGAGCTCGTCCCGGGTGGTGCCGAGCAGCGCGGTGGCGGCGCCGATGCCGCCGGCGTGCGCCGCCCAGCGGGCGGACAGCTTGGCCGGGGTGACGGTGTCGAGCTGGAGCAGGTCGAGCAGCCGCAGCGCGTCGGGCAGCGGGCCGCGGGCGGCCGGGGCGGCCTCGCGCAGCGGGGCGAGCACGCGGGCGAGCCGTTCGGCCCAGGCGTCGGAGACGGCGTCCAGGGAGACCTCGTGCAAGGTCTCCCGGCCGCGGGCGACGGGGCGGTCGAGGGAGAGCTGGGTGCCGACCTCGCCGGTGATCAGGGCGGTGGCGCCGAGGCCGCGGGGGAGCAGTTCGGGCTGCTCGGCGAGGCAGACCGGGAAGATGCCGACGGCCGGGCCCTGGCGCAGCAGCAGGTCGACGGCCTGCCGGGCGGTCTCGGTGGTCGGGCGGCCGTCCACCACGACGACGGTGGCGGGGTGGCCGCCGAGGCCGGCCGGGCCGCTGAGCCGGGCGGTGAGTTCGGTCAGCCGGGCGGTGGCCTGTTCGTCGTCGAGGCCGAGCAGCAGGCGGCAGTCCTGGCCGTCGGCGGGGCGCAGGTGGGGCAGCCAGAGGGCCCAGGCCCAGGTGTCCGCGCGTTCTTCGGGGGTGCGGGCCTGGTCGGCGTCGACGACGACCAGGCTCAGGCCGGTCGGCGGGTGCAGGGCGGCGAGCTGGGCGACGACGGCGCGGGTGAGCGCGTCCAGGCGTTCGCGCGGGCCGCTGAGGCCGAGGCTGCCGGCGGTCTGCAGGTCGAGGGTGACGGGGACGGCGGGCAGCATGGTGCCGGGCGCGGTGCCGGGGCCGCCGGGGCGGTCGGCGGTGCCCAGGCGCAGGGTGAGCGCGTCGGGGTGGCCGGGGCCGCGCTCCCAGAGCCGGGGGCCGGGGCCGACGGCGTTGAGCAGCAGGGTGGCGAGATCCGGCCATCGTTCGCGCTGGGCGGCGGCCTGGCGCAGCCGTACGGCGGTGTGGTGGCGTTCGGCGCTCTCCTGGCCGGGCGGTTCGGCGGTGCGGCCGAGCCGCAGCGAGAGCAGGCCGCGGCCGCGGCCGGGGGCGGGTTCGGGGGCCGCTGGCGGTTCGGCCACCGGCGGGGTGGGGCGGACCGGGCCGGGGGCGGCGAGCTGGAGGTGGCCGTGGCCGTCGGGCAGGGCGGCGCGGCCGGTGCCGTCGGCCAGGTCGGGGGCGGCCACGTGCAGGGTGGATTCGCCGATGCGCAGCAGGGCGCCGGCTTCCAGCGGGACGGCTTCCTCGGGGGCTCCGGGCGGGACGAGCCGACCGTCCAGGGTGGTGCCGTTGGTGGAGCCGAGGTCGCGGACGGTGATCCTGCCGTCGTCGGCGAGGTGCAGGGCCAGGTGCAGCCGGGAGACGTCGGGGTCGTCGAGCGGGACGTCGGCTTCGCCGGAGCGGCCGATCCGGATCTCCCGGCCGTGCAGCCGGTGCACTCCGCCGGCGTCCGGGCCGCCGACCACGCGCAGTTCGGCGGCGGCGGGGGTGTCGTCGGGGTCGTCGGCGGTCGGGTCGGCCTCGTTGAGGCTGAGGACGGCCCCGTCGAGGAGCGGGGGGTGGCCGAGCAGCGTGTGCTCGTCGACCCGGTGCGCCCCGGCGTACAGGTGCACGTGGGTGGCGGCCCGGGGCCCGCGCACGCCGACGGCGCCCGCGAGGGCGCCCGCGAGGGAGCCGAGCGCGGTGCCGACGGGTGCGGTGACCAGCACGTCCACGTAGGGGATGGCGGAGCCGGCGGCGGTCGGGCCGCTGCGCGGTCGGAGGACGGTCAGCCGGATCTGCATCTCGCCCGCGGGTCCCTTCTGCTGGTGTGGAGCCTGGTACCGCTGCCCGGTGTCGTCGCGGGCGCGAGGGGCGGCCGCGGCGACCCTTTGGGCCACACGAGTGGCGAGTGTCCATCCTGCCATCCGTCACGGACAGTCCGCGCACCGTACCGGATTTGACGATCTTGCGATCATCGCCATGGTGGAGGCGACGGAGGGTCAGGTCAACCGGTGCGGCGGGGGCCCTGTCGGCGGGCCCGCCGAACCGGTCCGGGAACTCCCCTAGGGGATGTCCCCCAACCCCTCCGGGATGGCCTGCCGGTCGCCCCAAAAACCTGAACGGACACCGTTAGAGTGGCCGCAGACACGGGCCCGGCAGGCTCACCGCACCGGCGGAGGAGCGCCCCGCGCGGGCGGCACGACGAGGAGTGCGACAGGTGCGGCCAGTCGGCAGCAAGTATCTGCTTGAGGAGACCCTCGGACGGGGTGCCACCGGGACGGTCTGGCGCGGCCGGGTGCGCCCCGACGTCCAGGTGCCCGGCAGCGAGCCCGGGCAGCTGGTGGCGATCAAGGTGCTGCGCGAGGAACTGGCGGCCGACCCGGACGTCGTGATGCGCTTCCTGCGCGAGCGCTCGCTGCTGCTGCGACTGACCCATCCGAACATCGTCCGGGTCCGCGACCTGGTGGTCGAGGGCGAGCTGCTGGCCCTGGTGATGGACCTGATCGACGGCCCCGACCTGGCCCGCTACCTGCGTTCCAACGGCCCGTTCAGCCCGATCGCCGGCGCCCTGCTGATGGCCCAGGTCGCGGACGCGCTGGCGGCCAGCCACGAGGACGGGATCGTCCACCGCGACCTCAAGCCGGCCAACGTGCTGCTCGCCTCCACGGTGCTGGACGGCACCGAGCAGATGCACCCGATGCTGACCGACTTCGGCATCGCCCGCCTCGCCGACTCCCCGGGCATCACCCGCACCCACGAGTTCGTCGGCACCCCCGCCTACATCGCGCCGGAGTCCGCCGAGGGCCGCCCGCAGACTTCCGCGGTGGACGTCTACGGCGCCGGGATCATGCTGTACGAGCTGGTCACCGGCCGCCAGCCGTTCCAGGGCGACAGCGCGATCGCGCTCCTCCACGCCCACCTGGCGCAGGAGCCGCAGCGGCCCAGCACCATGCCCGAGCCGCTGTGGACGGTGATCGAGCGCTGCCTGCGCAAGGACCCGGCGCAGCGGCCGTCCGCGACCTCGCTGGCCGGCGCGCTGCGGGTGGTGGCGGCCGGCGTCGGGGTGCACGCCTCCCCGGCGGCGGTGGACGAGGCGCTCGCGGTCGGCTCGCTGCTGCTGCCGGACCCGCGCCCGACCTCCGTCCCGAGCGCAGGCGCGGGCGTCCCCGGCCTGTCGCCGGCGGCTCCGGCCGCCCCGCCGGCCCCGCAATACGACCCGGCCGCGCAGTACGACCCGGCCGCGGCGACCCGGGTGATGGGCACCCAGCCGCCGCCCGCCCCGCCGTTCGGGGCCCCGGACCGCACCCAGGTGATGCCGCCCACCGTCGTGCCGCCGCTCCCGCCGGGCGCTCCGGGCACTCCGGGCGCTCCGGGGGAGGAGACGCCGCACCCGTGGCAGACGCAGCTGCGGGCGGCCCGGGACCGCAACCAGCAGACCCAGGTCGGCTACTTCGGCCCGGAGGACTTCGAGGACCCGCAGGTCGCCCCGCGGCCCTTCCAGGCCGGGCCGGGCGGCCGCCCGGGCTACCAGCAACCGCAGCCGCCGGCCGGCTACCACCCCGACCAGCGGCGCCAGGGCCCGCCGCCGCCCGGGTACGCCCAGCGGCCGCCGGTGGCCCCGCCGCCGTACCAGGGCGGCCAGGGCTACCAGGCCGGGCAGACCGGTCACGGCGGCCAGCCGCAGCCCGGGCCCGGTGGACGCCCGCAGCCGCCCGGCGGCTACCGGCCGGCTCCGGCCGCGTACGGGCAGTCGCAGGGCGGCTACCCGCCGCCGCCCCCGCCCACCCCGGTCCCGCGCCGGGCCGAGCCGCCGCAGCACCGCGAATCCCCGCAGCACCGCGAGCCGCCGCAGCACCGCGAGCCCCCGCAGCGTCGGGAGGAGCCGCAGCGTCGGGAGGAGCCGCGCGAGCAGGACCGCCGCGAGCCCGCCCCGCCGCGCGAGCGGCGCCCGCGCAGCCGCAACCGGATGTACATCCCCGGGCTCGGCTGCCTCAAGGGGTGCCTGATGGTGCTGGTGGTGCTGGTGGTGGCCGGGGTGGCGCTGTGGAACTTCACGTCGCTGCCGCACTACTGGGACAACGTCCAGGGCTGGTTCAACACCGTGCGCGACTGGGCGGACGCCCTGTTCGGCAGCTCGAAGAACTGACGCCGGGCCAGGCCCCGCCGCGCGGGGCCGCCCGGTCCAGGACCGGGCCCGCGCGGCGGGATTGACGCTTTGTCGACAATTCATAAGATTTCTCGCCCGAGACTGCCCGCCCAGGGCCCTCGGGCGGCCCGCGCGGGGCGCCGGGGCGCGTAGGTTGGTCGCTGTTGTCCCGCCCCATCGAGCGCACCGGACCCCCGGGCGCGCTCCCGCGCCGCCCACGGAGCAGCATTGGCACGCAAGATCGGCAGCCGGTACACCGTCCACCAGGTGATCGGCCGGGGTTCGGCTGGGACGGTCTGGCTCGGTGAGGGGCCCGACGGCCCGGTGGCGGTCAAGCTGCTGCGCGAGGACCTGGCCGCCGACCAGGTGCTGGTCGGCCGCTTCGTCCAGGAGCGCGCCGCGCTGACCAGCCTCGACCACCCCCGGGTGGTCGGCGTGCGCGACATGGTCGTGGACGGCAGCGACCTCGCCCTGGTGATGGAGCTGGTCCAGGGCACCGACCTGCGCTCCCGGCTGGAGCGCGACGGCGCGCTCCCGCCGCAGACCGCCGCCTCGGTCATCGCGGACGTCGCCGACGGCCTGGCCGCCGCGCACGCCGCCGGCATCGTCCACCGCGACGTCAAGCCGGAGAACGTCCTGCTCGACCTCGCCGCCGCCCCGGGCCCCGGCGGCGCCCCGCGCGCCAAGCTCACCGACTTCGGCGTGGCCCGCCTGGTCGACGCCCCGCGCCGCACCCGGGCCACCCGGATCATCGGCACCCCCGACTACCTCGCCCCGGAGATCATCGAGGGCCTGGAGCCGCGCGCCGCCGTCGACATCTACGCCCTCGCCACCGTGCTGTACGAGCTGCTGGCCGGGTTCACCCCGTTCGGCGGCGGCCACACCGGCGCGGTGCTGCGCCGGCACGTCACCGAGCAGGTGCCGCCGATCCCGGGCCTGCCGGACGGGCTGTGGCGGATCATCTCCGAGTGCCTGGCCAAGGCCCCGGCCTCCCGGCTGCGGGCCGCCGAGCTGGCCGCCCGGCTGCGCGAGCAGCTGCCCTCGCTGGCCGGCCTGCCGGTGCTGGCCGTCCCCTCCCAGGGCCGTGCCCCGGCGGAGGAGGCGCTGACCCCCGGTGAGGCCGTGTACGCCGAGGTGGACGCCGGCCCGGGCATCCACAAGCGCCGCCGGGGCCCGGCCGTCCCGCTGGTGCCCGGCGTCGCCCCCGACTCCACCCGGGACACCCACACCAGCCTGCGCCGCCCCTCCGCGGACGAGCTGGCCGCGTACGCCGCGGAGTCCCGCGCCCAGCGCACCGCCCCGGGCACCGGGCACCGCCGGGACCGGCAGGCGCTGCTGCGCCGCCGCCGGCTGCTGGCCGTCCTGCTGGCCACCGTCCTGCTGCTGGCGGGCGCCGCCGCGGCCTGGACGGCCTTCGCGGCCACCGCCCCGGACGCCGGCCACCCGGCCCGCCCGACGGTGTCCGGCACGGCCCCGCGGGCGCCGTAGAGGGCCGTCGGGCGGGTACCGCGAGAGCCAGAGGACCCCGGTGTCGTCATGACCACCCCCGGAACCATTACCCTGGGGGCGTGGCAGCCGTCGATCCTTCCGAAGAGCTCAAGAACCTCGAATCGACCATGGGGTCGATCGAGGCCGTCCTCGACCTGGACAAGATCCGGGCCGACATCGCTGTCCTGGAGGAGGCGGCAGGCGCCCCCAACCTGTGGGACGACATCGCGAACGCGCAGAAGGTGACCAGCCGGCTCTCCTTCCTCCAGGGTGAACTGCGCAAGGTCGAGGGCCTGCGCAGCCGTATCGACGACCTGGGCGTGCTGTTCGAGCTGGCCGAGGCCGAGGACGACGCGGACACCCGGGTCGAGGCCGAGTCCGAGCTCGTCTCCCTCCAGAAGGCGGTCGAGGAGCTGGAGGTCCGCACCCTCCTGTCCGGCGAGTACGACGCCCGCGAGGCGCTGATCAACATCCGTGCCGAGGCCGGTGGCGTCGACGCCGCCGACTTCGCCGAGCAGCTGATGCGCATGTACCTGCGCTGGGCCGAGCGGCACGGGTACCCCACCGAGGTGTACGACACCTCGTACGCCGAAGAGGCCGGCATCAAGTCCGCGACCTTCACGGTCAAGGCGCCGTACGCCTACGGCACCCTGTCGGTCGAGCAGGGCACCCACCGCCTGGTCCGCATCTCGCCCTTCGACAACCAGGGCCGCCGGCAGACCTCCTTCGCCGGTGTCGAGGTGCTCCCGGTCGTCGAGCAGTCCGACCACGTCGACATCGACGAGGGCGACCTGCGGATCGACGTCTACCGCGCCTCCGGTCCCGGCGGCCAGGGCGTCAACACCACCGACTCGGCGGTGCGCATCACGCACCTCCCGACCGGTGTCGTGGTCTCCTGCCAGAACGAGCGCTCGCAGATCCAGAACAAGGCGTCCGCGATGAACGTCCTCCAGGCGAAGCTGCTGGAGCGGCGCCGCCAGGAGGAGCGGGCGGCGATGGACGCGCTCAAGGACAGCGGCAGCTCCTGGGGCAACCAGATGCGCTCCTACGTGCTGCACCCGTACCAGATGGTCAAGGACGTCCGGACCGAGTACGAGGTCGGCAACCCGCAGGGCGTGCTGGACGGCGACATCGACGGCTTCATCGAGGCCGGCATCCGCTGGCGCAAGCAGCGCGAGACCGCCGCGCAGTAGGCGCCGACGGACGAAACAGGGCCCCCGACCGCAGTGGTCGGGGGCCCTTTCGTGTGCCTCGGTGGGTTCAGGCCAGTGCCTGCCGGGCGATCAGCGCCACCGCGAGCAGACCGGCCAGCAGGGCCAGCAGCATCGCGGGGGAGAGCGCCGCGAACGGACCCTGCTGCTCCTGCAGCCGGGCCCGGTTGGCGCGGCAGACCGCGCAGCGCCCGTCACTCACGCGGCCGTTGCAGTTGGCGCACACCAGATGGTCGCAGGTCATGCGATCTCCTCCTCGCTGCTACAGCCAACGCACCGGACGGGGCTTTGGTTCCTCTTCTTGCCCTGTGCGGGGGAGCGCCCGAACACGGGGACGCCACCTCCACTCTGCCAGGTTCTGACCGTTCCGGCTCCCGGGCTGTGAGATGCCTCCCAATTTTCGGGGCATAACCAGACATTCTCCCCCAGATTCCGACGGCTGTCCTGGGCGGGCCCTGCACGCCGACCGCCGATTCGCGTATGGTCCCAGACCGGGAGCGGCCCTTTCCGCTCCCGCCACCCGCCCCAGGGCCGGGCGCCCGGGGTGGATCGACCGAGGACTGGCGCCGCCTAGGATGGCCTCCGTGATGCAGCCGTGATCAGATTCGACAACGTCTCCAAGACCTATCCCAAGCAGAACCGTCCCGCCCTGGACAACGTCTCGCTGGAGATCGAGAAGGGTGAGTTCGTCTTCCTGGTCGGCTCGTCCGGCTCGGGTAAGTCCACCTTCCTGCGCCTGTGCCTGCGCGAGGAGCGTCCCTCCACGGGCGAGGTGCACGTGCTGGGCAAGGACCTCGGCAAGCTGTCCAACTGGAAGGTGCCGCACATGCGCCGCCAGCTGGGCACCGTCTTCCAGGACTTCCGCCTGCTGCCCAACAAGACGGTCGCGCAGAACGTCGCCTTCGCCCTCGAAGTGATCGGCAAGCCCAAGAGCGCCATCAACAAGGTGGTGCCCGAGGTGCTGGAGCTGGTCGGCCTCGGCGGCAAGGAGGACCGCATGCCGGGCGAGCTCTCCGGCGGTGAGCAGCAGCGCGTGGCGATCGCCCGCGCGTTCGTGAACCGTCCGATGCTGCTGATCGCGGACGAGCCCACCGGCAACCTCGACCCGCAGAACTCGGTCGGCATCATGAAGCTGCTCGACCGCATCAACCGCACCGGCACCACGGTGCTGATGGCCACCCACGACCAGGCCATCGTCGACCAGATGCGCAAGCGCGTCATCGAGCTCGACAAGGGGCTGCTCGTCCGCGACCAGGCCCGCGGCGTCTACGGATACCAGCACTGACCGACCGGCGCAGCCGGCGCTGAACCCGTAGGGCCGTCCGCCCGCGTCGCCAGACCAGCAGTACCGACCCTGGAGTTGTTACCCGCATGCGTGCCCAGTTCGTCCTGTCGGAGATCGGTGTGGGTCTCCGCCGCAACCTGACGATGACCATCGCGGTCGTGGTCAGTGTCGCGCTCTCCCTCGCCCTGGCCGGTTCCTCGCTCCTGGTCCGTGACCAGGTGAACTCCATGAAGGGGTACTGGTACGACAAGGTCGAGGTGAGCATCTACTTCTGCACCAAGTCGGACGCGCGCAACTCGCCGCAGTGCGACAAGGGTGCGGCCACCGACCAGCAGGTGCAGGACATCAAGGCCCAGCTGGACAAGATGGACTCGGTGGTCCAGTCGTCGACCTTCGAGAGCTCCGCCGAGGCGTACAAGCACTGGAAGGAGATGAACCCGGACAACCCGCTCATCTCCGTCCTGGGCCCGGACGCGATGCCGCAGTCCTGGCGGGTCAAGCTGAACGACCCGACCAAGTACGACGTCATCCAGAGCGCCTTCGCCGGCAAACCCGGCGTCAAGTCGGTGGAGGACCAGCGGAAGATCCTGGAGAACCTGTTCGGCCTGCTCAACGGCCTCCAGACGGCGGCCTTCGTGATCATGGTGCTGATGCTGTTCGTCGCCCTGCTGCTGATCGTCAACACCGTCCGGGTGTCGGCGTACAGCAGGCGGCGCGAAACCGGCATCATGCGCCTGGTCGGTGCCTCGAACTTCTACGTCCAGATGCCGTTCATCGCCGAGGCCGCGTTCTCCGCGCTGCTCGGCGCGGCCATGGCCTCCGGGCTGCTGGTCGGCGGGCACTTCTTCGTCCAGAACTGGCTGGCCGACCGGGTGCAGTTCATCCACTTCATCGGCCTCGGCTCGGTGCTCGCGGTGATACCGCTGCTGATCGTGGTCGGTATGGGCATGGCCGGCGTGGCGGCGTTCTTCACCCTGCGCAAGTACCTCAAGGTCTGACCATCCCCGGCCCCGGGGGGGGGGGGGGGGGGGGGGGGGGGGGGGGGGGGGGGGGGAGTGGGGGGGGGGGGGGGGGGGGTGGGGAGTGGGGGGGGGGGGGC
>NZ_JBWKEQ010000087.1:0-21069 GCF_056435365.1 Kitasatospora sp. NPDC043949 | reverse complement strand
CCCCCCCCCCCCCCCCCCCCCCCCCCCCCCCCCCCCCCCCCCCCCCCCCCCCCCCCCCCCCCCCCCCCCCCCCCCCCCCCCCCCACCGCCGTTCGGTTCATCCGCTCAGCGGGTGGTGGTCAGGGCAACAGCCCGTTCTGTCCACCGCCCCCGCCGGTCGAGGACGGTGTCGGCGGCCTGCCGCTCGGCTTGGTGGTCGTCGGCGGGGGGTCCGTCGGCGGCGCCGTGGGCGGGGGCGTGCTGCAGCCGAGGAGGCCGCAGCTGCTCGTCGGACCGGGGTTGGTCGTCTTGTGCGTCGACGTCTGGCTCGGCTGCGTGCCCGGGCAGTCCACGCCCGGGACACAGCCCGGGCCCTGGCTGGACACGGGCGGCTGCGGCTGGTTGTTGTTGGTCGGCGGCGGCTGGTTGTTGTTGGCCGGCTGGGTCGCGGGCGGGGCCGACGGGGTGTCGCTCGTCGTCGGCGTGGGCGTCATGCTCGGCGAGACCGGGGCGCCGGAGGAGTCCACCTCGGTGCCGACCGGCTGCGGGGTCGGGAAGTCCATCTTCTTCTCGTTGGCCAGCGCGGCCTTCATGTACCGGGTGAAGACGTCGGTCGGGATGTCACCACCGTGGATGGACTCCTTGCCGCCGGTGCCGTTGAGCGACAGCCGCTCGTGCTTGCTCGGGTCCTCGCGCCACATCGCGACGCTGGTCACCAGCTGCGGGGTGTAGCCGACCCACCAGGCCGACTTGTTCTGGTCGGTGGTACCGGTCTTGCCGGCCACCGGGCGGCCCAGCTCCTTGGCCTTGAAACCGGTACCGTTCTTCACCACGTTCACCAGCACGTCGGTGACGTTGTCCGCGACGGCCGGCTCCAGGGCGACCCGGGGGTCCTTCTTGCCGAAGCCCGGGCGCTCGATGCCGTTCACCTCGACCTTGGTGACCGAGTAGGGCTCGGCCTCCTTGCCGCTGGCCGCCAGGGTGCCGTAGGCGGTGGCCATCCGGATCGGGCTGATGGTGGAGGTGCCGAGGGCGAAGGTCGGGGTCTTCGGGTCGGCGAAGCTCTCCTTCCTGACGCCCATCTGCTCGGCGATGTTGGCCACGTTCTGACCGCCGACGTCCTGGTTGAGCTGGACGAAGGGCACGTTGAACGAGTTCTGCATGGCCGCCCGCAGCGAGACGTAACCGCGCTTGCCGGAGTCCTCGTTCTTCTGCCGGTAGGGCTTGCCGTCGTCGCCGATCACCAGCGAGCCGTCCGGCTTGCGGATCTCGGACATGTCGTCGGACAGGTAGCGGCTGTCGGCGTTGATCCGCTTCGGCTTGCCCTTGTCGTCGGTGGCCGTCTGGACGCCGATCTGCATGGCGGTCGCCAGCACGAAGGGCTTGAAGGTCGAGCCGACCTGGACGCCGATGGCGTCGGCGTTGTTGTCGAAGTGGCCGTTCTCCACGCCGTCGCCGCCGTAGAGGGCGACGATCGCGCCGTCGCCGGGGCGGATGCTGGCGGAGCCGAACTGGATGAAGGTGTCGTTGTTGGGGCGCTTCTGGGCGTTGAGGTTCTCGCCCTTGACGTCGTCGACGGCCTTCTTCAGGGCGTCGACCTTGTCCTTCTCGAAGGTGGTGTAGACCTTCAGACCGCCCTTGTCGATCATCTGCTGGGTGATCGTCTTGTCGGTGGCCATCAGGTACTTGTTGGCGGTGTCGACCAGGTAGCTGACCTCACCGTTCATGTTGGAGCTGGGCTTCTGCGGGATCGGGTCGGGGAAGGTGGCGCACTTCGCCCGCTCCTCCGGGGTGATGGCCTTGGTCTTCACCATGTTCTCGAGGATCCAGGCCCACCGCCCCTGGGCCCGCTCCTTGTTGGCCGGGTTGCTGGGGTCGTAGTACGACGCGCCCTTCAACAGGCCGGCCAGCATGGCGCTCTGACAGAGGTCGAGGTCCTTGGCGTCGACCCCGTAGTAGGCCTGCGCCGCGGCCTGGGCGCCGTTCGAGCCTCGACCGAACCAGCTGGTGTTCAGGTACCCCTTGAGGATGTCCGGTTTCTGCATCTTCTGATTGATCTTCAGCGTGATGAAGAACTCCTTCAGCTTGCGGCTGAGGGTCTGCTCCTGGCTGAGGTACGCGTTCTTCACGTACTGCTGGGTGATCGTCGAGGCGCCCTGGGTCTCGCCGCCCTTGGCCATGTTGTAGACGGCGCGGAGCATGCCCTTGGGGTCGATGCCGCTGTCCTCGCGGAAGGTCTGGTTCTCCGCCGCGATCACGGCGTTCTGCAGGTTGGGGCTGATGTCGGAGAGCTCGACGATCTGACGGTTGGTCTCACCCTTGCGGGTCATCTCCGAGCCGTCGGCCCAGTAGTAGATCGTGTTCTGGTCCTTCATCAGATCCTTGAGCTGCGGGATCTCAGTGGTCTGGTAGAGGTAGAACACCCCGCCCACGCAGGTGGCGAAGAAGATCAGGAAGCCGCTCAGCCACTGCCGCCAGGACGGCAGCCAGCGCCGGACGCCGGTCTTGCCGAACCGCGGGTAGTCGATGAACCGCTTCTTGCCGGGGCCTGCGGCGGCGGCCGCGGACGCGGAGGCGGCGGCAGCACCGCGCCGGCCGCCCTTGCCGCCCTTCTGGGCGGCCTTGCGCATCTCGGCGCGGCCCATCCGGGGCTGCTGAGCGGTCTCCCGTTCGCCCGGGGGGCGCCGGCGGCCGATGCCGTCCGAGCTCACCTCGTCCCGGCCGGGTCCGCCCTGACGGCCACCACCACCCGGGGGCTGCTGCCCGTCACCGCCCGGGCTGGGCGTCCTTCGCCGTCGTTCACTCATGTTGCAGCCACTCCTCGCCAGGCGGTTCCAGCCTGAAGGCAGGGTTCACGTCCGATGCCCGCCAACCGCCCTAACCCCGGAGGTGGTCCTCGTGCACACGCGACAGCGTACGCAGCCGGGAATCCCAACTAATCGGGCATCAGTCCCCAATGACCGCAAAACGGCAGCAGATCATTACACGCCCGTTGCCAATCACTCCTGCGCGTCGGCTTGTGATCACCTTCACGCGTGCCCCCCTTGCCCGTTCCGAGGGCCCGGTTTACTGTTCTCGATATATCGAGCCGATACATCGACGCGGCATACCGCCCGATGCAGCGGCCGGACGACGGCCGAGAGGAAGGAGGACGACGGCAATGGGCAGGCGCTCAGGAGTGCTGGAGTTCGCCGTTCTCGGTCTGCTCCACGACGCCCCGATGCACGGCTACGAGCTGCGCAAGCGGCTCAACGTCCTGCTCGGAACGTTGCGGGCGTTCTCGTACGGAACGCTCTACCCGTGCCTGAAGAGCCTGGTCGCCCAGGGTTTCCTGGTCGAGGACAACCCGGACGTCGAGTACGTCCCGGCCACCGCGCTCAACGGCAAGCGGTCCAAGACCGTCTACCGGCTCTCCCCCGAAGGCAAGCAGCGCTTCGAGGAACTGCTCGCCGACTCCGGGCCCGACGCCTGGGAGGACGAGCACTTCGGCGTCCACTTCGCGTTCTTCGGCCAGACCGACCGGGCCGTGCGGATGCGCGTCCTGGAAGGGCGCCGCAGCCGGCTGGAGGAGCGACTGGAGAAGATGCGCAACTCGCTGGCCCGGGCCCGCGAGCGGTTCGACGACTACACCGTCGAGCTGCAGCGGCACGGACTGGAGTCGGTGGAGCGCGAGGTCCGGTGGCTCAACGAGCTGATCGAGACCGAGCGGGCCAACCGCACCGGCCGGACCGGGCCCGCCACCGGCGGCAACACCACCGCCGTACCCCACAAGACTTCGGACGGCCGTGGCCAGGAGGAAGGGTCCCAGGACCCGCCCGGGCCACCGTACGACCGCCCGGGGCGCTCCGCCCAGGAGCGCTGACACCGCGTCAGCCCTGTGCCGCGCGGCAGGAGTGGGCGCCTCGCGCCCGTACAAGCAGTCATCGAAGAAGCAGGACGAGTGCCGTCGACCCCGGCGGCCCTCATGAGATCACAGGGAGCAACCGGAATGGGTTCGGTTCGCGTAGCCATCGTGGGCGTGGGCAACTGCGCCGCGTCGCTGGTGCAGGGTGTCGAGTACTACAAGGACGCCGACCCGGCCGGCAAGGTCCCCGGGCTGATGCACGTCCAGTTCGGTGAGTACCACGTCCGCGACGTGGAGTTCGTCGCCGCGTTCGACGTCGACGCCAAGAAGGTCGGCTTCGACCTGGCCGACGCCATCGGCAGCAGCGAGAACAACACCATCAAGATCTGCGACGTGCCGCCGACCGGCGTCACCGTCCAGCGCGGCCACACCCTCGACGGCCTGGGCAAGTACTACCGGGAGACCATCGAGGAGTCCGACGAGACCCCGGTCGACGTCGTCCAGGTCCTCAAGGACCAGCAGGTCGACGTCCTGGTCTGCTACCTGCCCGTCGGTTCCGAGGCCGCCGCCAAGTTCTACGCCCAGTGCGCCATCGACGCCAAGGTCGCCTTCGTGAACGCCCTGCCGGTGTTCATCGCGGGCACCAAGGAGTGGGCGGACAAGTTCACCGAGGCCGGCGTGCCGATCGTCGGTGACGACATCAAGTCCCAGGTCGGCGCCACCATCACGCACCGCGTGATGGCCAAGCTGTTCGAGGACCGCGGTGTCATCCTCGAGCGCACCATGCAGCTGAACGTCGGCGGCAACATGGACTTCAAGAACATGCTCGAGCGCGAGCGCCTGGAGTCCAAGAAGATCTCCAAGACCCAGGCCGTCACCTCGCAGATCCGCGACCGCGAGCTGGGCGCCAACAACGTCCACATCGGCCCGTCGGACTACGTGGCCTGGCTGGACGACCGCAAGTGGGCGTACGTCCGCCTGGAGGGTCGCGCGTTCGGCAACGTCCCGCTGAACCTGGAGTACAAGCTCGAGGTCTGGGACTCCCCGAACTCCGCCGGTGTCATCATCGACGCCGTGCGCGCCGCGAAGATCGCCAAGGACCGCGGCATCGGCGGCCCGATCCTGTCGGCCTCCTCGTACTTCATGAAGTCCCCGCCGGTGCAGTACTTCGACGACGAGGCCAAGGAGAACGTCGAGAAGTTCATCCGCGGCGAGGTCGAGCGCTGAGGTCGAGCGCCGGAGCCGGCGGCGGGTGACCGCCGCCGGCCGCGCCGAAGGGCCCACGATCATCGGATCGTGGGCCCTTCACCGTTTCTCGGCGAATGTTTCACGTGAAACGGCGGCCGGTTCCATGGCACTCTGGGCGGGTGGCGATCACCGAGAACGGCAGCACCCACCAGTCCGCACACCGTGCCACGCTTTTCGGTCTGCTCCGCGGCCGGGACTTCCGGCGGCTGCTGACCGCCCGGGTGCTCTCCCAGCTCTCGGACGGCGTCTTCCAGGTCTCGCTCGCCGCCTACGTCGTGTTCTCCCCGGAGAAGCAGTCCTCCCCCGCCGACATCGCCTCGGTGCTCGCCGTGATGCTGCTGCCGTTCTCGGTGATCGGCCCGTTCGCCGGGGTGCTGCTGGACCGCTGGCGCCGCCGCCAGGTGCTCTACTACGGCAACCTGGCCCGCTTCGGGCTCGGCCTGGGCACCGGCGCCCTGCTCCTGGCGGAGGCGCCGACCTGGCTGTTCTTCGCCTCGGCGCTGCTGGTCACCGCGCTCAACCGGTTCATCCTGGCCGGCCTGTCCGCCGCGCTGCCCCGGGTGGTCGAGCAGGACCAGCTGGTCACCGCCAACGCGCTCTCCCCCACGCTGGGCACGGTCGCCGCCGCCTCCGGCGGAGGGGTCGGCTTCCTGCTGCACCAGGTGATGACCCCCGGGCCGAAGGCCGACGCCGCGCTGGTCACGGTGGCCGCGCTGCTCTACCTGTCGGCCGCACTGGCCGCCCGCCGGATGGACCGCGACCTGCTCGGCCCGGAGAAGCACGGCGACCGCCCGGCGCTCGGCCAGGCGCTGGTCCGGGCCGCCGTCGAACTCGGCGCCGCCGTACGCCACTTGGTGCGGGACTGCCGGCCCGCCGTGCACGCGCTGGCCGCCGTCACCGCGGCCCGGTTCTGCTACGGCGTGCTGATCGTGGTCGTGGTGATGCTCGCCCGGTACACCTTCAACGACCCGGCCGACAGCGCGGCCGGACTGGTCACGCTCGGCCAGGCGGTCGGCCTGTCCGCCGCCGGGTTCTTCGTCGCCGCGGTGATCAGCCCCTGGTGCACCCGGCGGCTCGGCCTGGCCGGCTGGATGACGGTCTGCCTGGCGGCCCCGGTGCTCTTCGTCCCGGCGCTCGGCCTGAGCTTCACCCTGCTGCCCTGCCTGCTCGCGGCGCTGCTGCTCGGGGTGGTCACCCAGGGCACCAAGATCTGCGCCGACACCGTGGTCCAGGAGTCGGTCGAGGACGAGTACCGCGGCCGGGTCTTCGCGATCTACGACGTGCTGTTCAACGTCGCCTTCGTGACCGCCGCCCTGGTCACGGCGCTGGTGCTGCCGCTCTCCGGCCGCTCGGTCGTGGTGGTCGTCGGGGTCGCCGCGGTGTACGGGCTCTCGGCGCTCCTCTACCTGCGCTCCGCCCGGCGGTACGGGCCGCTCCCCGGCGACCAGGCCTCCTGAAGGCCCTCGGCCCCTCGGGACGGGGGCGTCCGACCGAGTCGCTAAGGTACGTCAGACCTGTCGGAGCGACAGCACTCGGCCTCGGGGGACGAACTGATGAGCACACCGCCCGGCCCGTACGGGCCACCTCCGCCGTACGGGCCGCCCCCGCAGCCGGCCCCGCCGTACGGGCAGGTGCCGTACATCCCGTCGCAGCCCCAACCCGCACCGCCCGGCTTCGGACCGCCGCAACCCGGACCGCCCCAGCCCGCACCGCCCGGCTTCGGACCGCCCCCGGCCTACGGCCAGCAGCCGCCCGGCTACGGCACCCAACCGCCGTACGGCCAGCAGCCGCCCGTCGGCCCGTACGGCTACCCGCCGCCCGCCCCGGCCGACGCGGCGCCCGCCGCGAAGCGCGGCGTCAAGGCGAAGCTGCGGATCGTCGGCGTGGTCGGCGGCTGCCTCGCACTGGCCGTCGGCTACTTCGTCAGCGGGCCGAGCGTCAGCAGCGCCAAGCCCGGCGACTGCGTCCGGGTGAGCGGCACGCGCGATGTCGAGATCGTCAAGTGCACTGACACCAAAGCGAATTACCGGGTCCTTTCGACGTTCGGCGACACCACCGACGTGAACCGCTGCCGGCAGACACCGCAGACCACCAGCGCCGTCTCGGGCAAGAGCGGACGCCGCTGGAACAAGAAGCGGTACGTGCTCTGCCTCGGCCCGATGACCCCGGCCGGCGCCCCGCTGCCGGGGAAGGTCTGACCTCTCCACCACCACCGCATCCCCGGGGGATCTCTTGTCCGTTCCGCCGCCCCAGCTGCCGTACGGTGCCCCGTCGCCCGACGACGGCAACCCCTACGCCACCGGAAACCCCTACGGCCGGCCGACCCCGCCACCGCCGCCCGGCCCGCCGCCCGGCTACGGCTACCCGGCCGCCCCGCCACCGCCCGACCAGCCGTACGGCTACCCCCCGCAGCCCGCGCCCGGCTACGGGTACGGGTACCCGCCGCCGGCGCCGCAGGACGGTCCCGCCTGCCGCTTCTGCGGCGGCTTCCCGGCCGTGGACGCCACCGTCCGCGGCCACCAGGGCCTGGTCCTGGCCTACCGGATGCTGCGGATGCCGGGCCCGTTCTGCCGCACCTGCGGAACGGCGACGGTGCGCGACCTGTCCGCCCGCACCCTGGTCCAGGGCTGGTGGAGCCCGGCGTCGGTGCTGCTGGCGCCGATCACCCTGCTGCTGAACCTCGCCGCCAACGGCAAGGTCAAGCGGCTGCCGCCGCCCGTCCCGGGCAGCCACGGCCCCCAGCTCGACCCCGGCGTCCCGCTGGGCCGGCGTCCGCACGCGCTGATGCTGCTGCTGCCGCTCTCGGTGGTCGTCACGCTCGTCCTGGCCGCCACCGGGGTGCTCGGCCCGAAGGACGACGGCCCGGCCGCGCCGATCGCGGTACCGACGGTGGCGGTGCCCCCGGTGACCACCTTCTCGGCGCCACCGCTGCCGACCCACGCGCCGCGGCCGTTCCCCTCGCCGACGTTCAGCATGCCGCCGGTGCCCACCATCACGCTGCCGCCGCCGACCGCCCCCAGCACCGCGGCCGACAGCATCGACCGGGCCAACCCCGGCGACTGCCTGCGCAACGAGAACGGCACCGGCGCGACCCACGACGCCAACCCGAAGATCACCATGCTGCCCTGCGGCGACTCCCGCGCCCAGTACAAGGTGGTCTTCAAGTACCTGGCCACGTCCGACGAGAAGGTCTGCGAGAAGCAGCCGAAGTCGGACAGCACCTACACCCGCACCTACTCCAACCTGCCGGCCCTCAACTACGTGCTCTGCCTGCAGAGCCTCCACGGCTGACCCGGCACGCCCGAGGGGTGGTCCCGGCCGACGCCGGGACCACCCCTCGCAGCGTCGCTCAGCCCTGCTGCTCGGCCCACCAGGCCCGCAGCGCGGCCACCGCCTCGTCGTGCTCCAGCGGGCCGTGCTCCAGCCGGAGTTCGAGCATGTGCTTGTACGCCTTGCCGACCTGCGGGCCGGGCTTGAGCCCGAGCAGCTCCATGATCTGGTTGCCGTCCAGCGCCGGGCGGACGGCGTCCAGCTCCTCCTGGGCCTTCAGCTCGGTGATCCGCTGCTCCAGGCCGTCGTAGGTGCGCGACAGCGCCGCCGCCTTCTTGCGGTTGCGGGTGGTGCAGTCGGAGCGGGTGAGCTTGTGCAGGCGCTCCAGCAGCGGTCCGGCGTCGGTGACGTAGCGGCGCACCGCGGAGTCCGTCCACTCGCCGCCGCCGTAGCCGTGGAAGCGCAGGTGCAGTTCGACCAGGTGCGAGACGTCCTCGGTGAGCTCCTTGGAGTACTTGAGCTCGCGCATCCGCTTGCGGGTCATCTTGGCGCCGACCACCTCGTGGTGGTGGAAGGAGACCCGGCCGTCCGACTCGAAGCGGCGGGTGCGCGGCTTGCCGATGTCGTGCAGCAGCGCGGCCAGCCGCAGGGTGAGGTCCGGGCCGTCCTGCTCCAGGTCGACGGCCTGTTCCAGGACGGTCAGCGAGTGCTCGTAGACGTCCTTGTGCCGGTGGTGCTCGTCCCGCTCCAGCCGCAGTGCGGGCAGCTCGGGCAGCACGTGGTCGGCCAGGCCGGTGTCGACCAGCAGCCGCAGGCCCTTCACCGGGTGCTTGGCCAGCAGCAGCTTGTTCAGCTCGGCCTGGACGCGTTCGGCGGACACGATGGTGATCCGCTCGGCCATCGCGGTCATCGCGGCGACGACCTCGGGGGCCGGCTCGAAGTCGAGCTGGGCGGCGAAGCGGGCGGCGCGCATCATCCGCAGCGGGTCGTCGGAGAAGGACTCCTCGGGGGTCGCGGGGGTGCGCAGCACCCGGGCCTCCAGGTCCTCCAGGCCGTGGTGCGGGTCGATGAAGCCGCGGCCGGGCAGGTCGACGGCCATCGCGTTGACGGTGAAGTCCCGGCGGACCAGGTCCTGCTCGATGGTGTCGCCGTAGGTGACCTCGGGCTTGCGGGAAGTCCGGTCGTACGCCTCGGAGCGGTAGGTGGTGATCTCGATCAGGAAGGAGCCCTCGGGGGTGTCCTTGCGGGCGCCGACCGTGCCGAACGCGATGCCGACGTCCCAGACCGCGTCCGCCCAGCCCTTGACCAGCCTGAGCACCTGCTGCGGGCGGGCGTCGGTGGTGAAGTCCAGGTCGTTGCCGAGCCTGCCGAGCAGGGCGTCCCGCACCGAGCCGCCGACCAGGGCCAGCCGGTGGCCGGCCGCCTCGAACCGACGGGCGATCTCGTCGGCCACCGGCGACACCCGCAGCAGCTCTTGCAGCCCCAGGGTCTGGGCCTCGCTCAGGCCTGGGACGGCCTGGACGGCGGTGCTGGAACGGTCGAGGTGCGCGGTGGACTCATTGGCAGTGGACACGGCTCACAAGAGTACGTGGCCCGGCAGGTCAACCGCCCGCGCGTTTTGGGCGTCTCACCCCAAGGCCCGCAACACTGCACCACGGGCTGCATCGTTACCATGCCGGTGGACGAGTCTCGGGCACCGGACAGGGGATGCGGTGTCGCGTGCCGCCGAGGACGGCGGAGCTCCCGCGGCACCAGCGCGGCGAACAGCGTCAAGCGAAGAACGTCAAGCGAACAGCATCAGCAGCGAGCGATCGAGAACGGCGAGGGCGGAACGAGTGAGTGAGCCGGCACGGCACTCGGGCCTGGGGGCGGACCGACGGCCCGGAAGGACCGAACGCCCCGTCGAAGGGCACGGTACGGGGCGGCGCGCGGGGCGGGCGGCCCGCCGCCTCGCCGCCGTCTGCGGGGCCGCCCTGGCCCTGTTCTCGGCGGTCGCCCCGGCCGCGGCGCTACCCGCCGGGGGCGGCATCCGGCCGACCGCCGACAACGGCGTCTCGGCCGAGTACCCGGTGGAGATGACCATCGAGACGGTGGCACCGCAGGTGGCCAGCCCGAACGGCATCGTGAAGATCACCGGGCACGTCACCAACACCGGCAAGGCGGCGGTCAAGAACGCCCACGCGGCCGTCCGCAAGCCGCTGTCCAGCAAACCGCTGCAGCGGCGCAGCGACCTCTCCCTGGTGACCACCCGCAGCGGCCCGAGCAACTCCGACGGCGTGGAGCTGGACAGCCCGCAGTACGCCCTGCCGGAGCTGGGCCCGGGCCAGAACCAGCCCTACACCCTGAGCGTCTCGGTGAGCGACCTCGGACTGTCCGACAGCGGCGTCTACGAGCTCGCGGTGGACGCCTGGGGCTCGACCGCCGACAACCAGCGCGACCGGCCGCTGGGCATCGCCCGGACCTTCCTGCCGTACAACCCGGGCGGCGCCGAGGCGCAGCCCAGCAAGGTCACCACGCTCTGGCCGCTGGTGCACGCGCCGGTGCTGGCCGCGCAGACCTACTCCGACAACGACCAGCCCGTCCCCGTCCTGCGCGACGACAGCCTGACCGCCGAGTTCTCCCCGGGAGGCCGGCTGTACGAGCTGGTGGACACCGGGGCCAAGATGACCGGGCTGACCTGGGTGGTCGACCCGGACCTGCTGGACACCGCGTTCGCGATGACCAAGCAGTACCGGGTGCAGAAGCCGGGCCAGGACGTCGTCGGCAAGCCGGCCAAGGACGACAACACCGTCCCCGGCACCGGCCAGGCCGCCGCCGCGGCCTGGCTGGACAAGCTGCGGACCGCCGTCGCCAAGCCGGGCGGCCAGGTGGTGTCGCTGCCCTACGCCGACCCGGACCTCGCCTCGATCGCGCACAACGGCGCCGACCTGACCGGGATGGGCACCGCCCTGGGCAAGGCGGCCACCGCCGGCCGGCTCACCGTCGAGGGCCGGCTGTCCGTCGACACCCGCTCGGACGTGGCCTGGCCGTACCAGGGCTACCTGGACCAGCAGATCGCCGGCGTCGCCCAGCAGGCCGGCAACGGCCTGGTCCTGGTCAACGGCGCGAGCATGCCGGAGCCGGACGCGATGAACTACACCCCGACCGCGGTGCGCCCGATCGGCAACGGGCAGAACGCGGTGGTCGCCGACGAGACCGTCTCCTCGCTGTTCCAGACCGACCTCGCCTCCCCGCAGGCGCAGTCCAGGGCGAACCAGCGCTTCCTCGCCGAGACCTACACGATCACCCACGAGCAGCCGCAGAACCAGCGCGGCCTGCTGGTGATGCCGCCGCGCGACCTGACCGCGAGCACCGCCAAGGTGCTGGCGGACGCCCTGCAGACGGCCTCCGACAACAAGTGGCTCGCCCCGGTCAAGCTGGACGCCCTGGCCCAGGCCGCGCCCGACCCGAAGGCCAACACCACCGTCCCGGCAGCCGCCGACTACCCGGCCCAGGCCCGCGCCTCGGAGCTGTCCGCGGCCGAGCTGAGCAGCACCGACGAGATCCAGCAGAACCTGGACACGCTGATGCGGGTGCTCACCCTGCCGCAGCGGGTGCGCGGCCCGTTCAGCGCCGCGATGGTCCGCTCGCTGTCCACCGAGTGGCGCACCAACACGGCGGTCGGCAGCACCTACCGCGAGGACGTCGCCAAGTACCTGGACGAACTGACCGGGGCCGTCCGGGTGACGAAGAAGAACGTGGTCACCCTCGCCGGCGACACCGGCCTGGTGCCGGTCAGCGTCCGCAACGACCTCACCCAGACCGTCACCAACCTCAAGCTGGTGCTCACCTCGACCCAGCCGAACCGGCTGCGGGTGGGCAAGGAGGAGGAACTGGTCATCCCCGCCGCCCAGAGCGCCACCCTCCGGTTCCAGGCCGAGGCGCGCAACAACGGCCCGGTCACCATGACCGCCCAGCTCTGGACCACCGGCCCCAACCCGCAGAAGTACGGCGAACCGCAGCAGTTCACGGTGGAGGTCACCTCGGTGACCAACGGCGTGCTGTACGTCTTCGCGGCCGCCGCCGCCCTGCTGCTGCTGGCCGCGCTGCGCTTCGTGCGCCAGCGCAAGCGGCGGGCCGGGCAGCCGCACGCCGACGGCGACCAGCCGGTCGACGGCCCGGCGGCGGGCGGCGCACCGGCCCCGGCGGCGGACGGGGCCCGGGACGGGGCGCAGGACGCGGGCGGGGACGCGAGCGGGGAGAAGCCCGACGGCGAGGCCGGGGGCGGTGCCGGCGAACCCGCCGGGAACGGCCCCGAAGACGGCTCCGACGGCGGATCCGCCGAGGCCGGCCCCGCGCAGACACCGCGCGGCAGCAACGCGGATGGCCGGGATCGGACCGCCAGTGATGAGAAGGTTGGTCCTTGATACCGCCGACCCCCCGCAACGCCGGGCCGGCCTCCCCCACGACAGCGAAGAGGTGACATGACCGGGCGCAGCGAGGAGCGGCCGCCGGGCCGCGGTGAGAACCGGCCGGGCGCCGAGTCGCCGTCCGGCGACTGGTACGTGGCCGACACCTACGCCCAGGACCCGTACGCGGCCGACGCGTACGGGAACCCGCAGGCCGGCCAGGACCCGTACGGTCTGCGGGCCGACCGGCCCGCGGCACCTCAGCCGCCGGCCACCGCGTACGACGTGCCGCCGCAGCTGCCGCCGCAGGGCGGCGGCTACCCGACGCCGGTGCCGCCGGCGCAGTACTCGGCGCCGACGCCGTTCGCGGCCCCGGTGCCGCCCGTGCAGCCCGGCTGGGACACCCCGGTGCAGGCCGCCTGGCAGGAGGCCCCGGCTCCGGCCGGCGGCGGCCAGTGGGGCGGCCCTGAGCAGCCCCGGCCGCAGTGGGAGCCGGGCCCGGCGCACTCGACCTGGGACAGCGAGACCACCGAGTACGTCGGGGTGGACGCGCTGTTCGGCGGCCACCAGGCGCAGGCCGCGGCCCAGCCGCCGGTGCCCCCGCCCGCCCCGGCGCACCCGGCGGCACCGCCGGTCGCGCCCCCGCCCCCCGCCACCGCCGTGCCGCCGGTCGCCCCCGCGCCGTACCCGCCGATGGGCGGCTACCCGGGGCAGCAGCAGTACGCCGGCCCGGACGGGCACCGCCCCTTCGTCCCCCCGATCGAGTTCGACCCGCCGCTCTCCGAGGACGAGGCCACCATGCAGGTGGCCGCCGTGGCGGTGCCGCCGGCGGTGGAGCCGCTGGCGGACCTCGTCGCCGAGGAGCGCGCCGCACAGCTGGCGCCCGCGGCCGAGCCCGCCCCGGCGGCCGGCGGCGGCAAGGTCGCGAGCCTGCTGAACTCCAGCGCGATCATGGCGGCGGGCACGCTGGTCTCCCGCGGCACCGGCTTCGTCCGGACCATGGTGATCACCGCGGCCATCGGCGTCGCCGTCATGGGCGACTCGTACAACGCCGCGTACACCCTGCCGACCCTGCTGTACATCCTGATCGGCGGCGGCGCGCTGAACGCCGTCTTCGTGCCGCAGCTGGTGCGCAGCATGAAGAACGACGAGGACGGCGGCACCGCGTACGCCAGCCGGTTGCTCACCCTGGTGATGGTCGGGCTCGGTGGCGTGGTGTTCCTCGCGGTGCTCGGGGCACCGCTGCTGGTGCAGCTGATCTCGCACTCGATGATGGAGAACGCGGACCGCGCCGAGACCACGGTCGCGCTGGCCCGGTACTGCCTGCCGACCATCTTCTTCATGGGCGTCCACGTGGTGATGGGGCAGATCCTCAACGCCCGCGGCCGGTTCGGCGCCATGATGTGGACCCCGGTCCTCAACAACATCGTGGTGATCTTCACCTTCGGCGCCTACATCTGGGTGTTCGGCGGCTACAGCGGCACTCAGGTGACCCCCGAGGGCATCTCGCCCGAGGGCGTCCGGCTGCTCGGCCTCGGCACCCTGCTCGGCCTGGTCGTCCAGTCGCTGGCGATGATCCCGTACCTGCGGTCGGCCGGCTTCCGCTACCGGCCGCGCTTCGACTGGCGCGGCCACGGCCTGGGCAAGGCCGCCCGGCTGGCCAAGTGGACCTTCTTCTTCGTGCTCGCCAACCAGGCCGGCTACCTGGTCATCACCCAGCTGGCCACCGCCGCCGGCAGCGCCGCCGAGAAGGGCGGCCACGAGGGCGTCGGCCTCGCGGCGTTCTCCAACGCCCTGCTGATCTGGCAGCTCCCGCAGGCCGTGATCACCGTCTCGATCATGAGCGCGGTGCTCCCCCGGCTCTCCCGGGCGGCGGCCGACGAGGACGCCGGCGCCGTCCGCGACGACCTGTCGTACGGGCTGCGCACCACCGCGGTGGCGGTCGTCCCGGGCGCCTTCCTGTTCCTGTCGCTCGGCCCGGTGATCGCCCGCTCGATCTACGGGATCGGCGGCGGTGACCGGGCCCTGGACAACGCCACCAACGTCGGCCTGATGCTGTCGGCCTTCGCGCTCGGGCTGATCCCGTACTCGGCCCAGTACGTGATGCTGCGCGGCTTCTACGCCTACGAGGACACCCGGACGCCGTTCTCCAACACCGTCTGGGTCGCGGTCTGCCAGGCCGGGTTCTCGGTGCTCTGCTGGTTCACGCTGCCCGCCCAGTGGGCCGTGATCGGGATGTCCTTCGGCTATGGTCTGGCCTACGCCGTCGGGGTGGCGGTCGCACTGCCGAAGCTGAAGAAGAAGATCGGCGGGCTGGACAGCAAGCGGATCGGCAAGACGTACAGCCGGCTGGCCACCGCCGGCGTGCCGTCCGCGCTGGTCGGCCTCGGCGTCAGCCTGGCGGTCCAGCAGGTGCTCGACGGCTGGATGGGCAGCGTGCTGTCCCTCGTCGCGGGCGGCGGCCTCCAGCTGGCCGTGTTCGTGCTGATCGCGAAGCGCCTGCGGATCGAGGAGCTCAACGCCATGCTCGGCATGGTGCGCGGCCGGCTGGGCCGCTGATCCACCACACCGACCGACCGGACGAGCGGGCGCCCTGACCGGGTGTCAACGGGAGCCACCGGCTCCTCCGCCCGTCCGGCCGGGTGCCGGGCCGCCGCCCGCGCCCGGCTCCGCCCGGGCCGCGAGATGGCGGCCCGGTGTCGGATCTGCACCACATCTCTCCACCAGCACGCAACCGAGCGCGCCCCTCAGCGGTCGTACTCGGTGGAGAAGAGTGGGCACAATTGTCCTGGAGCACGTGGCCGCCAACCCGCGGGCTCCAGCGACTCTCTCAAGCCGGGGCGACACAAGGGGAGGCAGGACCACGGTGGCTGATGGCACCAAGGCGGTCGTCGACACGTCAGCAGCTGACGCGGCGGCGGACGAGGCCGCACTGGCCGCGGCGATCGACGAGCTCACGGCGGGGAAGGCCGCCCCGGCGGGCGCCGCCGACACCTCCTCCAAGGACCCGTCCGAGGACGCGCCCGAGGACCGGGGCGCCGCCCCGGACACCCCGGTGGCCCCCGACGCGGGCACCGACGCCTCCGACGCCTCCGACGCCGGCCAGGACACCCCCCACGGCGAGGAGACCTCGGAGATCACCGCTCCGCTCTCGGCCCACGAGATCGCCGCCGAGCTGGCCGCGGGCACCGCCCGGCGCAAGCCCGCCGCCCCGGAGCCCGCGGCCGCCAAGCGCCGCCCCACCGACCCGCAGCCCACCGTCGACCCGCGCGACACCGCCACCCTGCCCCGCACCCTCCCCGCCCCGCTGCGGCACAGCGGCGACATGATCGGCCACCGGTACCGGCTGGAGGAGTGCATCTCCCAGACCGAGACCTTCAGCAGCTGGCGCGCGGTCGACGAGAAGCTGCGCCGGGCCGTCGGCGTCCACCTGATGGCCTCCGGCCACCAGCGCGCCCGCAAGGTGCTCGCCGCCGCGAAGTCCGCCGCCCTGCTCGGCGACCCGCGCTTCGTCCAGGTCCTGGACGCCGTCCAGGAGGGCGAGCTGGTCTACGTCGTGCGGGAGTGGCTGCCGCACGCCTCCGACCTCGCCAAGCTGCTCGCCGACGGCCCGATGGAGCCGCACGAGGCGTACCAGATGGTCCGCCAGGTGACCGACGCGGTCGCCGCCGCCCACCGACGCGGCCAGGCCCACCTGCGGCTCACCCCGCGCTGCGTGCTGCGCACCGACAGCGGCCAGTACCGGATCAACGGCATCGCGGTGGACGCCGCCCTGCGCGGGCTGCCCGACGAGGACGGCACCGACGGCTCCGAGCGCACCGACACCCGCGCGATCGGCGCCCTGCTGTTCGCCGCGCTCACCCACCGCTGGCCCTACCCGGAGGACCGCTACGACCTCCAGGGCCTGCCCAAGGGCCTCCAGAACGCCGCGCCGGACCAGGTCCGCGCGGGCGTCCACAAGGGCCTGTCCGAGCTGGCCGCGCGGGCCCTGTTCGACCACCCGCCGCACCACGCCGAGCCGATCACCACCCCGGAGGAGCTGACCCGGGCGATCGCGCAGATGCCCCGGATCCGCCAGCCCGAACCGGAGCTGCCCGCCTTCCCGGCCCCGCCCCGGCACAACACCCACGCGCTGCCGACCGCGCCCAACCCGACCCGGGTGGCCGACCCGGCCGTCGCCCCGCTGCCCGCCTCGTCCCGGCCGACCTCGAACCGGCGCACCCGGCGGCGGCTGCGCCGAGTCGTCAAGGCGACGGCATGGACGGTCGCCCTGGGCGCCATCGGCGTCGCCTCCTGGCAGTTCGTGGACAACCTGCGCAACACCGGACCGGGCACCCCCCCGCGGGCCTCGGCCACCAGCGACGCGCCGACCCCGCAGGCCAGCACCCACAATCCGACGCCGATCGCGCCCAAGGCCGCCCTCTCGTACAACCCGAAGGGCGACTCGGCGGAATCCGCCTGGGCCCTCCCCAAGGCCATCGACGGCGACCCCAGCACGAGCTGGCCGACCTTCGGCTACGACGACCAGTTCGTCCCGGGCGGCTACAAGGAGGGCACCGGTCTGCTGATCGACCTCGGCTCGCCGCACGCCGTCAGCTCGGTGAACGTCCAGTTCGTCGGCACCACCACGGCCGAGCTGCGGATCCCGAACGGCCAGGCGGCGGACAACCCGCAGAAGGCGCCGCTGACCTCCTTCACGACCGTGGGGAAGAAGAGCGGCAGCAGCGTCGACTTCGCTCTCAATGCCCCGACGAACACCCGCTTCCTCTTGATCTGGCTGACCAGCCTGCCGAAGGATACGGATGGCAAGTTCCGCGGGCAGGTCGCCGAGGTCAAGGTCTCCGGCTGACCGGAGGTCCGGCCTGCGGAACGACGGCGAGGGGGGCGAGGGGTGACGGTGGCGGAGGACGACGCGGCGCTGCTCGCCCGGCACGTCGCCGGCGACCCGGACGCCTTCGGCCTCCTGGTGAACCGCCACCGCGACCGGCTCTGGGCGGTCGCCCTGCGCACCCTGGGCGACCGCGAGGAGGCCGCCGACGCCCTCCAGGACGCCCTGGTCTCCGCCTTCCGCGCCGCCCCCGGCTTCCAGGGCCGCTCGGCGGTCACCACCTGGCTGCACCGGATCGTGGTCAACGCCTGTCTGGACCGCGCCCGGCGCAGCGCCACCCGCCGCACCACCCCGCTCGACGAGGACCCGCGGCGCCTGGACACCCTGGTCGGCGCCGCGGAACCGGCCGACTCCCCGGTGGTCCGGGCCGAGGTGCAGCGCGAGCTGGCCGCCGCGCTCGCCGAGCTGCCCGCCGAGCAGCGGGCCGCGCTGGTCCTGGTCGACATGCAGGGCTACCCCGTCGCCGAGGCCGCCGAGCTGCTGGGCGTCCCGGTGGGCACGGTGAAGAGCCGCTGCGCCCGGGGCCGGGCCCGGCTGCTCCCGCTGGTCCGCCACCTGCGCGAGAGCGGCGGCGGGCCGGATGTTTCACGTGAAACACCGAACGCCCCCGGCGCGGCCCCGCCACCTCGGCGGAACGCGCCGGGGAACCCGACGGGCACCGGCACCGTCACAGGGACAGGCCCGAACACCGGTCGGACGGTTCTGGAAGGAGACGCGAGCACGCGATGACGGCCCACCTCTCCTCCCCCGGCCCCGCCGGCCCCGCCGAGGACCACCCCTCCGTCGACGAGCTCGCCGACCTCGCCGAGGGGCTGGTCGAGTCCGCCGACGCCGCCCGGACGCTGCGTCGGCACCTGGACGGCTGCGCCGAGTGCCGCGAGACCGCCGACGCACTCGGTGAGGTCCAGGCACTGCTCGGCGCCGTCGAAGCCCCGCCGATGCCCGCCGACGTCGCCGCCCGGCTGGACGCCGCCCTCGCCTCGGCCGCCGCCTCCGCAGCGGCGGAGGAAGCCGAGAACGCCCCCCTCGCAGCCTCCCGGGCCGCCGCCCCTGCCCCGGCCGCCCGGGCCGCCGCGGCGCCCTCCGCACCCCCTTCCCGGCCCGCCGCGCCCACCGGCCCGGGCCGCCCCCGCCCCCGCCCCCGGCGGCGGCGTGCCGGCCTGCTGCTCGGCGCGACCGCCGCCCTGGCCGCGATCGCCCTCGGCGCAGCCCTGCTGCTGCACCCGGCCGGCCAGGACGACCAGCACCCGGCCCTGTCCGCCGGCGCCCCGGCCTCCGCCTCCCTCGGCACCGGCGCGAGCCCCGGCACGGCGCAGAGCTCCCGCGCCGACCACGCCGCGGGAGCCGGCCCGACCTACCAGGACGATCAGCTCGCCACCCAGATCCAGCAGCTGCTGGCCCGGTCGGGCACCGCCCCCGGGCTGCGCCCGACCGGGCCCGCCAAGCCCTCCGCCGCGATGCCCGCCGACGGCCGCCAGGAGCTCACCGCCCAGGCCTCCCCGCCGTCGTCCCCGCCGTCCTGCCCGGCCCCCGCCGAGGGTGTGCCGCTGGCCACCGACCACGGCAGCTACGCGGGCGCCCCGGTCGAGGTCCTGGTCTACCCGGCGCCCGGCCGGCCCGGGTTCGCGGACGTCTACCTGCGCTCCCCCGGCTGCGGCCCGGTCGTGCTGCAGCGCACCGTCCCCACCCGTTGACGTCCCGGGGATCGGAGGTCCCGGGGATCGGGGCTCCGTTCCCATGCGATCGACGAGCGGGGCGCCGCGCCGCTCCCACAGTGCGACCGCCTGGTACTGATCCGCCTGGGAATGCGAGACACTGGTCAGTCGTTGTCCCGGGCGGCGGAGCAGAACCGCCCTCCCCGCACCTAGCGCGGGTCGCGATGCGAACCAGGAGATGCAGTGAGCGACGTCCGTAACGTGATCATCATCGGTTCCGGCCCGGCCGGCTACACGGCCGCGCTCTACACGGCGCGGGCCTCCCTCAAGCCGCTGGTGTTCGAGGGGGCCGTCACCGCCGGCGGCGCCCTGATGAACACCACCGAGGTCGAGAACTTCCCGGGCTTCCGGGACGGCATCATGGGCCCCGAGCTGATGGACAACATGCGGGCGCAGGCCGAGCGCTTCGGTGCCGAGCTGATCCCGGACGACATCGTCTCGGTCGACCTCACCGGTGACATCAAGACCGTCACCGACTCCGAGGGCAACGTGCACCGGGCGCGCGCCGTGATCGTCACCACCGGCTCCCAGCACCGCAAGCTCGGCCTGCCGAACGAGGACAAGCTCTCCGGTCGCGGTGTCTCCTGGTGCGCCACCTGCGACGGCTTCTTCTTCCGCGACCAGGACATCGCGGTGGTCGGCGGCGGCGACACCGCCCTGGAGGAGGCGACCTTCCTCTCCCGCTTCGCCAAGAGCGTCACGATCATCCACCGCCGGGACAGCCTGCGCGCCTCCAAGGCGATGCAGGAGCGCGCCTTCGCCGACGAGAAGATCCGCTTCGAGTGGGACAGCGCGGTCGAGGCCATCCACGGCGACCCGAAGCTGAGCGGCGTCACCCTGCGCGACACCACCACCGGCGAGACCCGCGAGCTGGCCGTCACCGGCCTGTTCATCGCGATCGGCCACGACCCGCGCACCGACCTGTTCAAGGGCCAGCTGGACCTCGACGCGGAGGGCTACCTCAAGGTCGAGGCGCCCTCGACCCGGACCAACATCCCGGGCGTGTTCGGCGCCGGCGACGTCGTGGACCACACCTACCGCCAGGCCATCACGGCCTCCGGCACCGGCTGCTCCGCCGCGCTGGACGCCGAGCGCCACCTCGCCGCCCTGGACGACCTGGAGGCCAAGGCCACCGCCGCCGTGGCGGTCTGACCCCCTCGCCACCGACCGACCCCCGCGGGGGTGTGACACCCGTTTCACGTGAAACACCCCCGCCCCGGCCAGGGCGAAACAGAACGGGCCCGCCCGTTGTTCACCTGGCAGCAGCCCCCTCCGTCCGAACCCGAGGAGTTCCCGTGGCCGGCGCCACCACCACCGTCACCGACGCGACGTTCAAGGCCGACGTCCTGGACAGCGACAAGCCCGTGCTCGTCGACTTCTGGGCCACCTGGTGCGGCCCGTGCCGCCAGGTCGCCCCGATCCTGGACGAGATCGCGTCCGAGCACGGCGACAAGCTGACCATCGCCAAGCTGGACGTGGACGCCAACCAGGCGACCGCCGCCCAGTACGGCGTCATCTCGATCCCGACCCTGATCCTCTACAAGGGCGGCGAGCCGGTGAAGTCCATCACCGGCGCCCGTCCGAAGGCCGCGCTGCTGCGCGAGCTGGACGGCTTCATCTAGGTCGACCGGTCGTCGACCGTACGGCGGGGGGGGGGGGGGGGGGGGGGGGGGGGGGGGGGGGGGGGGGGGGGGGGGGGGGGGGGGGGGGGGGGGGGGGGGGGGGGGGGGGGGGGGG